>CAIKHZ010000141.1 GCA_903827375.1 Akkermansiaceae bacterium
CCGCGGCAATCACCGCAAAGGTGGCCAGAATCGTGGGATTGCCCACTTCATTGACCGCCTCCACCGCGATGGCCGACCAATTCCGTCCGTGGTTACCCGGCAGGTGGAAATGTCGGACGATGTTTTCCACCACCACGATGGCGTCATCGACGAGGATGCCGATGCTGAAAATCAGCGCGAAAAGGGTGATGCGATTGAGCGTGAAACCATACAGGTAAAATATTAACAGGGTGAGCGCTAGAGTGGCGGGGATGGCCACCGCCACGATGCCCGACTCGCGCCAACCAAGGGTGAGCCAAATCAGCAAGGTGACACTGAAAATGGCGATGCCCATGTGAAATAACAGTTCGTTGGATTTCTCCGCCGCAGTCTCGCCATAGTTGCGGGTCACGTCAACCGTCACATCCGCAGGAATAAGCTTGCCTTTGAGCAGCTCGACCTTGAGGAGCACATCGTCGGCGACGGCAATGGCATTGGCACCAGGGCGCTTGGCAATGCTGAGGGTAACGGCGGGTTCTTCCATGTGATTTCCTGAACCAAACAACACATATTGATTGGTTTCCTCACTGCCATCGAGGATGTCCGCCACTTCGCGCAGATAGACCGGACGCCCGCTGAACACACCGATGACCACATTGCCCACATCGTCTGCGGTTTTCAAAAAGGCACCCGTCTCCACAAGGACTTCGCGGTTGGCGGTGGTGAGGCCGCCAGCGCGGTACTGCCGGTTCGATTGTTGCAACATCGGCACAATGCCCGCCGGACTGAGGCTGCGGGAAGCCAGCCTAACGGGATCGAGGATCACGCGAACGGCCTTGCGAGCCCCGCCAATGAGCGTGGTCTCTGCCACTAACGGCACTTGCTTGATGGATTCCTCGACTTGCGCGGCGAGTCGCCGCAACATGAGATGATCATAACGGGCACTGTGAAAAGTAAGTCCCAGAATCGGCACGTCATCTATGCTCTTGGGTTTGATCAGCGGCGAGGCAACTCCGGGCGGGATGCGATCAAAGTTAGAGCGGAGTTTCTCGGTGAGCTTGACCAAGCTGGATTGCGGATCCTCACCGACCTTGAAGCGCACGATGATCAGGCTCTCACTATCCCGGGAGGTGGAATAGATGTATTCCACCCCGGGCAACTCCCAGAGCAGTTTCTCCATCGGGCGGGTCGCCCGTTCCTCGACTTCCTTGGAACTGGAACCGGGCATGGCCACCATCACATCGACCATGGGCACCTTGATTTGCGGCTCCTCTTCACGAGGCAACAGCACGATGGCGGCCCCACCTAGCAAAACCGCAGCGACGATGATCAGCGGTGTGAGCTTGGAGTCGATAAACACGGCGGCGATGCGGCCCGCGATGCCAAGAGCATGCGGCTTGGATGATGAATCGCTCATGGCTGCGCAGTCACAGGTTGGCCGTCGGTGAGGTGGGAGGCGTCGCTCGTCACGACCGGATCGCCGGGCTCAAGACCGGAGAGGATTTCGATTTTATCATCCAACAGTTTGCCCGTTTTGACGAGGCGCAGTGTGGCATGACCCTCCCTAACAACGAAGACTGCCTCCATCTGCCCTCGCCTAATCACGGATCGGCCAGGAACTAGCAACAACTGGGTTTGTGCCACTGGTACCGCAACTCGGCCGAACTGCCCAGGGCGAAGGCCAGCGGCTGTTGGCAGGTCCAGCTTCACCAGAAACGTGCGGCTGACGGCATCGGCCACCGGAGAGATTTCCGAGACGGTGGCGGCAAGCGGTTTTGGCAAGGTGGGAATCGTGACCGGGAGAATCGCACCCGACTTGACATCGCCTAGCAGGCTTTCCGGCAGGTCGGTTTCAAAACGTAGATTTGCCGGGGCTTCCATTTCCATCAGCGGCTTGCCCGGCATGGCCAAGTCGCCCACATCGGCGAGCTTGCGGGTGATGACTCCATCAAATGGCGCGGTGACTTTGGCATAGCCGAGCATGGTTTCCGCTTCGTTAAGTCCGGCGGTGGTCACCTTGACACGGGCGGCGGCGGCATCGAGTTCCTGCTGGCTGGTGGCCTTACTGGCGATGAGTTGTTGTTGGCGGCCAAAATCGCGCTGTGCCTGATCCAACATGGCCTTGGCTTGCTCCTGCCTGGCGCGGATTTCCTGCACATCCAACTCGGCGAGCAGATCGCCGGATTTCACCAGTTGGCCTGGGGCGACCAAGTATTGGAGGAGGCGCCCACTGACTTTGGCCTCGATCACGGCGCGAAGTTTCGAGCGCACGGTGCCGACCACCTCCTCCGTAGCCTGGTGGGCTTCCAGGGTGGCGGGGGTTGATTTTACCGCAATTGCGGGGGTGCTCGCCCCGGGCGGGGCGAGGCCATCCTTCTTGTGGCAGGAGCAAGCCAGCAACACGGCTAGCGATAGACTGGTGAATGATTTCATAAGAGGTGTGATAGATTTCGTGCAGGCCGAGGCAAGGCGCGTACAAGGACTGAGCCACGAGAGCCTGAAAAGTTACAAATCGCTTTTAGGACGATCTTGAGGCCGCTGCGGTGGCCTCTTGCCTCGGGCACTCGTGCCGTGATGGTCCGTCAAAAGAATTGTAACCATCAGGTGCCCAGCCACGTCAACTGCTTCAAGCAGCAGCAATATGAAGCAAAATGGGAGTATTTTATGGATCAGATCAATCATTACCGCCTTGGTATTATGCCTGGCGATGGCAAGTATTGGGATGATTGGCTCAGGATTCTTATTTAGAGAAAGTCGGGCGATCGCAGAGAATACGTTGCCCTCTCTATCGCATATGGCGCTGGCTAATCAAACTCGCGGCGAGGCATTTGTGCATCTAATGCGAGCCGTAAATGCCAAAGATAGCGAGGAATTCCAGAAGGAAAAAGCCGAGGTTCTTGCGTACTCCGAGTGGACCCAAGCTGAGCTGGATGCGTGTCGCCGCATGGCTGCCACAGCCGTGAATCAGCAATTATTCGATAAGGTCATGGCAGAGAGGACTGATTGCCTCAAATCACGTGACGTGATTCTCTTGATGAGCGAATCCGGCGATCGAAAATCGGCAGACAAGGAATTGGTCACGCATTTCCTTCCCATGTATCATCAATATTTGGACAATGCTCAGATACTCGTTGAATCCCTGAGCCGGGATGGCATCCATCAGGCGGACAAAATCGGCATGATAAGCCGTTATACCCAAGTTTTCACGTTCGTTTCCTGTATCATCATTTTCATCTTCGGCTTCTTTTTGGGCTACACCCGCTGACGCACTTCCTAAGTATGCCAGAAAAGAGACAGGGTAAAAGAGCGAATGATGATATTTTTCATGGAACGTTTGATGATGATAAGGAATTCACTCATGGCAGCCAAGCGCTCAGTCGCCGTGTGCATGATGGAGCGCTGGTTAGGCCTGAATCGTCGAATCTGGCACGCACATCAGGCGTCAGATCTTTGGCAATTGCCAGGGGGTTCGGCGCGGCCGGTCGAGCATCGCGTTAGCCTCGGCATCTCCAGAGAAAAGCTCAGCCACGGGATCCCACTTGAGCTTGCGGCCGAGTTTGATAGATATATTAGCGAGATGACAGACGGTGCTGACCCTGTGGCCGATATCCACCGGAAAATAGGGATCCTTGCGGCTTTTGAAGCATTGCAGGAAATCGTCGTGTTCGCCCTGAGGATTGGTATAGAGATGGAGTTCCTCGGGGCCGATGACAGACTCGAGGATTTTAGCTGAACTGGCCTGCACGGGAGCACGCCAACCGCTGTTGCCGACCCAACCGTCGGTGCCGATGAACTTGATGCTCGGCTCACCGGGCTTGCAAGTCATGACCACACCATTGGCATAACGAAAGGTAACGTCATAGTCTTTGACGGTGTTGTAAAGCCCACCCTGCCAATATGTGCCGCGACCTTCAATCTCCAGCGGTCCGCTGCGCTCGGTGTCATTGGCCCACTGCGCCGTGTCAAACAGATGAGCCCCCCAGTCGCAGATGATCCCACCGGAATAGTCCTGGATCCACCGGAAATTGTAGTGCACCCGGTCCTTGGTGTAGGGCGCGTCCGGGGCTGGCCCCAGCCACATCTCATAATCGAGGCCGGCCGGCACGGGTTGCGGGGTGGCATCGCCCGGACCAGCCGGTTGTTTGGGCAGGATCACCTCGATCCGTTGGAGCTTGCCAATACGGCCGTTGCGCACCAACTCAGCCATGCGATGATATTCCACCACCGAGCGGTCCTCGGTACTCGTTTGGAAGACCTTCTTGTGTTTGCGAACCGCATCGGTCAGAACTTTCCCCTCGTGGATGGTTAGAGTCGGCTTTTCGCACTGCACGTCCTTGCCGGCTTCGATCGCCAACAGGCTGATGATGGTATGCCAGTGGTCGGGCGTTGAGATCATCACCGTGTCGATATCCTTGCGGGCCAGCACCTCACGGAAATCCCGAGTCGAAAAGCAATCCTCGTTCTTGTAGTGCCGGTTAACCATCCCCTTGGCCCGCTCCATGTGACTGTTGTCCACATCGCAAACCGCCACCACCCGGGCGTCCTTGTGGTTGAGGAAGGGCGGTAGGTTCCAGCCCGTGCCGTGATCACCTGTGCCGATGAATCCGACGGTAATCCGGTTGCTCGGGGCCGTCTGACCATCAGCCCCGCGTGCCGAGGATGGAATGATGGTTGGCACTGCGAACGCTGCGGCGGCGGCGGCCGATTGCCGCAGAAATGCGCGGCGGGAATGCGGGTCTCGGGTGATGATGTTAGCGGTGTCCATGTGATTTTTGGCTTGAAGATTCTATTACGGCAGTACGGCTCCAGTTGTTTCGATCTTTGTGATACTCCGACCGCACGAATGAATTGGATACCACATCTTGCTCAAATTTGGCCATGAGATGCGCAAGAGAAGGCTGCTAGGTGGCTGGATTGGCTCTGCTCACTTGCCCTGGGGCGCGATGGGGACATCGGCAAAGGTCAACGCCCCGATGCCGTTGGCACCGATGAGTAGTTTCTCCGGTTTGCCGTCCCAGTCCTTGCCCGTTAGATAGGTGATGGTTTTCGCACTTCCGGGCTTGGACAACTGAAGGGTGACGAGGTTGCCCTCAGCCTTGCCGGTGTTGATGGGGGCGATGACGCCATCCAGATAGATACTGGCTTTGCAATCATCGTTCCAGACCACCGGTTGGCCGAAATCCAGCGCAATCTCGCTTTTGGCGGCGCTGGTGAACCAAGCGCGCTTGATATCTGGCGCGGTGATCGGTTGTTGCGGTTTGAACCCATAAATGTCCTGCTCGACGAGCGGGCTCATATACATCCCAAATTTGGCATAGGTTGCCAGGTCGAAATGGCAGGACCCGCGGCCCGCATGTTCGGAGGCGGCACCAATGGTGGACATCACCCGGAGGTTGGAAAAGAGCGCGGGCAATGTGCGCTGCGCCTCGCGGATTTGGTCGTCTTTGGGACCCATGCCGCAAGGGAGCGGCCATATCTGATAGACATAAAAGTTCTTGATGTTTGGATAGTCCTGTTTCCAAGCCGCCGTCATGTCGATGAAGTCCTGCTGATAGGACTTGTAATTCCAGTCGCCAGTGGGTGCGCCGGCACCACTGTCGTTCTCTCCCTGGTGCCAGAATACACCGCGGATGCCGTGGGTGAGTTTGGCGGCTCTCACCCGTGTGAGCATGCAGCCGTAGATCTTGTATCGATTCTGATAGAAAGCGCCGCTCGCATCGGAGTGGTTGGCAGGATTCGGTTGGTGGTGCCAGATAGGGGTGCCGCCATAAGCCCCGTTGATGAAGCAAACGGGGATGGAGTATTTTTGGACCAGATTGGTGGCGAGCACCATGCCCCAGGACCCAATCGAGTGATCGCCACAATTCGGGCGTCCCCAGATGTGCATGCGCACCGCGTTGCCCCAGCCGCCTTTGATGGTTCCCTCAAGCTGGTTTCCATAGCTGCGAATCCAGTTATTGATAGGTGTGACAGGGTCCTCATCGGGGCCATTGTTCGGTCCGCCAGCTTCCGCATTCGACTGGCCATCAATGAGATAGGCGTCACCGCAAAGCAGGTTTTTGACGGTTTTCTCCACTTTTTCAGTGGCACCTAACTTGATGCCGAACTCGACTTTGTACTGGATGAGGCCCGCTTTGAGTTTGAGGGTGAACGCATAGGACTTATCGGCTGCGGGGATCAGGCTCTCAGTTTTGATGAGTTTGTCGTCGGCAAAAAGTTTGAGGAACACGGCGTCGGCGGCCTGCGCAAGTGTACCGTTGTAAAACAGCGTGCCTTCGTTTTTGTCGTCTCGGGCGTAAAACTGGTTGTCTTCGGGCTGCTCGTCCTTGGCGGGCACACGCTGGACCCAGGCGTCCTGCTTGGGTTCGCTCACCTGGATGGACGTCGTGGCGATGGTGTCCGCGCCACCGTTGCCGAGCGCTAGTCTAACGGTGATTTTATTGCTGCACTGAGAGCGTTTGAGGATCAATCGATCCGGTGCCACCTCTTTGATGACCGCACCACCTGCCACACTCCACTTGTAGGTCAAGCTGCCCGAGCCCTTTGCTTTCATAGCCGCGAGGTTACTGATGGCTGGGATCACCTCGATGGTGTCGCGACCGTTCCATGCGGCAGGGGCATTCAGAGCCACCACCGGTTCCGGGATTTGCTCCTTGATCTTCACGGCGATGTCGCGCGTCTTGACCTCATTCGGATAGACGGCCTTGACCTGCAACACATAATCCGTATCGCCCACCACCCGGCCGGAGTCCAGGGCATAGCTGAATTGATCGACCGCTACCACCGTCTCCGCGCCGTCGCGTTTGACGATCCAATAGAGCTTGCGGGCTCCCCCGGCCTGAGCGGTAACCGTCAGGATTTTCCCCTCATCGAGTTGGATCACTCCCGGGGCGACCGCAAACGTGTTGCCCGCCTGCACCAAGCAGCCAACCAGCGATTGGCCAGCTCTCTGGTTCTCGTATTCCATGCGCATCCAGTCCGCCGAACGCTCCACACTCGAAAGCCGCACCTCGTCAATGTCGCCGGAAAATTGATAACTTCCGCGCATCCCACCAATCGTCATCGTGACGTCGTTCAAGATCGACATCGTGTTCGGCTCGCCCGGACGGCTGGCTTCCTGCTTGCCATTGACGTAGATCCTGCTGGTTCCGTTAGCATAGGTAGCGGCCGCATGATACCAGCGGCTTAGCGCCGGCTCGGTGGTGGCGGCCGCACCCCCCGGGCCATCCGAAGCCCAGGAAATGCTCGGCGGAGAGCCCATCGTGAGAGACACCTCATCACCGGATCCACTGCCAACCTTGTATCTGTTAGGGTAATTCCCGAAATATATGACTGTTGGGCCGGCCGCATCGGCGCGGAACCAGCAACCGAAGGAGAACGGGTTGTTGCTGAACGGGAAGTTCTTGATATGGGAACCGCCATCAATCCCCTTCCCTGCCACAAAATTTCTGCCGTTGCCGATGACCCCGGTGGCAGCGGTCGAGCCGACATTCAGCGGTGAGATTGTCCCAACCTCATCCTTGAGCGCTTCGTCCATGTGCATGACCGTCACAAATCCGTTGTCCGCGTTGAACACGGCGGCACCCTTGCTTTCGCTGGCGGCGTCGGCCTTCCCCCAATGCAGTTTTATCTCCTGCTGCGCGTTGCCCTTGACCTCCGGTATCCTCACCCACACGCTGGCCGTGCCACTGGCGGCATCCCATTTTTCTATCTGATAGGAAAGCGGTTGACCGGCGGCGGAAACCCGCAGGTCCGCGCCATCGGCCTTGGCTTGGCTAAAATCAAAGGTGTCCTTGTTCAAGCGCAACAGCAGGGGGAAGTTCTTTTCGCTCGCCGCAGATGGCAGGTCGGCACCCTCCGGAGTGGTTAGAATAAAGAAAGCTCCCTGATGCTGCCAACCCGGATACTGGGCCAATGCACATGGGGTGAAACCAGCGAACAAAGCGCCGGCAATTCCTATCAGTTTGTTATTCATCATTGGTTAGAAAAATTTGTGCCGAATCGGTTCACCACATCACCACGGTATGTCTCTAAAAATATGTTGATCGGATGGTTTTGATCGGCCGGGAATCTCAGAGCGCATCTGCCACGTCCCATACGGGGATCGGCTGATGGACTTTCACTGAATTCATGGCCGTTCATGGTCTCGAGACGGTCACAGACCGTGGGAATGGCATTTCATGGACCCAGCGTCGGTGAACGAGTGCTTGATTAGCCCGCGCCCTTGGCGGTTTGATAAACGCCTACATCGTCCGTCAACGGTGTTCCTGGGGGAGGCATCACGCTCACGCCGCCGGTGAGGTGGCGTTCGATGCAGGCTTCGAGGGCGGATTCTTTGGTGTTGGTGACCATGGCGTCAATTCGTTCGCAGCCGGTCCAGCAAGCGCTTCGCTCCGGGGCACTTCGCCTCGACGATGGCCGGATCGATCACTTTCAAAATCTCGAATGAACGCTTTCCTTTGGCATAGGCTTTCTTGCCGCAAACTGCCGTCGCCAGTGCAAGCTTTTCAAAAACCATGTCTTTCGAGATCGCTTCCAGATTCGGCCATTGCGGCAAAGCATTGTCACGCCAGCAGTCATGGAAGAACCGTTTCAAGGCCTCACGGTCTGCGAGAAACCAAGTCTCCATGCAACAGACCATTAGGAAGACATCCTCGTCCATCGCACCACTGGGGCGCTCCCATCCATCTCGCTCCTTCAGGTGCGCCCATTCCGTCCGACCTTCGCCGACCAGATCCTCACTATCGACAAGGAGCAGTGGCAGTTCGTTTGGCTTTCTGTTCCGTAAAGCCGTCTGATAGAGATCATAAGTTCTTTTCCGTCCTTTGCCTCGGACGGGGCGTGGCATCCGCCCCTCAAAACCGGCGTTCACGAAAAACGCCGTCCAGCCCTCGCGGAATGACTGATCCAGTTCAGGACCATCGCCGCCGCCTTCGATGTAGAGTTTGATTTTCACCAGCGATTCCCTCCCAGTTCGCCAATGCTCCATAGCTCTCCCAGTGAATAGCGCGTCAACCAATCCTGCATTCGGGGACCATCCAGTCGCTCGAAGGTGGATTGCCCGTTGTGCTTCTCGCACACGACCACGCATTCGGGATCGTCTCCCAGAGCATCTACCAGCACGCGCGAGTGGGTCGTCACTACCAACTGGGTTCTCGCCGATGCTTTTTGGAGTAGTTCTGCGATATGTGGAATCACATCCGGATGAAGCCCGAGTTCCGGTTCTTCTATGACGATGAGAGGCGGCGGTTCAGGATGAAGAAGAATTGCCAGCAAAGCGAGATAACGCAGGGTGCCATCAGAAAGCCGGGCCGCGGGAATGAATCGTCCATCAGCCTCCTCCAAAAACATTTGGACGTTTCCGCCGTCGATTTCGAAACCAATATTTTTGATGCCATCAAAAAGCTTTTGCATGGAAACCAAGAGCTCAGTTCCCAGCCGGTTTCGGATCTTGGATAGAACCAAGGCTAGATTTTCTCCACCATCCGACAGAAAATCACTTCTTCCATGAGTGCTCTGCTCCCGGCGGAACGACGCGTTAGGACCAAAACACCAGTTCCGGAAAAAACGAATTTCAGAATAGACGTCCTGTAGCCGGGCAAGTTCAGGGTAGCGTTCGGGATCTTTCAGTTGTGAAAGAATGGATTCTTCGGGGCGAACCTGTTCGCGTGGAAGCTTGCGTTCGGCTTCTATACCGTCCCGGACTGCCGGATTACCACGGTTGTAACGGTAATAGGGATTAGTATCTCCCTCGGAATACGCATAGGGCAATTCGTTTTCAATGGTTTCATCAGTAACCTCAAATCGCATTCCATTCTCTCCAAAAGCTAGAATATGGCGCAATCCCATCTGTCCTCCTGGATGTGAAACTGAAACCTCAATCAGCGCCTCGTGTGATCTACCTCTGTCTTTCCAAAGCCACTCTCTCACACCACCCATTGCCTTAATCGGTTCAGAGAGTTCTCTGGGTGCTGATTTGAGCAGGGACAAGACTTCAACGAAGTTCGATTTTCCCGAGCCGTTCGCACCGATCAGGACGTTCAATGGACGCATCGGCAGGTCGATACCCGTCGGACCGAAGGACAAAAGGTGAGATACTTTAAGATTACGGATTAACATCGGTTTGTTTGATTTTAGACTTGATTGAGACGCTTCCTTAACCAAAAGGCGACCACAGGATGACATCGCGGTATTTTCCACGGACAAAGACGTCGCGGAGGCAGTCGTCAGCGATGGTCCAGTTGAAGGAGACGATTTTGTTGTGGGTGGCGTGGTCCATTGGGAATATTGAAAATTAGGCAGTCAAACGTGCCCGCGCCACGCGATCCACGCCTTCCCCGCCATCCCGGCGGGGTTCATGGGCGTAGAATTTTGCGTGGTGGTGGGTCATGATGATTTCACGCGATCAAGTGAACGCGGAGGATTTAAGCCCTTCGGCATCAGGGTGGAAAGGCTGATTTGCGTTAGTTACGACGATTCCCGGGGTTTTGGACGTGCCGTTAGGGATTTCCGGCAAGCGCCCCCATTGGACAGGGATCCGTGGGGCATGCCGGCGGTGATCATGAGAGTGTAGGTCGTGGTGCCGCCCCCTCGTCCAGCATTGCCCGCAGATCCGCCTCGCTCAAGCCAGAATCCTCGCTCAGACCGGCCTCATCGATGGCGGCGGCCAAACTGCGCTTTTTGGCCTGCAGGCGGAGGACTTTCTCCTCGACCGTGCCACGGGTGAGCAGGCGGTACACCGTCACCGGGCGGGTCTGCCCGATCCGGTGGGCGCGATCGCTCGCCTGGCTCTCAGCGGCTGGATTCCACCATGGGTCGAAGTGGATGACGGTATCAGCGGCTGTGAGATTGAGGCCGTAGCCACCGGCCTTGAGACTGATCAAAAATACCGGAGGACCCTCCGTGGACTGAAAGCGATCAACCAATTCCTGACGGTTGCGAGTCTGTCCGTCTAGCCGCAAACTGGTCTGGCCGCGCTCCAACAGGCAATTCTCGATTTCTAGTAATTGTGTCTGGAACTGACTGAATACAAGCACCTTGTGATCTCCGACCCTAGCCTCATCAAGCAATTCCAAGAGGCGCTGCAACTTGGCCGATCGCTGGGCAATAAGCAGTCGTTTAAAACGCTCGTCACCGAGCAATGCCAAGTCGCAGCAAGTCTGTCGCAAGCGCAACAGGGCGGTGAGCAGACGCATGCGAGCGGCACCGGGCTGGCCGGAATCCTGGATCGCCTCGACCTGTTTGCGGCCGGCGACGAGCAATTCGCGATAGACGCTTTGTTGCTCCGGGCTGAGGTCGCAGAATTCGTCGATGATGAGTTTGGATGGCAATTCGGGTGCGACTTGCTCCTTGTTGCGCCGGAGCATGAACGGCGCGGTTTTGAGTCGGAGCCGCTCCAGCAGGGCGGGCATTGGCTCGCCGGAGACGAGGGGCAATTCGTAGCGTTCGCGAAATTCCTGGCGGGTGCCCAGCCAACCGGGGAGAATGAAGCGGAAGATGGACCACAGGTCGCGCACGCCATTTTCCACCGGGGTACCGGTCAGGGCGACGCGGCGGACGGCTCGCAATTTGGCCAGGGCCTTGGCGTGATCTGTGTCGGGATTGCGCATCAAACTCGCCTCATCGACCACCACCAAGGCGTACTCGCGTCGCAGGTGCCAAGCCAGATCGCGGGTCAATGTGGCATAGCTCGTCAGGATCACCTCACCGCCGCTCACTTTGTCGCGTTCGGAATCCCGACCCGATCCGTGCAGGATGCGAACCAGCCGAGCCGGTGCGAATCGGGCGATTTCGGCCCGCCAGTTGCCCAACAAGGAAGTGGTGGCCACCACCAAAACCACGGGCTCGGCAACAGTTCCATCCGGGCCGGATCCCGCCAAAGACGGCACCGGGCAGGACGACCGGGCCAAAGAGGCAGAGGCAAGGTTTTCAAACAATCGCTCGATCAAAACGATTGTTTGAATTGTTTTTCCAAGGCCCATATCATCGGCGAGGAGAGCGCCGCCGAAGCGTTCGACGCGGTCCCAGAGCCAGCCGGACCCGTGGGATTGGTAAGGCCGAAGTTTGGCATGGATGGAGGCTGGTTTTTGGTCCGCGAAAATAATGTCTTTGGCCTTGGATGTGAGGGACTTATCGAGTTTATTACGGAGTTGGAGGATCAGTTCGGCGCTCCGGGCTGAAGCCGTGAAATGACCGCCTTGCTGGTGCACATCCAGCTCGGCAAAGAGCGGGTCGATGAGGTCGGCAACGTCGCTGGAAACTACCAGGCGGCGGGCGTTAGGATTTGCGCCGGGATTTTTGCCGGAAGCTAGCAAACTGCGGATATCGGCAGCGGGAACGACCTCCCCAGCGCTCGTTTGAAACGATAAATTGAAATCCAACCAATCCTGGCCGGAGGAGAGGATCTTGATTTTGGGTTCGACGAGGACGATTTGGCGTTGGGCGATATGGAAGCGATCGCGTTGGGAGACGGTCCAGGAGCGGTGGAGTTCGGGCAGGGAGTGGGAGAGGAAGTGGACGATGGCGGATTCGCCGCGGAGGATCCACAGCCCGGAGGCGGGGTCGGCGGGGAGGAATCCGGCATGAGCGAGCTTTGAGGCGGCGCGATTTTCCGAGTCAAGATCGCGGATTTCGCAGTGTTGCTCGTCGATGAGGCGAGGAAAGGCTGGCAAGGATGACTGGCCGGGCGGGACGGGTGGTGAGCCTGGATAAAGGATGGTGAGGCGGGCTTCGAGGTGCTGGAGCGAGCCATCGAGGTCGAGGCCCACAGCGAAGGGGGCGGCGGCGAAGTGGAGGGAGTCGAGCCAAGAGTCTGCGGGAAATGCGAGCCATTGCTGCCAGATTTCAAGAGTGGCGAGAAATGTCACCGTGGGCAGATCGACGGAGCGGCCCGCCATGAGCTCGGCCAAGGGTGCAGCGAGCCCGGGAGACATGGGGCCCGGGCCGATGTGGGTGATAGCGTCGGGCGCGAGATGCCAGCAGTGGGCGGCGAGGATCACCCGCTGGCAGCTCTCGGCCTGCGGGATGAGCCGCAAAGTGGACGGCTGGTGGATGATTTCACGGAGGGCGAGCGAGCCGGCCGCGCGGATTTCCAAAGGACAGCGGTCCTTGCCGACGAAAATGCGGGGGTGGCCAGTTAGAGCCTCCAGGAAGCTGGCGAGAGCGCCGCCATCGAGTTGCAGATGCAGCGGGGATTTGGCGCTGCCGCCCGCAGCGGCCAGCCAAACGCTGAGGGCCGGGTCGGCTGGCACCGATCCTGCGCTATGGCTGAGGGTGGCAGCGAGCCTGCCACGGACTAGCGCGTCGCGCCAGTTGGGAGCCAGTAAAACGTCCCAAGCCATAGGCGGGGGGGCGGCGCGGACCGGCGTGGGCTGATTGCTTGCCGCGGGACTGCCGCGCAGCGCCGCAAGTCCGACGGCGACGGCATGGGCGCAGACGGCACCGCTGGCTTGGTTGTCCGGGCAAGTACAACGGGTTTCAAGAGCTGTTGGAGAGATGACACGCACACTGACGCGCCACAGTTGGCGCCCATCCCGAACACTGCCCTGCCAGCCGCCGGGCTCGGATTTTGCGACATTGGCAGCGCCGGCCGCGCAGAAGGATTGTCCCGCTTTGAAAGCCTGCCAAGAGGCCGCGCCCCGCAAAGTTGATTCCGTCCAGCTCATGAGCGGCGCAGAGTGAGGGGGAAGCGGTCACGGTGCAAGAGCGGTATTTCGGTTGCCGCTGGCGCTGCTCGGTGTTTCGGTGAATCCCGGCAGACGCTGCGCCAACCATACCAAAGAAAAATATTGATTAGGCAGTGAGGGGGTTCGCGCTGTTTAATAGTGAGAACAAACTGCGCCATGCCTGAACGTTTCGAGCCATCCACCACGGACGAGCCGGCCTTTGTGTCGGATCTCACGGCACATCAGGGGGTTTTGCATGCCTTTCTGGTGTCGTTGATCCCTGGCAGTCAGGATGTCGATGACATCCTCCAGCGCACCAACTTGGTTTTGTGGGAGAAACGAGGGAAGTTCCAAGCGGGGTCGAATTTCAAGGCATGGGCGCTCGCGGTGGCCTACTGGGAGGTCCGGGCGTGGTTGACGGAGCGCAGACGCGGCGAGTGGTTGGTGATCGACGATGAACTGGCGCAGGCGATTTTGCAGCGTTTTTCGGAGGCTCCAGCCCGAGCCCCCGGCGCGGCGGTGTCGGCGGTTCGGAGTTGTCTCAGCAAGCTAGCGGACCAGGATCGCCTGCTGGTTTTAGCGCACCATCAGCACGATAAGTCGCTGCGTGAATGCAGTCGGATCTTCAACCGCAGCGCCAATTCGCTCAGTGTTTCCTTGGTCCGGATCCGCGCGGCCCTGCGAATTTGTGTTAAAGCGAAACTCGCCGTTGAGGAGGCAACGTCATGAATCGCCGCAACGTGGAAAGCCAGCTGCAAGGTCTTGTTGACGGTACGCTCTCGGCAGCGGAGCGGGCGGCCCTCTTATCGCTCATCAAGAGCGACCCGCTCCTGCTGGAAACTTATTGTGAATATGCCCAGATCGAGTCTGCCCTCCGGCGCATCACTGCCAGCGAGGGAGCGCTATGGGCTGAACCACTGGGTGCCATCTACGGGAATGGTGGACACTCGAAGCGATGGATCGTGAAAGTAGCCGCCCTGGGTGCGGCAGCCGCGCTGATTTTGCTGGCGGCAGTCCATTACTTCATCGTTCCCGCCATGCAGGGGGCTGTTGCCTACCGTTTGACCCCGGGCTCGACCTGTGAGGTTTCTCACCCCGTCGCAGGAAAGGGCCAGCAGCCCGCGCCGGGCACCCTCGGGATCGGCACGCGTGTGGTCCTCACCCAAGGCACCGTGGAACTGCGTTTCCCTAGCGGCATCCGCGCCATCGTGAGGGCACCAGCGGATCTGACTCTGAATGCCAAGCAACAGCTCGACTTGGACCGTGGCGTGGCCTGGTTTCATGTGCCTCCATCGGCCGCTGGATTCCGTGTCCAGACACCCGAAATGATGCTCTGCAATCTCGGGACCGAGTTTGGGATCTGCGCCCGACCGAATCAAGCCGATGAGATCCACGTCCTCAAGGGCAAAGTCGAAGTGCACACCCGGCGGGAATCCTCCACCGTGGAAACCTTGAGCCAGGGCGAGGCCCGGGCGGTTGGATCGACCGGACGCATGCAGATGATTGGAGTGGAGCCCGACCACTTCCTGACCCGTCTTGCATCGACCATTCCCTACCTTCACTGGAGTTTCGACGGAGACCCATCGACTTGTATCGCGGCCGACGGAAGCCACCCCGCCGCAGCCTGTTCGATGAGCGAGTTGGTAAGCCAAGGAGATCCCTCCGCCTTTTCATCCACCCCTGGGCGATTCGGGGTGGCGTTTCATGCGACCGGCATCTTTGCAGACGCGAAAACCGCCTGGGCGGGCATCTCGGGCAAGGCTCCCCGGACCATTGCCCATTGGCTCAAACTCCCTCGCAATCAGGTCGGTGCCCAGGCTATCGTCGGCTGGGGATCGCATGACCTTGGCCCCTTCAATTGGAACCCAGCTTTCCTAACATACCTTCGAAAAACCCCTCTGGGAACCGTCGCTGGCGTCTCGTTCGGTGCCTACTTCATCGATAGCGCCACACCGATCGATGACGATGAATGGCACCATTTTGCCGTCGTTTACCGGGGTGGCACACTCCCATCTGGCGAACCCGAATTGACCTGCTATCTCGACGGCCGGCCTGAATCAATGGTCCAGTTTCCCATCAAGGATTTTTTTGCCATCTCTGGCAATCCAAAAGGCGGGCTGAGCGTGGATACCAAGACATCCGATCCGTGGAGCATTCCGCTGACCCTCTTCCCCCGCGGATGGTGCGGCGACCAACGCATGACTAACATGAATCTCGCGATCGACGAACTCTACGTTTTTGAAGCCGCCCTCGCGGGAAAGCAGATCAAGAGCCTCTACCGATACAATCGCTTCGACCCCGAATAACATCAAACAATCTAACCGATCCCTCATGAATCCCCGCATCCGGCATCCACATATTTTCCACAGATGAAACACCAAACCCCAAAAACACCATGAAACAGCATAAAATCAAAATCCTGCAGCAACCCAATCCGCTCCGGGGTGTACCCGGTTTCCTCGCCTTGGCCGCGTTCGCTGGCATGACCTCAATCCCCGCCCATGCCTCGGTGGCGCTCAGCAACGGCAGTTTTGAAACCACGGGCACGCTATACAACGGCGCACTCGGCGGCCTGTACGAAGCTCCGCCGTGGGTGAATCTTTCCACTGGAACCCCGATTCAAGCCAGTAGCGCGCCTGCTACAAAACCGCCGAACGGAGAAATTGGCGCTTTTGGCCCGAGCCCTTTCCCCGGCGTGTTTACCGGATCGCGCTACCTTCGACTCAACGGAGATACTGGAGCCGTTGGTGCCACTGCCCAGACGCTCGGCACCATGCAGTCGGGGCATACCTATACAATCACCGCGAATGTCATCGGCGTTTGCAGTGTCGGGAATGCATTTAGCGCCCAACTGCGGCTCGTAAGTAATGCCAGCACGTCGCCCACCACGACCTATGCCACGGCGACTGTGGCTGGCCTGGCCAATGGCGGGGCCGTGGTGTCGAGTGTTTCTTACACTGCAACGGCGGGCGATGACGGGAGCCCGCTAGTGGTCCTAATCAACAGCTATAATCCGCCCGGCGGGGTAAACTATGCGGGAGGCATTGACAACGTCCAGTTGACCGACGCCTTGCCGGCCGCTCCGCTCGTCTGGACCGGCGGCGGCAGCGTTCCCTTCAATTGGAATGACGGCAGCAACTGGGGCGGCACGGCCCCGGTGGGTGACGGCAGCGACGGCACGCTGCATTTTGTCGGCGGCTTGGGCCTGAGTAACAGCAACAATTTCGGCAGTCCCGGATCTCCCGCCAAATTTGGTGGCATCGTCTTCGAAAGCGGCGCGGATGCCTTCAGCTTGGGAGGCACGGCCATCGCTCTTGGTGGCAATGTGGTCAACGACAGCGGCAGCCCGCAGATGATCAACCTCGGCCTGAGCTTGGTCGGCGCGACCCGCACCTTCAACGCGGCAGCGGGCGACATCGCCGTCAGCCAACCGATCATTGACGGCGACAGTTCGCGCGGAATCATCAAGACGGGCAACGGCACGCTGTCTCTGATGGCGAACAACACCTACAGTGGCAACACGACGGTCAGCGCCGGCACCTTGGACGTCGCGGCAGGCGGCGTGATCAGCAACGCCGGCCCCATCAGCACCGGCAGCGGAGGCACCCTGCAAGTTAATGGCTCGGTAACCTGCACGGGGCATTACTACATCGGTGCCGGCACCGCCGGAAGCGGCACGAACATCGTCAATAGCGGCGGCACGCTCAACGTGGGCGGCAGCGGTCTGTGGCTCAACATCGGCGGCAAACTTGTCGGTGGCGGCGGCAGCATTGGCAACGGCACCTTCACGATCAACGGCGGCAGCGTCAACATCGCAGCCGGCACCACTTGGTATTTCAACCCCTATGGCGCATCGGCACCCGGCACGCTCAATCTCGACGGCGGTACGCTGAGCACGGCAGCCACTCTAACCGATGGGGCCGGTTCCGGTTCCAGCGTCAATTTCAATGGGGGCATCTACCAGTTCACGGCCTCGACCACGCTGCCATTCAACGGGGCCCTCAGCCTCAACGTCAAAGAGGGCGGCGCGGTCCTCGATACAGGAAGCAACAACGTCAGCGTGGGATATGGGGATAGGAATACACCCTTGCTGCATTCCGGCAGCGGCACTGACGGCGGTTTGACCAAACTGGGTGCCGGCACACTGACTCTCATCAGGGCCAACACATACAACGGCGCGACGACCATCAGCAACGGCACGCTGGCCTTGAGTTCGAGCGGTTCGTTGAACTC
Source organism: Akkermansiaceae bacterium (assembly GCA_903827375.1). Lineage (GTDB taxonomy): Bacteria > Verrucomicrobiota > Verrucomicrobiia > Verrucomicrobiales > Akkermansiaceae > Luteolibacter. Next base: position 17,877 of record CAIKHZ010000141.1, read on the forward strand.
CGGCTCCTCAGTGAGCATCGCGGCGGGCGCCACGCTGGATGTGTCTGCCTACGCCAGCTATACGTGGGGTGCCGGAGCGAGCCTGACGGCCAGCGGCACCACAGACGCAGCCATTCTGAAGGGCGGCGCAACGGGTGTGGATCTGGGAAGCCGTCCCACCACCTTGAATTTCGCGCCGGCAACCTTCACGGGCGATTCCTCGCGCCCAGCGTTGAATGTATCCGCAGGCACCTTGAATCTGGATACCACCACCATCACCGTTAACAACAACGCCGCCACGCCGCTGAGCGCAGGCGATTACACGCTCATCACGGGCACAGTCAGCGGCACGCCCACACTCAATCCCGTGATCGGCGGGGCGGGCTTGGCCGCCTATGCCAGTGCCAGCTTGCAGTTTAGCGGCGGCAACCTGATCCTGCATGTGGAGGCGGGATTCTCGCCCACCACCACCGTGCTGGCGCTGCACCGTCCATCGACTTCCTCCTCGACCTACGGCGATGCGCTGCAGTTCACCGTGACAGTGACCGGCAACAGTCCGACCGGAACGGTATCCGTCAAGGACGGCGGCGTCAGCGGCACCCCACTGGGCACGGGTACCCTGTCCGGAGGCTCCACGATCGTCACACTGGATCCGCTCAACGCGTTGACGGCGGGGACTCACACCAACATCGTGGCCGTTTACTCAGGCGACGGCAGCAATACCGGCAGCGTATCGGCGGCTCTGGGGACCCAAACGGTGGCCAAGAAGGAACTAACCCTTCCCGACGCGACGGCACAGAGCAAACTCTATGACGGCAATGCCTCTGCCTCCCTCACCGGCACGCTCGCCGGAGTGCTGAGCAGCGATACGGTGACGGTGACGATGTCCGGCAACTTCGCCGACGCGACACCGGGGACCGGCAAATCCGTTTCCTCCACCAGCACCATCGACGAGCCGTCGCAGGCAAACTATACCCTGACACAGCCGACCGGCCTGACAGCGGACATTGTGGCGTTCACCTGGACCAACTCTGCCGGCGGCGACTGGAGCACGGCCACGAACTGGCTGGACAACCTCGTCGGCGACGGAGTGGGCACCACCAGCTTTTTCTCGACGCTGGACATCACGACAGACACGACCGTGCATCTGGATTCCCCCAAGACAGCCGGGGCATTGATCTTTGGCGACACAGATACTGGCACCGCCGCCGGCTGGCTGCTGGACAACGGTGGCTCGCCCGACAACACCCTGACCCTCGCCGGTAGCACGCCCACCATCACCGTCAATGCCTTGGCCGGCGGCAAAGCCGTCACCATCAGCACGGCCGTTGCGGGAACATCCGGCCTAACGAAAAATGGCACGGGCAATCTGATCCTCGCCGCCGCAAACACCTACAGCGGTGCCACCACCGTCAGAGGCGGCACGCTCGATGTCGCAGCGGGCGGGGTGATTGATAACGCCGGCCCAATCAATGCCGTCGGCGGAGGCTCGTTGAATATTTCCGGCACGGTCCATGTTACCAACGGCGTGTTGGCGGTCGGATCCAGCAACGCGGGCACCGGCACGATGAACATTCTGCCCGGTGCCGTGGTCAATGTAGTCAACGGGGCACAGACATCTAACGTGTATGTGGGTGGCAAAATCAACAATGGTGGCAGCATCGGGTTGGGGGTTTTGAACATCAGCGGCACCTTGAATGTTTCGGCGGGCAGCTACGCAGGTGTCAATGGGGATGGGTCCGCGATCTGGCTCAATCCTTATGGCCGCAGCGGCAACAGCACCCTCAATCTCAACAGCGGCGGCTTGCTCAACACCGCCCGGCCGGTGGCCGAGGGGGCCGTGGCCAATGGTTCGATTTTCAATTTCGATGGCGGCACGTTGAAGTCCACTTACACGGTCGGCTCCATCCTCCAGAATTCCATTTACAACGTGCGCAATGGTGGGGCTATCATCGATTCCGCTAGCACTAACATCAGTCTTTCCTTCCCGCTGTTGCATTCGTCGATCGGGGGCGACCATGCCGTGGACGGCGGGTTGACCAAGACTGGCAACGGCACGCTGACCTTGAGCGCAGTCAACACCTACACCGGCAATACCACGGTGAACGCTGGCACACTCTCCATCACCCACGCCTGTCTGGCCGATGCGTCCACCGTGACCATCGCCAGCACCGCCAAGCTGGATCTCAACTTCGGCAGCGTTTCGGACACAGTCGCCAACCTCATCATCGGTGCCACCGTGATGCCGGCCGGCAATTACGGGGCCACCGGTTCAGGCGCAACCACCATCGACGACACGCATTTCAGCGGTGTCGGCACGCTCACCGTCACGAGCGGCGGCGGCTACGCCTCATGGGCGAACGACCAAGGGCTCACCGGCGGTCCCGGCTCCGAGCTGGATCCGGCCTTCAATGCCGACCCTAACAAGGACGGCATTCAAAACGGCATGGCTTGGATCCTCGGGGCCGGCGCGCTGGGCGATCCAGCTGCCAACCTGCGCAAGCTGCCCGCTGTCACCCGCGATGGAAGCGGCGCGTTGGTCCTGTCCTTCGATCGCTTGGCCTCCTCGGCGGCAAGCGCAACGCTGGTCGTCCAGTGCGGTGACGACCTTAGCGGCTGGACCGGCTTCACGGTCGGCACCAGCGGAGGCACCAGCACCGAGGGCAGCATCTCCGTCGCTGTTGCGTTGACTGCCGGTGCCACCACCGACTACGACCGAATCACCGTGACCATTCCCGCCACCTACATGACGGCGCATCCGAAAACCTTCGCCCGCCTGATGGCCACCGAGTGAGGATGAAGAGATGGCAAATTTTGGATTTTTGATTTTGAATTGAAGAGAGGCTTCCCGATACATCCTTATCTTTCATCCATCATCATCAAAAATTTCAAAATCGGCTCGCATGCGAGCCTGTCCCTTTCCGGAGTTATTGGTTTTCGCCGGAATCCATGGGGGCCGCCGCTGCGCAGCGGCGGCCCCGCCTGTTCCAATTGGGAAACCAGGCTGGGCCGCTGCCTACAATTCGTTTTGTCGCTGCGGCAGCAGAGATGAAGAGGCGGCGGGCGTTAGGCGACAAATTCCTGCCCTAAACTGACAGGATTGGGCGTCCCGCCTGTAAGGAACAAACAACACATCATGACAATCCAACACCCGCGAACCGCGAGCCGCGAATCTGCATCGTTAGACCGATGCCCTCCCAGACACTTCGCGCTTGGCACCGTTCTAATGGCGGGTATGGGGATCATTGCGCTCATGATGGGGGCGGGTGATGTTCAGGCGGCGGTGAGTGTGGGTGTGGACGCCACCACAGGTGCCATTTGGCGGAGTGGGGCCGCGCTTGGCCTGAATGGCAGCACCAAGTACGGAGCGGATGGTTACACGATTTATGGGCTCAATGCTGGCGATGGGTCATACGTCGGCAACTACAACGGCTCGAACGACCAGACACATCTTCCGGCCGCCATCACCTCGATCACGCGAGTCGATAACTACGGCATGTGGTCCGGCAACGGGAATTTCGGGCAGATGCAGGATCCAGACAACGGCAACGTGCTGACGAGTGCCCCGCTTCTAGCCAACGGGGACAACCCTGGCATCTTCACCATGCATCGCACTGGTGGCAGTCGGGGTTTCAGGTTGACGATCCTTGTTGCCAGTGGCGACGGTGGGAATGTGACCTTCACCACCACGGTCAATGACGGCGTGAGCGCGACTCAAAACGCCAAGCATAACGCCAACGGTCTATACTATCACGTGTATGACGTCGCGGCGGGAAGCGGAGATGTTACCGTCACCGTGGGCTGTTCGGTCAACTACAGCGTCACGGGTTTTGCATTCGACATGATGCCGGTAACAGCGGAAATGCTCACCTTCAATTTCCCTGGCTATGGATCAGGGGTGATCGACCAAACCGCCAGGACCATCG
>CAIKHZ010000142.1 GCA_903827375.1 Akkermansiaceae bacterium
CCCCAGCCGCTACCCCAGCCGCTACCCCAGCCGCTACCCCAGCCGCTACCCCAGCCGCTACCCCAGCTGCTACCCCAGCTGCTACCCCAGCTGCTGAAGACAAGCCGCTCGACCCGGTTGCCAAGCATCAGCAGGGAGCGACCAAGGTTGCGAACGACCAAGACGAGCTAGCCGCCGACGTTCAACAACTCACCATTGAGCAAACCATCCCCAAGGTCATCAGTCTTTTCAAGGAAGTGGAAAGCATCATGGACGAGGCCACGGACTGGTTGGCCGAGTACGACACGGGCGGTCGCACCATGGCCGCGCAAACCGAGGTGATTGAGAAAATTTACGAAGCCTCCAAGGAGCGTCAGAAACAACAAGGCGGTGGCAAGTCCGGTGGTGCCATGATGGACATGATGGAAAAAATGATGGAGCAAGGAGAAGGCAAGGAGGGTGATAAGGAAGGCAAGGGCAAAGGTAAAAAGCCCGGCGACCAGGGCGGCCAGGGCATGACCGGCAGCTCGGATGCCGCCAATGACCCGACCGGTGCCGCTGGCGACGGCAAAAGCGAAGTGCGGCGCATTCCCAAGGCGGCCGGTACAGCTGGCCACGCCCTGCCCGAAGAATTTCGCAAAGCACTCGACGCCTACAACCGAGGTGTGGAGAAGAAGGTGAAGTGAGAGATGAAGATTATTAGTTATTAGAAATTATGCGCGGCTACCCATTCATTTTGATTTTCCTCTCGGCGGCGGCAGCTTGCGCTCAAGATTTGACCCACCGCCAGGACGACACCGTGCCGCCGCAGGTCGAGTCGATCTATGAGAAAGGTCTGCAGTACCTCGCCAAGGCCCAGAATGAACAAGGGTCGTGGAGCGATAGCACAGGCTCTGAACCCGCTGCCGTCGGCTTGTGCGTCGCCGCATTTCTGGCCCACGGAGAGGATCCAAACAACGGTCCCTATGCCAAGGTCATGCGTCGCGGCATCGATTATATCCTCACCCAGCAGGATGCCTCCAACGGATATATCGGCACGAGCATGTACAACCACGCCTTCGCCACCAAAGCGCTGGCCGAGTCTTATGGGGTGATCGATAACCCAAAAATCGCCCCGGCTTTGAAGAAGGCTCTTGACCTCATCCTGAGTGCCCAAAAACGCAACCGCACTGGCGGTTGGCGCTACACGCCGCAGTCCACTGATGCCGATACCACGGTGACGGGTTGCAACATGGTGACGTTGTTTGCCGCCCGAAACGCCGGTATGGCGGTGCCCGACGAGGCCATCAAAAGAGGCTTGGCGTTTTTGGCCAAGTGCCGGAGCAACGATGGCTCCTACGGTTACACCACGGCCTATGGCGGCAAACCGACACTCACTGCCATTGGGTTGCTGTGTTCGTCGCTGGCCAAGGATACAGACACCAAGGCTTTCAAGGCCAGCTTCGAGTACCTGAAGAAAAATCTCGATTACCGCGAAAAGTATTACCCGTATTATTATGAGTACTACATGTCCCAAGCCCTGTTTCATGCGGATGAGGCCACCTGGCGCGAGTGGAATGCCCGCAATATCCGCTACCTCGGCACCATCCAAAACCGCGAGGGTGCCTTTCCAGGCAGCCAAGGTGCCTCATTCAATACCGCCGGTGCCTTGCTTTCCCTTGCCCTGAATTACCGTTACCTCCCCATCTACGAAAAATGATCCGTCCACTTTGCCTCTCGCTGTTAGCTGGCGTCCCTTGGATGCTCGCCGCCGCCCCGCCTCCCCAGCCATCCCAGGATTTGCTTCGCTTCGTCAATGGCGACCAATTGCACGGCTCGTTCCAAGGCATGAAGCCCGGCGCTTTGGCGCTCTGGCAACGCCCGGATCTCACTGCGGCGGGTGAGTTCAAATCCGCCCAAATCCAGAAAATCATCCTGCGGGCTGGCCGCCCGGAAAAATCCAACGAATCCCTCTCGCACGTCGCCTTGATCAATGGTGACCGCATCCCCGGCACGCTCCTCGCTCTGGACGATGAGACTCTCACAGTTGACACCACTTTTGCAGGGGTGATGCACCTGCCTCGCAAGCTCGTGGGCATGGTTGCTCCAATGCCGTTGGGCGGGCGGGTGCTCTTTCATGGCCCTTATTCCGAAGACGGTTGGCTGATGATCAATTCCGAGTTTCCCGATGGCATCCCGGCTCCAGCCACCGCCAATGAGGACAAGGACAAGGACAAGGACAAGGACAAGGACAAGGACAAGCCGGTGGTTGAAGATCCCAACGGGGCGGCGGATGAAGAGGGGGTTCCCGAGGAGGAAGGCAAGGCGAAGCCCGCCACAAAAGCAGCCATTCCGCGCTGGGAATTCTCCGGAGCTGCTTGGTATTGGAGTCAGAAGCATGGGGCCACCGCCCTGCTGCGCAAGTCCATCATGCCCGATCGCTCGGTTCTTCGCTTCAATCTTGCTTGGCGCAACCGCCTCATGGTCTGCTTGGCATTCCATGCGGATTGCACCCGGCCGGTCAAACCCGGTAAAGACGGTGACGAGGCCAAGGCCAAGGAAGAGGCCAAGGCCGTGGACGACGCCAAGCGCCGCATGATGCAAAACGGTTTCGGGCCAGGGGATATGGGCAGCTTGCCGCAACTCTTTGGCAGCAGTTATGTCCTCCAAATCAACTCGGGCTATGCCATGTTGCTGCGTTGCGGCTTCGATGAAAAAGGCAATCCCACCATGGAGCGCATCCAAGTGAACAACCCCAGCATCCGCTTGCCAGAAACCGGCTCCGCCACCTTCGAACTGCGCTGCGACCGACTCAAGGGAACCATCCTGCTTTACGTCGATGGCGAGTTCTCCATGCAGTGGTCCGAACCCGGACTCACCGAAGATGGCGGCTACTCGGGCAAAGGCGGCGGTTTCGGCTTCCTCACACAAATGGAAAATTCCCCGGTCCGCGTGTCCGATGTGGTCGTCGCCGAGTGGAACGGAATGCCCGACTCCGCCCGTAGCATGCAAGTGGATGCCCAGGATATCGTCCTGCTCACCAATGGCACCGACCGGTTCTCAGGCAAAGTCACCGGCTTCCAAAATGGCAAACTCCTCCTTCATGGGAAATTCGGCAATTTCTCCTTTCCCCTCGAACAAATCGCCGAGGTACGCTTCGCCGCCGACACCCTCTCCAAACCCGAGGAAACGGCCCCGGAACGCATCGTCGTTCGCCTAGATCCCATCGGTAATATCAGCGGCAAGCCCGTCTCTGGTGATGCGTCCTCTCTCAAACTCCTCACCCCCTACGCCGGCGAGATTAACCTCAAACTCGAATCCGTCGTGATCCTCGATTTTCAACCGTCTAACAACTTTCTCGATGACTGGGACCCCCAATTCTAATCCCTTGGCTGCGGCCGCCTTCTTGCTGGCCTGTCTGGCCGGCGCCGCACCACCCCGCTCCGCCGCCGATAACTTGTTTCTGGAAGGTGCCGAGCGCCTGTCCGGTTGCGTCCGCGCCATCAATGCCAACGGCTCGGTCTTGTTGGAGACCCCGCTCGCGCCGGAACCGCTCACACTCAAACCTAACAGCATCAAAAAGATCCTCTTCAGCGATTACCCAGACAAGAGTCCTACCGCCACCTGCGGTGTGACTCTGAGTAACGGGGATATCTTACCAGGGGACGTCGAGACGGTGGATGCCACCAACCTGACGCTTAATTCAAGCATCGGCGGCCATTTCGTCATCCCACGCGCATCGATCCATTCGCTGCAACTCGGTGCCCATCAGGCAAATGCGATTTACGCCGGGCCGGATGGCCTCGACGGCTGGACGCGGGACCCTGCCACCGCCGATCACTGGGCCTTCAGCAACGAGGCGTTTCACGTCCGGGGAAGCGGCAAGATCAGCCGCGATTTCGATCTGCCCCAACAGTTTATCGTCCGCTTCAAGCTGGCTTGGGTCAACGATCCTAACATCAAGGTGTGTTTTGCCACCGCTCTGGGCAGCGGCGAGGGCCCCGTGGATCGGTACTACCTCACTTTCAATGGTGCCGGCATTGAAATCAAGCGCGAGGCCTCCACGGGCAGGCACTTTACGCCGATTGCCACGCTTCAGCGGCTGCCCAAGCAATATCCAGGCAAGCATGTGACCATTGAAATCCGAGTGGACCGTCTGGGCAAGACGCTGCAACTTCTGCTCAATGACGAGCCGGAAGGGCCGTTTAAAGATCCATTGGACAAGGCCCCAGCCGCCAATGGCCTCATCATTGAAAGTATCATCGATGAGGCTTCGTCCCTGCAATTGAGCCACATCGAGCTTCTCGATTGGAATCTCAAGGGCGAGCGCCGCCGCAGCGAGGATCGCGGCGATGTGACCAAAGACGTGCTCATCACGGGCGATTCCCAGCGCCACAGCGGTGCTCTTGTGGAAGTGAAAAAGGGCCCGGAGGGATTGCTGTATGTGTTCAAAAGCGCGTTTCAGGATGACGCTCTCGAAGTGCCAGAGGGCGAGATTTTAACCCTGTTTTTTGTTGGCAAAAAAGCCACCGCCGCCGAGGTCTCCAAGGACCCATTCATTCTCCAATTGCATGGTGGGGGCTCACTTCACGTCTCAACGTGCTCCTTCGCCGGCGAGCAGGTTGAAGCCATTCATCCTTTGTTAGGAAAACTCACACTCCAGCGTGCGGGCATCGCCGCCTTCGAACGCGTTAATCCCAAATCCAAGGAGGCCCCACAACCATGAACTTCCGCCTTGCCCCGGTGCTCCTTGCCTCTTCGCTCGCCTGCACTGCCGCCGAACAACCGCCTTCTATCATGCGCTTCGCCAACGCCTCGATGGACCAGCTGTCCGGTTCCTTTGCATCCCTGTCTGCCGATCACATTGTCTGGAATTCTCCAATCCTCGAAAAACCCACACCTTTCTGGTTGAAAAATGTCTTGGAGGTGACCTTGCAGGCGTCGCAGCCCGAATTCAATGCCACCCATGAGGCCACTCTCACTCTGATGAACGGGGATTGTGTGCGTGGGCAGATCGCCGCTGTCACCGACGATACTGTTACCCTCGATACTTGGTATGCAGGACGTCTCAACTTCCGCCGCGTGATGGTCAAAGACGTCGTCATCGACCCCCGGCCTGCCCTCGTTTTCAGCGGCCCGACCGGTCTTGACGGCTGGACCCAAACCGCTAAACAGGCCACCTGGACGTACGAAAATGGCTCCTTGCGAACCAGTTCAAACCTCGGGATCGGCAGGGATGTGGGCCTGCCCGACGAGTGCAGCATCGGTGTTGACCTCACCTGGCGAGGTCCCTTGATGCTCAATATCAATTTTTTTGCTGACGACGTTAGTACGGACAGTCCGGCCCTCGGCTACCAAGTGAGTTGCCAGGGGTCGTTCGCCACGATTCGGCGCCAGAATGCGGGCATGCAGTTCGGCGATCCTGCGAATATTCCCGAATTCCAGAATAATGAGAAAGCCCGCCTTGAGCTGCGGGCCAGCCGAAGAACCGGCAATATCTGTTTGTACGTCAATGGCCGCTGTGGCGCGGTGTGGAAGGACCCGGGTGCCGCAAAGGGCAAATTCGGTAAATCCATCCAGTTTCTACCCCGTGGCAAGGAGCCGCTCCGATTGTCCGCCATCAAGGTCTCGGCTTGGGACGGAATCTTGGAGGAAAATGCCCAGGATGATGCAGCCATGATGGGCATGGGCATGAATGGTCGGTTCCAGCGCGGTATTCCCAAGCCCAAGCCCGAGCCCGAGCCAGCGGCCAAGCCCAAGTCTGCCACAGACGGCCGCATGAAACTTCGCAATGGGGATTCCATTGGTGGCGAGGTGACTTCCATCGTCGATGGAGTTATATCTATCAAAACCCCATTCGCCGATGTCAAGCTGCCGGTGGCCCGCGTCCGCAACATCATCCTCAAGCCTGCCGCACTCGAAGAGCCGATCCGCCGCAACGGAGACGTGCGGGCTTGGTTCGCAGATGGTTCTTCACTGGTGATCTGTTTGGATAGCATGACCCCTGAGGCTCTCACCGGCCACAGCCAGCTCTTCGGCAGCGCCACCTTCAAACTCGCAGCTTTCAATCGGATCGAGTTTAACATCTACGATCCCCAAATCACCGACCTGCGGGCCAAGGAAGAGCTGATTTCACGCTAGTTGGTTAGGCCTTGCAATCCGGGCGCTTTCGGCCACATTCAAGCGATGAACGCTCGGCCTCTCATCAGCTTTGACTGGGCGATGAAGAAAATGCTCAGGAACAAGGCGAATTTTGAGATTTTGGAAGGATTTTTGTCGGCCTTGCTCGGGGATGATCTGACGGTTCGCCAATTGCTGGAAAGCGAAGGCAATGTGGCCTCTGAGGAACTCAAGCACAACCGGTTGGATATGCTGGTGGAGACATCGGCGAACGAACTCATTATCGTGGAATTGCAATATGATTCCGAATGGGACTACTTCCACCGTACGCTGTTTGCCACCTCCAAGCTCATCGTCGATCACCTCGACAAAGGCGAGTTGTATGAAAAGGTCAGAAAGATCTA
>CAIKHZ010000143.1 GCA_903827375.1 Akkermansiaceae bacterium
ACCTCGCCGGTCTTGATGAAGTGACTCAGCATCACCATCAGCACCGCCATTCCGCGAAATCCGTCCAGAGCCGTGAAGTGGCGGCCTTGCAGGTTGTGGTGCGGGGGCGCGTCGCCGGTGGCATCTTGGCTGGTCTCAGGCATCTGCTGGCGAGCGGGTGGCATGAATACTTGCGAATGATTGCTGGTTGGGTGTTAGGAAGGTGCCACGGGTTCAGGGAGCGGTGTGATCCTGCTGGAAGCGTGTGAACCAGCGCTCGAAGGCATCGGGGAAATACCGGTGCAGTGCGGCTTCGGCCGCCTCGGGGGTTGCGAATCGCAGGTCGCCGTCAGGGCCGGTGAGGCGTTCCAGCCAGAGGCGATCCGGCATGCCTGGCACCCAGATTTTGGCCCATGAGAACGCCGCTTCGTAGCCGTTTCGCCGCCAGTGCATGCCCTCGCAGTTATGTGAAGCGAAGTGGGTCGTTACCAACACCGTGGCGTCGCCGCCATGATGCAGCGAGCGTCCGGCGAAGCCTAGCAATTGCTCCGGCGGGCATCCCAACGCCTCCAGAATCGATGGCACGATATCCAGATGGCTGGCCTGTGCCACTGGCGCTCCGGGTCCGACATTTTTTGGCCATTTAATGAGCAGAGGCACGGATGTTTGCTCTCGGGTGAGGCCGGTGGCATGGAACCAGAAACCATGTTCCTGGAACTCCTCGCCGTGGTCGCCGGTGATCACAATCATCGCGTCGTCATAGCGATCATGCTCCTTGAGATAGGTGATATAATCCCGCAGCAAACCATCGGTCCAAGCCACCGAGTTGACATAGCGGTTTTTAACCAGCTGGACGTCGCGCTCACTTGGATGCAGCGGCAGCATCGCGGATCGATAATAATCGGCAAGTGGGGGGGTGAACGACTTCGCCCAGTAGTAGGGGAAGTGCGGTGATTCGACGGCCATCAGTCTGAAAGTGGCACCGGCGGGGCGGGTCAGCACGGATTGTTGCCAATGCTCGCGAACGATGCGGTCGCACTCGCTGGCATCCGGGAGCCAGGAGTTGGGGTTGACGCGTTTATTGAGCATGTCATCGGTGGCCTCGCCGTGACCGAAGTTGGTGGTGTCCATTTCCGCATAGTCAAAGATCGAGGCGGAGCGGAGTTCATTGCGATAGCCCGCAGCGTGGAGCATATCTAACAATAATGCCGGTCGTTGGACTTGACGCTCGCGTTCCCAGAACACGGCGGGTTTGCCACTCAGCAGAGCGAACCATGACATGTGGGTGGCGTTGGACGCGGAAAATGTTGCCTGTAGCGGTTGACACTCGGTGTCTCGCCAATGGCTCAGGAAGGGCATTTTTTTGGGGCACAAGGCATCGGCCCGGAAGGTCTCGACGATGAAGAGGTGGACGTCCGGCTTGCATGGCATGTTCCAGGCGGCAGGGCGTGGCTGCTCGCGGAATTTCACCGAGAAGGACACCCAGCCCGGTGCTGAATTGCTAGGACACAAGTGAACGAGAAGTGAGCGGCGCTGCAGCCAGTGGCCGCCGCGGTCGAGCCAATGAACCTCGGCACGTTGCTCAAGGAACAACAGCAGCCACACTGCGGCGGCAGCGAGCAACAAGGAGCGTGGACGCAGCCGCAGGCCAATGCGCCGCGACAACCAGCCACTGCCGAGATAGAGACCTAACACCAGGACTGCGAGGGCGGCTAATTGCAGGGCATTTCCTAACGAAAATTTGACATTTCCGCCTTCCATTGCCCGCAGCAGGTCGAATTTTCCGCCGACGACGAGTTCGCCGAAGAACAGGATGAGGCCCTTGCCCCACAGCAAGTTCATGCCGATCTCTGCCGCCAGCCCGACCAAAATCAGACATAACACGCCAGCGCCGAGCCAGCGGGTGATTGGAGGCGACCACAACTCAAAGAGGTGAAGCCCATACCACAGCAACGTGACGATGACTCCTTGGGTGAGCAGGCGCACTAGGACTAATGCCAGAGCGGCGGCTGGCGAGGCGTCCATTTTGCTCAGCACGAGGCAGTCACTCGTCACGCTGAGAACCAGGATCAGGCCGAAAAACACCCCGTTCCAACGCATTTTAACCACCTCATCCGAGCTGCAAGCCACGCCACGACGGCGACGCCACGCAGCCAGCCAGCCAAACCCCAAGCCGAGAACTAGCAAGCCCGAGCCCGTCCAATAAATCCACGGTACCAGAAACCCGAGGCATCCGGCCACTCCCCACGTAGCCAGTAGCCAAGCGAGCAGATGGCTGCGGCGCAGGTCGCGCCCGCCGCCGGCGCACCACCAAAAGCCACCTAGGATGGTGCCGCAGATGGCGAGAATTGCGCCGACCATTGCCTCGACGATGAGGTTGCCGGGCCAGACTCTCACAGGGGTTGCGATGCCGCCGAACACCAGCGTCCAGCCACAGACAAACGGTGTCATCGCGGTCAATCCCCCGCCAAGCCATGCCATCAGATGACTGGCATGATTCAATTTTCCCGCGTTGCTTCCCATCGTGGAATCGTTCTAGCTTGTCACGGCTGTTGGAGAATCACAAATCAGGTGCCCACAGAAGAGGTTGCTGGAAGATGCGCGAGTTATGCCTTTGGCTTGGCGGCATCCGGTTTCGGTTTGGCGGCGTCTGGTTTGGGTTTGGCGGCATCCGGTTTGGGTTTGGCGGCGTCTGGTTTGGGTTTGGCGGCAGTGGCGGGCGGCCACGGTCCGATTTGGACCGTCACCGGGGTGCCAATGGCTGGAACTGCTTTTGTCAGGACGAACCAGTCGCCATAGTTATCGCCGACCTTGTTGCTATCGCCCGGATAGTTGAAGATAGCTGCTTCATTGGTTAGGATGGCGACGATATCACCGGTCATTTCGGCGACGAAGTGGCCTTCGTAGAATGCCGATCCGCCATAGATCCAAGGGCCGGGGGCCATCACTTTCTCGGTCTTGGTATTGTTAATGCATTCGTTGACGGTGGCGGAATGGGCGGTGTCGCCATCCTTCCAGAGCATGCGGATTTCGACTCGTGCAGCGGCTTTGACGGCTGGGGCGACCGCTGGCATGAGGCCGCTGGGAAACCCTTCTTCGTCGCGCAGCGGGAACAACTCGGGGGAATTCTGATAGCGCAGCAACTTGAGGGCGAGGTTGAGGTGGGTGGCGTTGATGGAGGTGCGCAGCAGTGATTCGTGAACCTTGCCCTTGTCGTGAACTATCACATATTCCAACAAGCCCTCGCGCTGGTTGAAAACCGCCGGAAAAGTAATCAACCGGGTTTGTTTGTTCAATTCAACCTCCCCGATTTTGATGCGGTTCTCATCAAGTTGCACAAACACCGGTTGGCCCTTGGCTGGTGCGGCCGCATCAGGGGCCGGAGGGGCTGGAGGAGTGGATGCTGGAGCGGCCGGGTCGGGAGGAGTCGCTGCGGGAGGAGTCGCTGGAGCAGCTGCGGGAGGAACGGTTGGATCTGCAGCGGCGACAGGGATGACGAGGCAAAAGGCAAGGCAACGCAGAAGGGCGGACATGGCGGAATGGTTTGCTGGCATGGAAAAAATGTAAAGCTCGTTTTCGGGCGGGTCTATCACGCGGTTCTTTTGCAAGTCCCGCTGCGCTGGGAGCTAGGGATTCAAGAGGGCGCGAACGGTGGCGGGATCGAGGGTGGCGGCCAGATCGGTGCCGGCGAGGATGCCGGCGGCGAGTTTGCCTTTTTCCTGTTGGAGCTTGTGGATGCGCTCTTCGACGGTGTCTTGGCACAGCAGTTTGTGCACGAACACCGGCTTGTCCTGGCCGATCCGATAGGCGCGGTCGGTCGCCTGAGCCTCGGCGGCCGGGTTCCACCATGGGTCGTAGTGGATGACGGTGTCGGCGGCTGTTAGATTAAGACCGGTACCGCCAGCCTTCAGTGAGATGAGGAAAAGCGGGATGCGGCCGGTTTGGAAATCCTCGACGAGTTTGCCGCGATCTGTGGAGGAGCCGGTGAGTTTGAGATAGGGGACGTGTGTGGCAATAAGATGTTGCTCGATGAGAGCGAGCATGCTGGTGAATTGTGAGAAAAGTAGGATGCGACGGCCCTCCTCGATGAGCAGCTCCAGAAGATTGGTTAGAAAATCCAATTTGGCGGATGTCTGGACGTGGTTTGAAAATTCCTCGGGGAGCAGGCGGGGATCGCAGCAGATTTGGCGGAGTTTGAGCAAGGCGTCGAGGAAGACGATTTGGGATTGGCCGAGGCCACGAGCTTCGATGGCTTGGCGGACGCGTTTGTCCATGGTGGCGCGGACGGTTTCGTAGAGGTCTTTTTGCTCGGAGTGCAGTTCGATGAGGTGGACCAGCTCGGTTTTGGGCGGCAATTCCTTGGCCACTTGATCCTTGGTGCGCCTCAAAATCAACGGCGCCACTCGCCGCCT
>CAIKHZ010000144.1 GCA_903827375.1 Akkermansiaceae bacterium
GCCGGATTACGGTCCGGATCTCCGACGACTTCGACGACCAACCGTCCTCAACCTGACCCGCAGCCAGCGTTCAACCCGGCTCGCGTTTCAGGGAATCCAACTTGCTCCACACATTGCCTCTTTTGAGGTCGAACACTGAGTTCTGAGGATATATATCACCATTTAGGGGCGATCTCTCACCGGCCAAATGCCGCAACAGCGCCGCAAAACCAATCATCGCCGCGTTGTCCGTGCACAAGGACGGTGTGGCCAGTACTAGCTCCAGACCGGCCCGTCCGCAGGCCTGGGTAAAGGCCCGGCGCAAGACATTATTGAGGCTGACCCCGCCAGACAGAGCGACTTTGCGGCGGCCGCAGTGGTGGGCAGCGGCAAGGGCTTTTCCGACTAGTATATCAATGACCGCCTGTTGAAAGGACGCCGCCACATCGGCAAGGCAGGCACTGCCAGCCTCCCGCTGCAATGTGTAGAGCACCGCCGTTTTCAATCCGGAAAACGAAAAATCCAGATGGCCGTCGTGCAGCATCGAGCGAGGAAATGCATATGCAGACGGGTTGCCGTCGCGAGCGAGAATCTCGACCTCGGGACCCCCGGGATAGGGCAAACCTAACATTTTCCCAACCTTGTCGAAAGCCTCACCAGCCGCGTCGTCGCGGGTGCCGCCCAATTGGATATAGCCGCCTGCGCAGGCCACATCCAACAACAACGTGTGGCCGCCGGATACGATCAAAGCCACATGGGGCGGCACCTGGGTCTCGCCGATAAACGGCGACAACAGGTGACCTTCCAAGTGATTGATGGCCAGAAACGGCCGCTGAGACGCGCAGGCCAGCGCCTTGGCAGCGGTGCTACCGATGAGCAGCGAGGACGCCAAGCCAGGACCTGTTGTGGCCGCAAACGCATCGATATCCCCTACCCTCACGGCGGCCTGCCGCAGGGCTTGCTCGACGAGGGCATGCAAGTGGAGCGAATGATTGCGCGAGGCGAGCTCGGGCACCACGCCGCCGAATTGCCGGTGGAGCTCGATTTGTGAGGCGACCACCGAGGCGAGGACCGAGGCGGCACGGCCGGGCTCGCCACGCAAGAGCGCGACGGCAGTTTCGTCACAGGAAGATTCGATTGCCAAAATCAGGGGCACGCGGTGGAGCCTAAATGGTTCGGCTATCCCGCGCCTATGAAAAAATTTGGCATTGGCCGGGAGCGTGAGGGTTCCGCGCCAAGCGGTAGCACATTCATCTCATCCGGCACTGATGCTTATCGAATCGCTTGAGCCAAAACGGTGCCGCGCTTGGCTTGACACACACAATCCATTCTTGGGCGGTCCAGGCGCGGCGCTTTGCCGCTATTCCTTTTTCTTATCGTCCTTTTTGGGGGCATCGCCGCCCTCTTTGTTGATGGGAGGGATGGAAATTGGCGGTGAGACCGCAACGATGGGTTTTCTCGGCGGCGTTTGGGGGCTGACCGGTGCGCTGCCTGAAGGATTGATAGAGACTGGGGGGGTAACGGCGATCGGGGCCTTGGAGATTTCGACCAACTCAATCTCAAAGATCAGAACAGAATTTGGCTCAATAACCGGGCCGCGCTGTGTTGCGCCATAGCCGAGACTCGGCGGGATGAAAAGTTTCCATTTGGATCCAGTGGTCATCAGTGGCAAAGCTTCCTGCCAGCCGGGGACCACGCCACTGACTGGAAATTCGCGCGGTTGGCCGTGGGAATCATCGAAAACGGTGCCACTGATGAGTTGGCCCTTGTAAATGGCCTTCACCTTGTCCGTTGCGGTGGGCTTGGGACCTTCACCGTTTTTAATGACCTGATACTGCAGGCCGCTTGAGGTGGTGATAACACCTTGTTGCTTGCCATTTTCAGCTAGAAAATCCTCGGCAACCTTGATATTTTTCTTAGCTGCCTCGGCCTGTTTCTTTTCCATTTTGACGCGGAGTTCGCCCTGAAAGGCTGTCATGATCTTCTGCTGCTGTTCCTGCGAATACTTCGGCTCCGTGCCAGCCAGCGCGTCCTTGATGCCGGCACTCAGATCGTCCATACTGGCCTCAACGCTGTTGGTCTTGAGCTTCTGGCCCAAGTCCGCACCGATAATGTAACTCACGGCCTTCATATCGACCGGTTCCGCAGGAGCAGATGGGGGGACAGGCGCAGGGGCAGCCGGAGTCGCTGGAGCGGCTGGTGCGGGGGCGTTTTGGGCAACCAAGGCGCTGCCGCCGAGGGAAATGAGCAGACTGGTTAGGGCGGGAATTTTGTGCATGGGATTGACGGGGGTGGATGGTTCTTTTGAAGACTTCGGCGCGGAATATGAAATCGGCCGCCCAGCGAGTCAAGTTCCGGTTCAGGCATTCTAATTCCCGCTCCCGCAACCGGCCCAAGAGTTCTGAGGCCTGAGACACTGTGGCGTCACGCCCATGGGCACGGTGTCTCAAATGCCATTGGCGAGCCACTGAGAGGGTGTTTGAACGCCAGGCGCCAAGCGTGCAAGTGCAGAGGTTGTGCGGCGGTGTCCAGCGTCTGGGTGTCACCCAGCATACCGCCTGCCAGATAAGACGGATCCCCAAGCACCGGCATCCCCAAGTGCCACAGATGGACACGGATTTGATTGGTGCGGCCGGTGAGCAAACGAGCCTCTAACAAAGATGTGCCGTCCGCCAGCCGTTCCAAAACCTTGAATTCGGTGCGTGCGGAGCGCCCATCTTCGGCATCAACGGCGTGCGTGCCCAAGGCACCCGGTGCGGCTGAAATGGCCGCTGTGGCCACAAAGTGGTCTGCGGCTGGCTGACCGACGATTTTTACCAGATAGTGCTTTTCGACTTCTCCGGCGAGAAACTGCAATTGCAAGCGCCGGCAGCAATCACGGGTTCTGGCCATCACCGCCAGTCCGCTGGTATTTGCGTCGAGGCGGTGAACCGGCCGCAACACTTCGGGTGCATAGGCAAGCGAGAGGATGTGTTGAAGAGTATTCCGGTTGAAACGGCCGCTCGGATGCATCGGCAGCGGAGCGGGTTTTCTAACAACAATTATGGCCTCATCCTCAAACAACAAGCGGATGTCGGTGGCGACCGGTGGTTCCGCCGCGCTGGGAAATATCTGCAGCACCCGCTCGCCGCCGCGCACCCGATGGTTTTTCCCGCGCAACTCGCCGGCCTCACTCATAAAGCGGCCCGCATCGCAGCGGGCCTCCCATTCTGCAAGAGGAATTTGCGGGAAGCGGGCCGTCAGCATTTCCAGCAAAAGAAAACCCTCGTGGGCCGCCGGAATATTGACTGGTCGGCGGTTGACGTAGGCAGTGGCACCCGGCAGAGGGTCGCAAATGGCCACAAGCCTTTTTTGGCGGGTTTCAATCCGCTCCGCCATGAGCTGCGGAGGGTTGTCGCAGCCAGCCATGGCTACGTTGGTAATCTCGGTCACCCCGGACAACCCGCACCATGCGGCCTCACTTGCCATCGCCAGACTTTTGATAGACCCGGACAAAGTCCACTTCCATTCGCTGGGGGAATTCGGCCTCGGCGATGCCCTTCTGGCCGCCCCAACTGCCACCGATAGCGAGGTTGAGAATCAAATAGAACGGTTTGTTGAACGGCCACTCAGCCTCGGTATCACCCGGCTTGTGGTCAAACGTCGCATAGGTTTTGCCATCGATGTGCATGACGATGCGATCGGCTGACCAGTCCATGGAATACGTGTGGAACCCGCTGCTGGCAGTGGGCACGGGCAGGGTGCCGGAGCGCTGGGTGTTTTTGAGGTGGTTGTAGGCCTCGCTATGCAGCGTGCCATGGATGAGGCCGGGCTCATGGCCGACGTGTTCCATGATATCGATTTCCCCGCATCGCGGCCAAGGGACTTTGCCGTGGTCTGCGGGCAGCATCCAGATGGCAGGCCAAGTGCCGCGAGCGGCCGGCAGCTTGGCCCTAACCTCGATGCGGCCGTACGTCCACTCGCCATGAGCGCGGGAAATCAAGCTGGCGGAGGTGAATTGGCCGCCGCCCATGGGTTCCTTGATGGCTTCGATGATCAATTTCCCATCCTCGACTCGGGCATTTTCTCGGCGTTTGTCGGTGTAGAATTGTTTTTCGTTATTGCGGATCAGGCCTTTTTCGCAATCCCATTTGGCGGGGTCTGGAGCACCCGGGTGATCGAATTCATCGGACCAGACGAGTTTCCAACCGGGAAGATCGGCGGCCTGAGTGACAAGGGCGCTGAGCCAGAAAACGAGGATGAATTTCATGATAAAATGAGGGGGGAGGCGGTGGTGGAAGGGGGGATCAAGTTTTCCAGAACCGGATGGATTGACAACTTCGGCGTGAGCTCAGTCGAACGATTGACGCATGTTGATTTTGGACCTCGGCGTGAGCTCAGTCGAACGCATTTTGAAGTGAGCTTGGTGTGTGCTAAATCTCTTGTCCAAGCTCACATCAGAAATCAGCGTTCATCAATCGGCAATCATCAATCGTTTTTCTCCTCGTCTTGTCTGAGGCGCAGCCTCGCATAGTTCACTCGTCTTTGCCGTGGCACTGCTTGTACTTTTTACCGGAGCCACAGGGGCACGGGGCGTTGCGGCCGGTGGTCTCGATGGCGAAACTCGGCTTGCGTTTGGGCAGATTGAGTTTGAGGGTTGAGCCTTCGGGCGAGGGCATGGCCGAGGGGTCGAGATGGCCGGAGCTGCCGGCGGTGGCGAGGTTGTCGCGGGAGATTTCTTGCGAGCCGCCTTGGAGTTGTTGGGGGCGGCTGTGCAACTCGCGGAGGAAAGCTTCGAGATTGGAGGCGGAGCGGAACAGGTTTTGCAAGGCGTCCTGTTTGATGGCATCCATCAGAGTGACGAAGAGTTCGTAAGCCTCGTTTTTGTATTCGATGAGCGGGTCCTTCTGGCCCTGGGCTCGCAGACCCACGCCTTCGCGCAGGGCATCCATGTTGTACAGGTGAGCCTGCCATTGCTTGTCGATGGCGACGAGCACCATGCGGCGCTCTTCCTGGTCGAGCACTTCGAGGGGAAGGTTGGCGACGCGTCGCTCGTAGGCCTCCTTGACCTTGGCGACGAGGATGGGCGCGATCTGGTCCTGGCTGTGAGAGGCGCGATTGAGTTCAGCGGAATCGATCCGGATAGGCAGGGTGGCATTGACCCAATGCAGCAGATCGGCGTAATCGGTGATGGGCTCATCATCGTGATCCGCCAGATAGCTTTCGACCTTGGCAGGAATGGTTTCCTCGATGATCTCGATGACTAAATCGCGGGGAGTCTCGGTTGACAGCACTTCGTTGCGATAGCCGTAAACCACTTCACGCTGCTTGTTCATCACATCGTCGAAATCCAACACCCGCTTGCGCCAGATGTAGTTGCGCTGCTCGACGCGCTTCTGGGCGGTCTCCACAGATTTGTTGAGCCACGAGTGCTCGAGCGCTTCGCCTTCCTTCATGCCAAAGCGCTCCATCATGGCCGTCATGCGGTCCGCCGCCGCAAAGTTGCGCATCAGATCGTCTTCGAAGGAAATGAATGCCTGCGAGCGGCCGGGGTCGCCTTGGCGGGCACAACGGCCGCGCAACTGGCGGTCAATGCGGCGCGATTCGTGGCGTTCGGTGCCGATGACAAACAGGCCGCCGATTTCAGGGACGCCTTGGCCGAGTTTGATGTCGGTACCGCGGCCGGCCATGTTGGTGGAAACGGTGACGGAGCCGGGTTGGCCGGCGCGGGCGACAATTTCGGCTTCCTGTTGATGGAACTTGGCGTTGAGCACCGAATGCGGAATTTTCGCCCGCTGGAGCATGCGTGAGAGGGTTTCGGACGACTCGACAGAGGCGGTGCCGCAGAGGACCGGTTGCCCTTTGGCGTGGGCTTCCTCGATCTTTTGAATGACCGCATTGAATTTTTCGCGCCGGGTTTTGAATACCTGATCGTTCTCATCCTTGCGCGTGTTTGGCTTATTGGATGGGATCGGCAGCACGTCGAGTTTGTAGATGTCGTGAAACTCAGCGGCCTCGGTCTCCGCTGTGCCGGTCATACCCGCGAGCTTTTCATACAAGCGGAAATAGTTCTGGATGGTGATTGTGGCGAACGTCTGGGTCTCCTTCTCAATCTCCACGCCTTCCTTGGCTTCAACCGCCTGGTGCAAGCCATCTGACCAGCGCCGTCCGGGCATTTCTCGGCCGGTGTTTTCATCGACGATGATGACCTTGCCGTCCTTGACGACGTATTGGACGTCCTTTTCGTAAACGCAGTAGGCCTTGAGCAATTGCGAGATGTTATGGATTTTCTCGGCTTGGGCGTCCATCCGGACTTGCTGGGCATCCTTGGCGGCGAGTTTTTCGGCGTCGCTTAGCTCGCGGTTGGTCTCGATGTCGGCGAAGAGGGTGCCCAGATCGGGGAGGGTGAAGGATTCTGGATCGCCGGGCGAGAGGAACTCCCGACCCATCTCCATCAGGTCGGAATCGTGGCCTTTTTCATCGATAACGAAATAAAGCTCTTCTTTGAGGGCGAAGAGTTCCTTTTTCTGGGCGTCCTGATGGAATGAGAGCTCGGCCTTTTCGATGAGGCGGCGGATCTCGGGTTCCTCCATCATGCGCATCAGCTGGCGGTTGCGGGGCTGGCCGAGCTTGAGCTTGAAGAGCAGGCGGCCTGCGCCGACGCTATCGCCTGAGGCAAGCAGGGATTTGGCTTCCGCGGCCAAGTCATTGCAGAGTTGGGTCTGGCGCTTGACGAGCTGCTCGACGAGCGGTGTGTATTTGTCAAATTGGTGGGACGATTGAGCGGAGGGTCCGGAAATGATCAGCGGGGTGCGGGCCTCATCGATGAGGATCGAGTCCACTTCGTCGATGATGGCGAGGTAATGGCCGCGCTGGACCTGCTCATCCCTGGAGGTGGCCATGCCATTGTCGCGCAGGTAGTCGAAGCCAAACTCGGCGTTGGTGCCGTAGGTGACGTCGCAGGCATATTCGGCGCGCCGCTCCCAGGGCGGCATTTGGTTTTGAATGCAGCCGACGGTCAGCCCAAGGAACCGGAACACCGCACCCATCCACTCGGAGTCGCGGCGGGCGAGGTAGTCGTTGACGGTGACGACGTGAACACCCAAGCCGGTGAGGGCGTTGAGGAAAACCGGCAGGGTGGCAACGAGGGTTTTGCCTTCGCCGGTTTGCATTTCGGCAATCATCCCGCGGTGCAGGGCGATGCCGCCGACGAGCTGCACATCGAAGTGGACCATTTCCCACAGCAATGGCTGGTCGCTAACGCTGATGGTTGTGCCCCACAAGCGGCGGGCTGAGTTTTTGACGACCGCGTAGGCTTCGGGCAGGATTTTTTCGAGGAATTTGGACCGCGAAACGCGAAACTCCGACTCGATGTCATGAAACGCCGCCTTTGCTGCCTCGATGGAGGCCGGGCTCGGCTCGATGCGTCCCGGCAGCGAGGGGAATTCGTCGCGCAGCGGGGCTAGGCGTTGCTCGAGCGCCTCAGCAGTGGCCCGCAATTCATCGTCGTTCATGCGCTCGATGAGCGGCTTGGCCGGAGCATCCAGCGCGTGGTAGCGAGCCAGATGGGCCTGCCACTGCTGGGTGCGTTCGCGCAGTTTGTCTTCCGGCTCCCGCTGCAGGTTTTCCTCAATTTCATTGATGCGAGTTACCGTCGGGCGGATCCGGCGCAGTTCGCGCTGGTTCTTGCTACCAACGATTTTTTGGAGAATCCACTTGATCATGAGAGAGATGGGGTACGGCGGGGGTGCCTGCTGGGGGGGAGCCAATACACCGCCCCGAACGGCGTTGCAAGCCTTAGCGGCGCAAATGGCGAAAAATGCCAAGGTAGGGGGGATCCATCTCATCTGAGAGATCAAGGGGTCTCGGTCACGACGACCCGCAAGCCGACCGTCATCAGGCGATAGGCCGGAGGGTAACTGAAGCGGTAGGCGGCGCGGCAGACGTCTGCCTCGCTACTCCACGAGCCACCGCGCAGCACCCGTTCGTTGCCCGCATCCGGCCCGCTTGGATCCGTGACGGCGTCACGGGCGTAGGCAGCGTGCCAATCCTGACACCATTGCCAGACGTTGCCATGCATGTCGCAAAGTCCCCATGGACTGGCTGGTTTTTGGCGGACGGCATGGGGTTGGTCCCCGCTATTGACGGCAAACCAAGCGACACCCGCCAGATCTGCGACCCGGTCACCGGACCAAAAACGGGTTTGGCTACCGGCGCGGCAGGCGTATTCCCATTGAGCCTCCGTGGGCAACGCAGCCGTGAGGTGATCTGCTGCGAGGTGCCGACTGAGGGCTTGGGTGAATCTTTGGCAATCGTCCCAGTTGACTTGATCCACCGGCAGCTGCGGGGCTTTGACGTGGGACGGGTTGTCACCCAACAGCTGTTGCCATTGTTGCTGGGTGACCGGGACCTTGCCCATCCAAAACCCCCGAGTCAGGGTCACCGGATGGCGGCGGCCTTCGGTGATGAAGCGGCCGGGTTCCTCGAACGGGCTGCCCATCAGAAAGACCCCGGGGGGAATCCAGACGAGGTCGAGCGGGACGCCCTGGCCTAGAGTTAACACCCGCGGCGTGCCGGCCTGGATGGCACTCGCAGCGAGCGGAGCCGCAGGCCCCTCGCCCGCCTGAGCCGAACTCTGCGGAACCCACGCGAGACAGGCCAGCAGGGCCGCTGCCACCCACCTCGACGGTGGTCTGGCGGCTCCGGATGAAAGGACCATGGCGGCGGCTATGGCTGTCCTGGCTTGGGTAGGCCGCCGGGATAATCGGCACCACTGCCGCTGTGCTCAACAGATTTGCGCCAAGCCTCCAATTCCCCATCCATCCGTTTGACAATATCCGGGTGCTCGGCGGCAATGTCGTTCTTTTCCCAAGGGTCCGCCAACATGTCGAAAAGTGCCAGTTTGTCCGGCATCTGTTTGAAAAGCTTGTAGCGGTTGTCAACCCAGGCCATCGCACCATCGGCCAGAGTGTCCCCGCCGTAGTGCATGAAACCCAGCGGTCTGGCGCGTTGCTGCATGTGGCCTTGGATGAGGGGGAGGATGCTGAGGCCGTCGAGCGGTTGAATTTGGTTAGGAACGTCGATGTGCAGGAGGTCCACCAATGTGGGATAGATATCGCTGGTGCAGGCCATAACACTCGTTTGGGCGGGTTTGGGGATACCGGCGGGCCATTCGATGACGCAGGGCACGCGAATGCCACCTTCCCACAATTCGCCCTTGTGACCGCGCAAACCGCCATTCCAGCCGTACTCGTCCGGGGCGGCCTTTTCGTCCACCCAGGCGCCATTGTCGCTGCAGAACCACACCAGTGTGTTATCGGCGATGCCGAGTTTGCGCAATCCCGCGCGGAGGGTTCCCATACTGCGATCCACGCCCACAATTTCGCCGTAGTAGGGTTTGCCGCCGGCGGCCTTGAGGTCCTCCGGCATCGGCTTGAGCGGGATATGCGGACTGCCAAACCACACGACGGCCATGAATGGCTTGGCTTCCTGGGTCTTGCGGGTGATGAACTTGAGGGCTTCAGCGACGATGGCATCCGACCCGTCGCCGACGACTTTCACCGGTTCACCGTTGCGGCTGAACGTCCAGTCCAAGTCAAACCAGTTGGAAACCGAGAACCACTCATCGAATCCGAAGTGGCCGGGGTGAAGCGGATCTGACGCTGGCAGCGCGCGACCCATGCCGGGCTGGCCGCCACTCAGGTGCCACTTGCCGAAGTGGGCAGTGGAATAGCCGACGCGTTTGACGGCCTGCGCAATGGTCATTTCCTGCAAGCGCAAAGGCATGCCGGGCCAGTAGGTGCCGGTGCGGTACGGGTGGCGGCCGGTCATGACACTCGCACGGGTGGGCGAGCAGCTCGGGTGTTGGGCGTAGAAGCGATCGAAGCGCAGGCCTGCAGCGGCCATCGCATCCAAGTTGGGCGTCTTGATCTGTTTGAGCCCGTTGTAACTCACATCTCCCCAGCCTTGGTCATCGGTCATGCAGAGGATGATGTTGGGCTTCTTGCCGCTTGCATCCGCCGGTTTGTCCGCAGCGGCCGCACCGGTCAAGGTGATAACTAACAATGCTGCCCCGACCAGGGCGCTCGAATGAAGCAGGTGTCTTTTCATAAGTGGATGGTTTTAATGAGAGTGGATCATGCGCGGCGACGGTCACCGACCGTCGCCACAATCGCGGCGGCCCTGAATGGCTCGCAGGAGGGTGAGTTCGTCGGCGTGTTCGAGGCCTCCGCCAGCGGGCAAGCCTTGGGCGATGCGGGAAATGCGGCATTTGCGGCCGCGCAACAGGCCAGCGAGGTAGTTGGCGGTCACTTCGCCTTCGACGTCGGAGCCGAGTGCGAGGATCACTTCGAGCTCCTGAGTAGCGGTCTCGATGCGTTGGAGCAGGCTGGGGATGCGCAGGTCGTCGGGTGAGACGCGGTCCAGCGGTGAGAGTTTGCCGCCGAGGCAGTGGTAATGGCCGCTGAAAGCACCGCAGCGCTCCAGGGGCAACACGTCCGTCGCTTGTTCGACCACGCAAAGGATGCCGTCGTCGCGTTTGGGGTCGTCGCACAGTTGGCAGGCACCGTGCACCGCAAAAAACCCGCAAACCGGGCAAGCGATGATGCTCGCCTTGGCGTGGGCGAGTGCGGCGGATAGCGCGGCAGGATCCGCTTTCGGGCTTTGCAGCAGCCAGATGGCGATACGCTCGGCACTCCGCGGACCGATCGCTGGCAGTCGTTTTAATTCGCTGATAAGCACTTTGACGGGATCTGGAAAATCAGCCTGGGCCATGAGAAAAATTCAAAATCAGGGGTTCATGGTTCATTTTCGTCACAGGGCATGCGGTGCGAGTGGGTATAGACGAGCACGCAGGTGCCGGACCACAGGGCGGCAATCAGCGGTGCGGCGATCTGCGGCGCGTGCGCTGCCAAACCCAGCACCGGCCCCCAAGCCATTACAATGCTCAGCGTCGTTAACCACAGCACGAGCCGCCGCCACCTGCCAGGTACTCCGAGCATGGCAAAGGCAAGGGCGTAGGTAAGCAGGGCGGTGGCAAGCCACAATGCCCAGGCCGGCAGGACTTTGGGAAACGCGCCCGTGCCCTCTGGTTGGATGGTCCGACTCAGAAGACCGGCGACTGCCAGATCCAATTTATCCGTTAGGCCGAGAACTGCCAAGCCTACGGCTAGTACCAGAGCCAAGCTGCCGATGAAAGCAGCGGTGACCAGGACCTGACCCGGGAGATAGCGGAGGTGGTTGGAAGACATCGTCTCGGGACGAGATTAGGGCAGCGGCTGCAACAATCAAGCGAGGGTTTTGGCGACGTTCTCAGAGGGGTGCAGGACAGATTTATTCAAGGTCTGACGATTTCTTGGTTTTGCGTATTTTTTTGTTGCTCTGGTATATGTGAACACATATATTCGCCCCGTATGAAGACCATCC
>CAIKHZ010000145.1 GCA_903827375.1 Akkermansiaceae bacterium
CATCTTCAGGATTACATCAACGGCTTCTCGAAAAACATCCGCGAGATCTTCGACAAGTTCGAGTTCAACCAGGAAATCGAGAAGATGGAGGACTCGAACCGCCTCTACCTCGTCGTTGCCAAGTTCGCCGAGATCGACCTGCACCCGCAACGGGTGGACAACATCACCATGGGCCTTGTCTTCGAGGATCTCATCCGGCGCTTCAATGAATCCGCCAACGAGACCGCCGGGGACCACTTCACCCCGCGCGAGGTCATCCGCCTGATGGTGAACCTGCTCATGGAACCGGACGGCGACCTGCTCACGAATGGCAGCCCCATCGTCACCATTTGCGATCCGGCCTGCGGCACCGGCGGCATGCTCTCCGTGAGCCAGAACTGGATCCGCGAGCACAACGCAAACGCCATCGTCAAGGTCTTCGGCCAGGACTACAACCCCCGCTCCTACGCCGTGGCTGCGTCCGACCTGCTCATCAAGGGCCACAAGGACAGCCGCATCACCAAGGGCAACACCCTCACTGATCCGCCCTTCGACGATATCGAGGGCTTCGACTACCGACGCATCACCATTGAGCGCCCGCTGCGCCTGCGCTTCCAGATCACGGATGATGCCAAGGAAATGTTCCTCAACTCCTGCCCGGAACTCTTCGATGCCATCGAGGCGATTGAGGAAACCATGGGCACGGACATGCACATGGATTGGAACACCGCCTGGCCGGAAATCCAGCGCATCGTCAAGGACTGCGAACTCGGCTGGGCGGCAGGCCCCGATGGCACGCGGCAGAAGAAATTCTTCCGCGATTGTTTCACGGAAACCGACACTAAGGCCGAGCCAGTCATCGCCAAGCTCTCTGGCTTTCCCAAACTCGACACCGCCGTCCTGTTTCCCATCCAAACCTTGCCCAAGGCTCTCGCGCTCGACGAGCTCCAGCGGGTCTGCGGCTATTTCCCGGAAACCAAGGGCAAGAAAGGCAAGGCCGTCGAATACGAGGCTGATTCAAGACTGCGCGACAACGAGAACATGCCTTTGAAAGAGGACATCGTTTCCTTCTTCCTCCGCGAGTTCTTCCACTATGAGGAGCCGCGAAGCCTAAAGGAAATCGACAAGGAGCTGGCGTTGGTGGAAAAGCGGATTCTCAAAATGTTGCAGGAGGTGACGGAATGAGCGACGAACTTGGAGTGCGGCGGCATGCCGCCGCTTTGGATAGCGGCGACATGTCGCCCCGAATGGAAAGCGCGGACATGTCCGCGCACTCCATGCCGTCCACCGATTGGCACCACGCGCCGCCACACAAGCTCATCGAGCGCGGCATCTACATGGTCACCGCCAGCACGCTTCACAAACAGCACTTCTTCCGCGAGCCTTCACTCCTTGAACTGCTGCATGATCGCCTCCTTGAATACGCCGCCGATTTCCGCTGGGAATTGCAGGCGTGGGCCGTGTTCTCAAACCACTATCACTTTGTCGCAGCAAGCCCGGAGAATCCCGCCACCTTGCACAAATTCCTGGGCAAGTTGCACATGAAGACCGCTCAGGCAGCCAACACCCACGACGCCACCCCAGGCAGAAAGGTCTGGTTTCAATTTTGGGATAGTCGTATCACGTTTGAGACGGAACTTCCAGAGTTTCGGAGGACGGTTTCGTGCTGCGCCCCATATCCACCAAGGATTGCGCCTGATTTTTTTGGCCTGGAGATGTAGGCATGTTAAATCAAATAAATTTGAGAAAA
>CAIKHZ010000146.1 GCA_903827375.1 Akkermansiaceae bacterium
GTGATCTTTTCTGAATTGGGCAATCAATGTGCCGGGTTCGAGTTTCGTATTTCCCTTAACGGGCTGGCCCTCCCACCATGTAATTGTATCTGGAGCATCCTGAAGCTTTCCATCCTTGCTCATTGATCCAGTAAGAACTTGCGCGCCAGAGGCGCACTGTTGCCTGTGTTCGGTATCACCTTTGGGTCCACCCCAGTATCGCGAGGCAATGCCTTGCCGTTCAAAGTAGGGTAAAGCTTTATTTTCATCGCCAATTTTTATCCACTCCTTCATGTAGTTCCAATTTATTCCCCACGACGAACGAAGTCGAAATACATAGTATGTTACTCCATCTTTTCCGAAATCAGTGCGATTTTCCGCTTCGTGTGCTTGGGCCACAAAAGCTTCCAAGCCTAGAATGTCAAAATTTTGAACGGGGCTGTTGCTACAATACCCATACAGGTTCATTCCACCTTCGTCTTCAATCGGATCCCTGGATGGCCAATAGGGGATACCCGACGCGCTTTTCATAGCCGTAGGGCGGATTTTCCGGCGCGGTTGTGCGGTCTGGCGGCGCTTTGCCGGGTGCGTTTCGCTAGATAAACGAAAAAAATCCCAGACGCGGTTTTTTCCGGTGGGGTTGCGGCGCGCGGGTGCGGGTTCTGTGCTGAAGTAGGCCATTTTCCATGGCACAGTGATAGCGGCTCAGGGCAGCTAAAGGAAGGAAAATCTTCCGGTTTTTCAGAGGTCGAGAAGGTCCGCGTGACTGCCCGTGCGAACGAGGACGGCGGTTTTGGCGGTGATCTGGTAAAGCAGCAGCCAGTCGCCACCAAGGTGGCATTCGCGGTAGTCCTTGAAGTTTCCGACGAGCGCGTGATCGCGGTTGATCGGTGGCATCGGCTTGCCTTCCGCGAGCAGGTCGATGGCCTCCGCGAGGCGGCTCATGTCGCGGCCCGTGCGCTTGATCCGTTCAACGTCCTTGCTGAACTGTCGCTTGAAGATGAGGTCGCGCATAAGATTCCGAGCTCGGCTTTGGCAGCTTTGGCGGAACGATGTCGTGGCAGGGCTTCAATCGGCTCAGCCATCGCTTCGAGTGTTTCGGCGTTGGGCACCCACTCTTCGACCAGGAACGTCAGGACGGCCGTGGTGGGACCGGCGACGGGTTCGTCAAGCGTGACGGTGCCGTCGGCGGACACGGTTGCCTGGACTGTTTTCAGGACTGCTGCCATACGGGGATGATAACTCATGCCGGAGCTTTGGCCAGTGCGCTTTTTCATGATTTTTTACCGGTTTCGGCGGGGTGCGTCTTGCCGTGGACCGCTTTGAGCTGCTCGATGCTGACCTGGGTGTAAATGGCCGTGGTTTCGAGCTTCTCGTGGCCGAGGAGCTGTTGGATGAAGCGGATGTCGGCGCCACCTTCCAACATGTGGGTCGCGCAGGTGGATCGAATCAAATGGCATGAGCCGGGGCGGTTGATGTCGGCCTGCTTGAGCCATTTGCTGACCATCCGGCTGAGCACGTCCGGATTGAAGGGTTCGCCGTAGCTGGTGAGGAACAGGGCGCTCTCCTGGGCGTGCAGCACCAGGCGCGGGCGGAGCTCCTCAAGATCACACTTCCTGACCTCGACATTGAAGTGACTGGGAATTGGCGATGGATCCCGGAAGATGACTTGGCATCTTTCCGGGTTTCCGGGATTGGCATCCGGCCAAATCTGTTAGCCCGTGATTCGTCGCCGTTGGGCGCAATGGCGTGACAAGCGCGGCGGCATGGCGGAGTCTCCGGGGGTGAAAAAAC
>CAIKHZ010000147.1 GCA_903827375.1 Akkermansiaceae bacterium
CGGGTCGGGAATATCGGCCAATGATGACAGGGGCTTCGGCATTCCGAGCCCTTGTTAGCAGGGAAAATCCTGCGTGTCCCGCACAAAATGACCCCAGCCCAAACTTTTCTCCCCAGACGCACCGAATATTTACGAGTAAGTCGCTGTAATCCGTTGATTATCAATGCCTGAAATTTGAGGCTTTTCACTATTTTCAGATGAGTCATGCGGCGACTTACTCTCCAACTCTATCCGCCCACCCGGCGGTTGCTGCTCGAATGGTAACATTTGAGCTTGCTCGGCCTCGTGGTGCTTTTGAGGTCGGAAACTGAGTTCTGGGGCTCATCGAGCGCCGGACAAGAAGCGGTAATAGACTTCGAGGGTGAGGGCGGCGAGGCAACTGCGGTAATGGACGGCAGCCTCGCCATTGCCTTGAAATTGTTTGGCGAGAGGGCGGAATGGGTCGTCGGTACCCGCACCGATGTCCTTGAAGGAACCGTCGTCGTTCTGGGCGTTGAGGACTTCTGGCATGAACATGGCGTTGAAGTCGCTCCATTTCTTGCCGCCGCAGTTGAGCATGGCAGCTGCGTTGAAACGAAGCGCTAAAAGGTCGGCATCGGCCGCGCTCCATTGGAATTTGGCCTGATTGGCAAGGTAGCCGCAGGCTTTGAGGGGCAGTGCATCGGCCCCGCCCCATATTTGATAGGCGAGGGCACCGGCCCCGGTGCAGGACGAGGCATGGGTGGCATCTGCCTTGGCGGCAAGACCGATGGCACCATTGGCAGCCTGGCAGGTCTTGATAAATGCCAGGGCCTTGGTGATGCAGGGGGCCCGGTCTTGGAATTTGATGCCGGTGTATGAACAGGCCCTGAGCGCTTGGAGGTTCATGCAGCCTAGCTGGTTATCGGCATTCAGGGCGTTCAAGGCGGCTTTCCCGGTATGTGCGTCCGGGTAGTGCCAACTGCCGTCTTTCGCTTGGCTATCGATGATCCATTGGCTGGCATTGTGGACCGCTTCCTCCAGACCGGGGACTTCCAGGGCGATTTCCTTGCAGAAATTGTAGGCGTCGGCGAGGGCGAAAGTGGCGACGGCGTGTTCGTAGGGCCAGTCTGTGTCGGTGAAATCTGACGCGAGTTTGCCGTGATTCTTGGCAGATTTTTCGACGAGGAACCCGATGGCGCTGAGGACGCTTTCGCCGTATTTTTCCGATGCGGGGGTTTCGCAGTGGGCGAGGTAGGTGAGAAGGGCAAAGGCGGTCATGGCTGTCTGGTGGCTTTGGCACCAACTGCCATCCTTGTTCTGGTGCTGCTTGAGCCAATCGAGAACCTTCTCGACAGCAACCCCGCACGCCGGTGTGCCGCCCGCGTTGGCGAGGCGCGCGCTGAGGTCGGCTTTCGACCCGCGTCTGCTCATGGCTTGCGGGATGGTGCCGAACAATTTGCCGCTGCCGATACCGAAACCCGTGCCGGGTCCGGAGCCTCTACCGATACCGGGGGCCTCGGCGTCGGAGGCTGCGCTGAGCGAGCCAAAGACGCCGGAGTAGCTGACGCCCTGCGGCATTTCGACGGGCACCTGGACCGTCCGGGGCTGGCCGCCTTCGGTGATATGCTGCTCCTCGACGGCCACAAAGCTCGTGAATTGGGTCAGCAGGTTATAGCTGATCCCGAGCCCGATGATGTCCTTTTTCAAGGCCGGCAACATTTGCCCCTGCTGCATCCCGTCCATGTCTTGCAGCATCAGGTGACCCACCTTGGCCCGCGCCCATTGCGCGGCGA
>CAIKHZ010000148.1 GCA_903827375.1 Akkermansiaceae bacterium
GCCCCGCGCATGCAAGCCAAGTTACTCTCCAACTCTATCCGCCCACCCGGCGGTTGCTGCTCGCATGGTAACATTTGAGCTTGCTCGACCCCGTGGTGCTTTTGAGGTCGAACACTGGGTTCCAAGCCGTCTCGCGAAGGGGCGTCTCTCTCAGCTGGGAACGGCCGGCATTCCTAGCGGGCATTCTGCTTGGCATGCCATGCTGCATAGACTTTGGGTGAAATCTCGGAGGGCTTGATTTCGGAGCGGCCACCCCAAAAAACATTGGTGTATGACACCGGCATGCCAATGGCGGCCAGATGGCGGTCGATGGCAGCCTTGTGCTCCAAGACCCGCTGCTGTTCGGTGCCGTGAACCACACCCATGATGTTGACGTCACCAAACTGCGGGCCGCCTTCACGCCAATAACAATGGGTCATGCAGAAGTGACGGCCGACCTCGGCCCCCCCCTCGATTTCGCGGCCTTTGGGCACGGCCCAATGGAATAATCCGTTGAAGCGGGTGACCCGCTCGCCAGTGGCGGAGGGTTTCACATGTTCGAGGAATGTGGAAAACCGCCCGATCACCTTTTTGGCATTGAGGGATTCCGCGACCTCACAAAACCGTTCGAGCGACACCCCCGCCAGCGCCGCACGCCCGAGCCACGGGTTTTCCACCACTTCGTCAAGCGTGAGCTCCTCCTTGAGTGCCAGCAATACATCCCATTCCTCAGCGGTTAGATCCACGGCGGTCGTGGTCATCATGACGGCGGGTTCGGCGGCCTTGTCGCCGGGCTCCAGGATTTTTCGCCGGACATGGCCGACGCCCAGGGCGAACACCCCGCGGGCCGGCATCAACAGGTACTCGGTGGCACCGGTCAGCCGAAGCAGGGCGCTGGCATGCTGATCCAGCGACTCGCCGACGGGCACTTTGAGGGTGGTCCAGAGCCGGTAACCCGCGCCGGACACCTCGCCATCGGTGGAGCGAATCACCACATGGCCGGAAAACGGATCCTGTTGTGACATGAAATCGAAGGCGGCGTTGAGTTGTTCCTCGGGGACCTTCCAAGCGACCAGCGCGCCGTGGGCGAGCTTGGTGGAAAGCAGGGTTTGGCGGACGCGGCGGACCACCCCAGCCTCTAACATGGCGTGGATTCGGGCAATGACGGTTGCCAGCGGCACCCCGGATTTGGCCGCAATGGCATGAAATGGCTGGCGCTGGAAACCTGCGATGAGGTCCTCTGAAACGGCAAGAATGGCGGCATTGATCGGATCGGTGTGGGCAGTGGGGTACATGAGATTTTAGTTGGAATCGATCAGTTGTTCGAGATAGGCTAGGGCACTGTCGCGGTCGTACAGGCGGCCTTCAAGCTGTTCGGTTTGAATGGCTTCCAGCAAGTCCTTGAAGGCGGGACCAGGCACCATCCCGCGCTGGATCAGATCGCGACCGCTCACCAGTGGCGGCGGAATCAGCGGCTCGGCCGAAAACTCCGCAGCCTTGGCTTTGAGGAAATCATAGTTGTCGGTGAATCCGTTAGACGACGCGCAATCGACCCGGTGCAACTCCATTTCCAACGGAAAATCGGGTGCCGCCATAAAGCGTTTGACCTTGGCGGTGCGCATTTTTTGCACGGCCATGAACTGCATGTGGCGGGCCACCATCGGCACAACGCTTGCCACAATATCGTTCGAGTAACGCAAGCGGCGGAGGATGGTTTCGGCCATGGTCGCGCCCAGGGCATCGTGGCCGTTGAAGCGGATGCGTCCGGCGTCCTCATCAAAGGTTTGAGTGGGCGGCTTGGCTATGTCGTGCAGCAGCACCGCAAGACACAATTCCAGGGGTGCATCCGGCGCGAGCATCCCGAGCATGATCCGGGTGTGGGTAAAAACGTCGCCTTCGGGATGCCATTCCGGCGGCTGCTCACAACCGATCATCGCCAGCACCTCCGGCACAATCTGGACCATCAGCCCACAGTCCACCAGCAATTGGACACCCTCGGCCCGCCTCGGTGCCGTGATGATTTTCGAAAATTCGTCGCGGATCCGTTCGGGTGAAATCCGGGCTAGGAGCTCGGCGCAATCGATGACGGCGGCACAGGATTGGGCATCGATTGGGAAGCCGAGGCAAGTGCTGAAGCGCACGGCGCGCAGCAAGCGCAGTGAGTCTTCGCGAAAGCGTTCGGCGGGATCACCGATGGCCCTCAGGATGCCGGCCCGCAGATCGGCCAGACCTCCGACAAAATCGATGACCTCCCCGGTTTCCGGGTGCTCGAAGAGACCGTTGATCGTAAAATCACGGCGCTGCGCGTCTTGTTCAGCGGTGGCAAAAGTGACTGAATCGGGCCGCCGATGGTCCTTGTAACTGCCATCCGTGCGGAAGGTGGCAATTTCGATCGAGTGCCCGCCCGAGTGGGCGATGACGACGCCGAAGTGGGCTCCGACCTCGTTGGAGCCTGGAAACAGCCGCAGCACCTCAGCCGGGCGGGCGGAAGTGGCAATGTCGTAGTCCTTCGGCTCCCGCCCCAACCACTTATCCCGCACGCAGCCCCCGGCAAATAGCGCCTCATAGCCAGCCGCGATCAGGCGGCGGGCGAGTGTGAGGGCGGCGGTGCGGGCGGTCATGGGCTGAGTTTCGGCTTTGGGCGATTTCATTTCAAGAAGGATCGGTCAGGAATTTCACTGCGGCCCAATGTGACAAATTCGTCACATTCCAGCCCTTGAGGCGGAGCCATGGGCGCGACGATCCTTCCACTCGACCGCGAGTGCGGACCCTACCGGCATGATCCGTCCACCATCCATCCCCGCATCCCCCCCACCGGCGCTCCGCCAGTGGGTGATCGCGGCGTGCCTTGCACTCGCCAGTCTCGGAGCGGTCCTGAATGCCCAAGAACCCGCCTCCTTCTACATCCGGGAATACCGGGTGGAGGGGGCGCAGCGCTTGAAAAAGTTGGAAGTGGAGGAAGCTGTCTATCCATTTCTTGGGCCTGGGCGCAACGCCGGCGACGTGGAGCAGGCGCGGAGTGCCCTTGAAAAAGCCTATCGCGACAAGGGATTCCAGACCGTATCGGTGCTCATCCCGCAACAGGACCCCCGCCGCGGCGTGATCAAACTCGAAGTCGTCGAAGGCAAAGTCGGCCGCCTGCGGGTCAATGGCGCACGGTTTTTCCTGCCTAGCAATATCAAACGCGAGGCACCGTCACTGGCGGAGGGCACGGTGCCGGACATGAACCGGGTGACCAAGGACATCGTCGGGCTCAACCGGCTGGCTGACCGGCGGGTGACCCCGGTCTTGCGACAAGGCGTGGAACCGGGCACGGTGGACATCGACCTCAACGTGGAGGACAAGCGGCCGCTGCATGGGTCGCTGGAACTCAACAATCGCTATAGCTCCAATACCACGGAGCTGCGGCTCGACGGCGGGCTGAGTTATAGCAACCTGTTCCAACTTGGACACAGCGCCGGAGCCAATTTCCAAGTGGCCCCGGAAAACGTCCACGATGCCTTGGTATTCTCCGGCTTCTATCTGGCCCGGGCGTCAGAGAATAACAGCCTGATGCTCCAGGCCACCAAACAAAATAGCGATATCTCCACACTCGGCGGCGCTGCCGTCGGCGGCCGCGGCCAAATCCTCGGACTCCGCCTGCTGCGTGACCTGCCCACCACCGCCCAATTCTCCCAGAGCTTCAGCCTCGGCATCGACTACAAGCACTTCGACGAAAACCTCGTCATCGGCCCCAGCACCATCTCCACCCCCATCGAGTACTATCCGATCAGCGCCAGCTACGGCGCCTCATGGCTCGCCGATCATAGCTTCACCGAGGCTAACACATCCCTCAACTTCCACTTGCGCGGCCTCGGCAGCAGCGCCCAACAATTTTCCAATAAACGCTACGGTGCCGACGGAAGTTACGCCTATCTCCGCAGCGACGTTGCCCACACCCACGACCTCACCGGCGGCTCGCAGGTGTTCGCCAAACTCCAGGGCCAACTCTCCAGCCAACCCCTCGTCAACGCCGAACAGCTGGCCGGCGGCGGCCTCAGCACCGTCCGAGGCTACCTCGAAGGCACCGCCCTCGGCGACAACGGCCTGTTCGGATCCGCCGAGTGGCGCAGCCCGTCGCTCATCGGCACGCCCTCAAAAACCGGCTCGCGGGCCGATGAGTGGCGCTTCCACGTGTTTGCCGACGCGGGGATGTTAGACCTTTGCGACGCTCTGCCCGGTCAGCGCCAGAGTTACTCATTTGCCAGCGCAGGCACCGGCATGCGCATCAAATTCAAAACCCACTACAACGGCTCACTCGATGCCGCCATCCCATTCATCAGCCAATCCGACGCCCACGCCGGCGACCTCCGCATCACCTTCCGCGGCTGGGCCGATTTCTAACAATAAAAATCTTCCTCCATGCACCCCCTTCCGTCCGAAACATTCCCGACCCGCTTGCAGACTTCCCGCAGAGCCGCAAACGCCGAAAATGGATGGTTAGCGGAATGGTTGGCCGCCAGATCGCAGCCCACCTCTCCGCATCATCCTCCTCAATCCATGGTCAATTCCGGCACTGCCACCGCTTCCATTTTTCCTATCAGGCTAACGCTTCTTACCGGCCTCTGCCTCGCCGCCTCGCCGCTGCACGCCGCCGACGCTTGGTGGAACCGCGCCTGGTCCCAGCGTCAGCCGATCACTCTGGACACCGGCACAGGCGCGGCCGCCCTGAGCGAATCAACAGGCCCCACCACCGTGCTGGTGCGGCTTTCTGACGCCAATTTCCACTTTGCCAGTGCCCGAGACAACGGCGGCGACCTCCGAATTATCGCGGCTGATGGCAAGACGGTCCTGCCCTATCAGCTGGAGAGTTATGACAATGTTCTCAACGAAGCGTTCGTGTGGGTGAAGCTGCCCGAGCTGAAAGCCGCCACCAAGGAAACACTCTTTCTCTATTATGGCAACCAGGACCCAGCCATGCCGGCAGCCCCGCCAGCCACCGACGCCTACGACGCCGATACCGTCCTCGTCTATCACTTCGCCGGCCGCGGCAGCGCCCCAGCCGATGCCACCACCAACGGCAACAATGCCAGCAGCGCAGGCCAATCCGCCGATGGCGCAATCATCGGCAGCGGCCTCAGGCTGGCAGGTACTTCCCCCCTCAATATTGCCAACACCCCATCGTTGGAATGGAAAGCCGGCCAGCCACTCACCCTAACTGCTTGGATCAAGCCCACCGCCTTGCAGGCCAACGCAGTCATTGTTAGCCGAAGTGAAGGCCAAGCCGCATTCCGCCTGCTGCTCGACCAAGGCATTCCCACCCTTGAAACGAGTGCCACCGGCAGCCCGCTGCGCAGCCAGCCCGCTGCCCCCGTCGTTGCCGGAGCCTGGACACATCTGGCCGTCGTTGCCGATGGCAAAACCCTCCAACTCTTCGTCAACGGCTTGCCCTACGCCAGCCTCGACGCCAGCCTGCCGGCTCTCACAGCTCCCCTGAGCCTCGGCGGCCCGGTCGCCACCGGAGCTAACAACTTCATCGGCGAGCTCGACGAATTATCCATCTCCCGCGTCGCCCGCCCGGCGGCCTGGCTCAAGCTGGCCGCGCTCACCCAAGGAACCGGCGAGGCCGCGCAGCGTGCAATTTCGCTAGGCCAAGTGGAAGGCGACGTCGCCAAGGGCCAGAGCAAGTTCATGGAGCATCTGTCATTGTTCAAAGACATTGCCGGCAACATGATGTTCGACGGATGGATCGCGGTCGGCGTCTGTGCCGTCATGATCTTGATCGGCTGGACGGTGGCCGTCCGCAAGTTCATCTATCTGAACTCCATCGACAAGGGCACCAAATTGTTTCTCAAACAGTGGAAGGCTCTCTCCACCGACCTGACCGCCCTCGACCCCGACGACCCTTCCTCCGTCGGCTCCCTCGACGGAAACAACGACGCCTCCGAGCAGGCGCTGCTCGGCAAATCCCCACTGTTCCATATCTATCAAATCGGATCGGAAGAAATCCGCCACCGCCTCGACAAAGACCACAACCGCGTCAACGGCCTCTCCGGCCGATCAATCCAGGCGATCCGCGCCAGCCTCGACGCCGGCCTCGTCCATGAAAGCCACCGACTGTCCGATGGCTTGATCTATCTAACCATCAGCATCGCCGGCGGTCCCTACGTCGGATTGTTGGGCACAGTCGTCGGTGTGATGATCACCTTCGCCATCATCGCCCGCTCCGGCGAGGTGAACGTCAACTCGATCGCCCCAGGCATTGCCTCCGCGTTGCTGGCCACCGTAGTCGGGTTGGTGGTGGCGATTCCGGCGTTGTTTATCTACAGTTATCTCAACGGCCGGATCAAGAACTCGCTGGCCCTGATGCAGGTGTTCATCGACGAATTTGTGGCCAAAATGGCCGAGTTCTATCGCCCCGCACAGGAACCCGACGCCTCCACTGAGAAGTCCCACTGATCTGGCAACAGATAACAAACAACCCATAACTCTTCTCCCCACCTCTCACCATGGCCTCCGCCGACGAAAAAAGCTACGATGACATCAACGTCACACCGATGGTGGACCTCTATCTGGTTCTGCTGCTCATCTTCATCATCATGACCACCGCCAGCGTCCAGGGCGTAAAAGTCAATCTGCCAAGCGCCAGCAAGGCGGCGGCTCCCAAGCTCGACGCGCCCAAAACCCAGGCGATCACCATCGACACCGAGGGGAAAGTGCGCCTCAACACGCTGCCGGTAACCCTAGCCGAATTGGAAAGCAAACTCGCCCAACTCAAGGCCGCCATCCCGGCCGTGCCGGTGCTCGTTCGCGGCGACCGCCAAAGCCAATACCAAGGGATTATGGACGTGCTCGACGTGCTCGGCCGTGTCGGTATCAACCAAATCGGCCTAGCCACCCAACCCGCACCAAATGCTAACTGAATAGATCTAACATGAAATCAAAACTAACCACATCTCCTTCAGCAAACAAGAGCCGTCTGATCATTGGGATCCTTCTGGGCTGTGTTTTGGCAGGCGGGGTGATTTCCTTTCTCAACACTCCCGCGGAGCATGCCCGGCCGACGGCAAAAAAGTCCGAGATGATTACGATCACGTTGACGCCACCACCGCCGCCGCCACCGCCCAAACCGGAACCGCCCAAGCCCGAGCCACCCAAGGACCAAATGGTTGAACAGGCACCCGTCGATCAAGTCGAAACCCCCGATGAAACCGCATCCACCGAGCCCCAGGATGACGGCCTAACTACTAACAATGTTGGCAACGGCCCGGACATGGGCCTGCGTGCTGGCACTGGCAGCGGCACGCGCAACAGGATCGGCGGCAGTCGTCGCGGCGGCAAGTGGGACGGCTTTGCCGTGAAAGTGCAAAACACGATTGCCGAGACATTGCGCCAAAATGCCGGCACCCGCAGCGCCTCGTTCAGCATGAAAGTGCTGGTCTGGGCCGACGCCAACGGCCGCATCACCCGCGCCACCCCCGTTGGTTCGTCCGGCAGCCCAAGCGTCGATCAAGCGCTGAAAAACCAGGTATTCAACGGCCTGCAGCTTCCCGAACCTCCCCCCGCCGACATGCCGATGCCGATCAATATGCGCATCTCAGCTCGCAAAGGATCATTCTAACGATGCTTCGCATCAGACCCAAGATAAAGAAATTGACCTAACGACAGCACCTCTTGCTTTTCAAGGACTCCAGCCAAATCACCATGCCTTCACTCCGTCCCCTGCTCATTGCCGCCTGCCTTGGTGCCTCCTGCCCGTCGCAGGCGGCGACCAGCGCCACCCAACCTGACCCAGAAAATCGGGCACCCGACGTGCCCTTGGCCAGCACCGAGCAAGCTCTGGCAAGCCAACCGCCCGCCGCACCCGCCGCGCCGAAATCATCTAACGTCACGGTCAATCTAATCAACCGCTTGGTCCAAAAAGGCTACCTCACCCAGCCCGAGGCCGTAGAACTCATCAAGCAGGCGGAAGCCGATGCCGCCACTGCCGCGCAGAATGCCGCTGCCGCCGAAGCGCCAGCGCCGGCAGCGGACGAATTGCGAGTCACCTATATTCCCGAGGTGGTGCGCAACCAGATGCGCGACCAAATCAAACAAGACCTCATGGCCCAAGCCCACGAGGAGAAATGGAGTGACAAACCGGCGGCGCAGTGGACCTCGAAGTTCCGGCCTTACGGCGATATCCGGGTGCGCTACGACGGCACCTTTTTTCCGTCCGGCAATGATAACACCGGCGCATTCCCTAACTTCAATGCCATCAACACCGGCTCGCCCTTCGATACTTCAGGCAACCAGTTCTCCCCGCAATACAACGTCGATCAAAACCGCCAGCGAGCCCGCTTGTATGCCCGGGCCGGCACCGAGATTATGTTGGGCGACGGCTTCAACGCCGGCCTGTGCCTCGGCACCGGCGATAGCAGCACGCCAACCTCACTCAACCAAACACTCGGCGGTTCCGGCGGCTCGTTCTCCAAATACGCCGTCTGGCTTGACAAAGCATTCGTTAGCTATGATGCCGGCCCCGGCGATGGCGAGGAACTTACATTTTTGCTAGGCAGATTCGTCAACCCATTCTTCTGCACCGACGTCCAGTGGGATCCGGACATCGGCTTCGACGGCGCGGCGCTCCGCGGCAAAGTAAAACTCACTGACAATATCTCGACGTTTTTCACCGCTGGCTGCTTTCCGGTTTACAACACGGATCTCAACTTTGCTTCTAACCAGCCAGCCAAGTTCTCGAGCACCGACAAGTGGCTCAGCGGTGCCCAGCTCGGCATCGATTGGAAGATCAACAAAGAGCTGAATGCCAAACTCGCGGTCGCCTACTATGACTTCAATAACATCGCGGGCCGGCTGTCCTCGCCATTCACGCCGCTAACCGCCAGCGACGCCGGCAGCACCGACACCACCCGCCCGAGCTTCGCCCAACGCGGTAACACCTACATGGCGCTGCGCGACATCGTGCCCACCGCCGC
This sequence comes from Akkermansiaceae bacterium, assembly GCA_903827375.1. Classification (GTDB taxonomy): domain Bacteria; phylum Verrucomicrobiota; class Verrucomicrobiia; order Verrucomicrobiales; family Akkermansiaceae; genus Luteolibacter. Next base: position 8,934 of record CAIKHZ010000148.1, read on the forward strand.
TAACAACTTCGGCACCATCAACCAATTCCAGTACTATGGCCTTGCCACTCCATTCCGCAACGTCACCGTCACCGGCAAGCTCGACTACGACCCCTTCGATCCACTGCGGGTATCATTGTTAGGTGAAGCCACCAAGAACGTCGCCTTCGATAAAGGAGCCGTCAACCAGAAGGCCGTCAACAACCTCGGATCCGGCGGCGGCTTCGGCGGTGGCGACCTCGCTTGGAACCTCACCCTCCAGGTGGGCAAGCCGGCCCTGGAAACGTTAGGGGATTGGCAGGCGGGCTTCGGCTACCGCTATGTTGAGAGCGACGCGGTGGTGGACGGGTTCACCGACTCGGACTTCGGCGGCGGCGGCACCAACCTCCAGGGCTTCACACTCGGCGGCTCCGTCGCCCTCTCACCGGCCGTGCGCGCCGGACTGCGCTGGATGAGCTCTAACGAAATTGCCGGGCCTCAACTTAAGTCGGATATCCTCCAAATCGACCTCCACGCCAAGTTCTAACAACATGAAATCATTCCTCAACCTGCTGCTACTCGGCGCAGTCCTATCATCATCATCGATAGCCGCCGAAGCCCCGGATCCCAGCCAAAAACTACGCGAACAGCTTCGTACCGTCATGCTGCAACTCCGCAGCGCACAAACCGAAGGTGCCAACGCTCAAGCCGCGCAGGCCGCCGCCGAGCAGAAGAACACCGAACTCAGCGCCAAAATCACCGATCTTGAAAAGCGCAACGCGTCCATGATCGAACAAGCGACCAGCGACAAAAAGGCGGCCGACAAGGCAGCGGCGTCTCTAACCACAAAGCTGGCGGATCGCGACAAGCGCCTCGAAGAGACTACAGTGGCGCTTGAAAAGTGGAAAGCCGGCTATGAACAAGCCGCCGGAACTGCTCGTGCCAAGGAGGACGAGCGGGCGAAGCTGGCGGCTGAAGCGCTCGAACTCAAGCGCACCATCGCCGATCGTGAAGGCAAGAACATCGCTCTCTTCAACACCGCTATCGAGGTGCTCGACCGGTTTGAAAAATACTCACTGGGCAAGGCCCTTGCCGCCCGCGAGCCGTTCATCGGCACCACCCGCGTCAAAGTCGAAAACCTCGTTCAAGGCTACAAGGACAAGATCCTCGACAACCGCATCGGCGCCAAAAAGCCGCCGGTCAAACCATGAAACCCAAACGATTCTACTTCCGCAGCACCACTATTTTCGGACTGCCACTGCATTACCGCGCGGGCATTTGCCTCGGCTTTAGCGTCGTCATCATCGGCCTAACTGCCAATGCCGGCGATGTGCTGCGCGGCGGCAGGATTGGCTCTAACACGCCAGGTGCCCCCGCTGCCACCGGCGGCCTTGGCAGCGCCACCCCGGCCTCCACCGACGCCGCCCGCGCCAACGCCCAAGACGCTCTGGCCCGCACCAATCATGCGTTAGACGCCATGCGTGCCATGCAGTCCGCCGCGCGAGCCGCCGCCATTCAAGGATCTAACAACCTCGGCAGCGTAAGCGCCCCGCTGCCGAATGTGCCTAACGGCCTAACCAGCGGCGGCTTGCAGGTTGCGCCGGTCGTTGCCACCGACCCGACGAAGTGGAGCGGTGCCCGAGCCCCCGCACAAACCGTGGCTGCCGACGGCTCCACTCAAGTGAGCGTCACCCAGACGACTCAGCAAGCGTTGCTCAACTGGCAGACGTTCAACGTCGGCAAACAAACGACCCTGACATTCGATCAATCCGCCGGTGGAGCCAACGTCGGCCAGTGGATCGCCTTCAACAAGGTAACCGACCCGACAGGCAATCCGACCCAGATATTGGGATCTATCCAGGCTGCGGGCCAAGTTTATGTCATCAATCAAAATGGCATCATCTTCGGCGGCTCCAGCCAGGTGAATGTGCATACCTTGGTGGCATCGTCTCTACCTATCAATGACAACCTCGTCGCCAACGGGCTGTTGAACAATCCCGACAGCCAGTTTCTATTTTCGGCGCTGCCGCTGGCAGCTGGCAGGAACGGAACACCGGCCTTCACCCCCACGGCTCCGCTGACCTCTGGAGGCTGGACGGGTGACGTGGTGGTGCAAGCCGGAGCGCAAATTACCAGTCCTACCACTTCGGATCATGCCGGCGGTCGGGTTGCCTTGATCGGCAGCAATGTCTCTAACCAAGGAACCTTGGCAACGCCGGACGGACAGACCATCTTGGCTGCAGGATTGCAGGTGGCGTTCAACGCTCATGACACTGGCGATGCGAGCCTGCGCGGGATTGACGTGTACGTTGGAGCGGTCACTGACCCAGCCTCCACGCTAGCTCCATATGCCGGAACCGCCAGAAATCAGGGAATCATCAGTATTCCCCGCGCCGACGCCACGATTGCCGGCAAAACCGTGAGCCAACTCGGGATAATCGACGGGAGCATCTCGGTTTCACTAAACGGGCGGGTTGATCTGTTAGCAGAATACAATGCCATCATCAATCCCGGATACGATACAACGAACACTTCCACCGGGGTTCCTTATGTCCTAACCGCCACAGGCCTTGTGGATCTGGGCCAGGGAAGCGTGACGCGAATTCTGCCGGAATGGACTAGCACCGAACAGGTGATAGGGACGCGGTTGGCACTCCCGTCCCTGATCAAAATCGAAGGGAAAACCATCCATTTGGAATCAGCGTCGTGCATCCTCGCTCCCAACGCAATTGTCACCGTTAACTCCGGTATTTGGGATTACAACGCTTCGGCGAGTGCCCCGAGATCGACCTTTGTCAGCTCCGGAGGTCAAATCTATCTGGATGAAAATTCCATGATCAATGTGGCCGGTTCTGTCGACGTTGCCGCCAGCGTGAACGAGAACATCGTGGCTGTTCAGCTGCGCGGAGCGGAGTTGGCAGATTCCCCCGTGCTGCGTGAGGGAGCGCTGCGCGGCATGACTTTGAACGTGGATGCCCTAGCCACCGGCATCTATGACTCCGCGCAATGGGCGGGCACATCGCTCGCTGGAAAATCCTGGGTGGGCACACCGCTGGCCAACGTCGCGGGATATGTGGGTCTCATCCAGCGAACGATTGGTGAACTCACCACCGCTGGCGGCTCGGTAAACCTCACATCAGGCGGCTCGGTTGTTGTTAGCGGCGGGGCAACCATTAACGTGTCCGGCGGCTGGACGAATTTCCAAGGTGGCGATGTTAAGACATCACGCGTCTTATCAGGGAGCAATCTGATAGATGTATCCACCGCCTATCCGAACATGACGTACAACGGGATAGTGACGGGGATTTCTGAGCAAACCAGCGCGAAATGGAATATCAATGATCCATACACGGTTCCTTTCGTCACTGCATCCAGGTATCAGAATGGTTACATCAGTGGCGGCAACGGCGGGGCATTGGTCATTGCCGCCCCGTCGGTAGCTCTGGATGGAAATCTCTCGGGCAGCACCACAGTTGGGGACCACCAGCGAGTGACGATTCCGACGCCCGCTTCATTCTCGCTATTGCTTCAAAGCCAGCAGGTACTCGCTCCGTATTACCCCATTTACTCACCTACACCGCCAGAAATTGTCCTCCAAAAGGACACAACACATCCTGCGGCGGACCCATTCGAGATGGACGCCAACGGCGACCCCAAGCCATTGCGGGCGGAACGGATCGGCAAGGTCTTGCTCTCAACCGGATTGCTCGGGCCCGCCGGATTTGGGAGTCTAGCGGTATATAATCCAGACGGCAAGATTGTGCTGCCCGCCGGAGAGACCCTCGCAACAGGTGCGGGGGGAAGTATCCGATTGACCGGCGCCAACGTCGATGTGGAAGGAACCATGAAGGCCGCTGGCGGCGGAATATCCCTAACTGCCAACAACATATCTCCAACCCTTGTCGATGCGCTAACGCGTGATACAACCCCACAAACACCTACACCCTCAACCGTTCGAGGAAACATCACGCTGGGAGCCTCCGCCATACTCGACACCGCAGGCCTGCAAGTGGACGACAGGGAGGGATCAATCGCACCGCTATCCATGCCGCTCATCACAGCGGGCGGATCAATCAGTCTCAGCGGATACAATGTGAATCTTGCTCATGGTGGCATCGTCAACGCCTCAGGCGGAGTGGCCATCTCACCCAAAGGTGCCATAGCCTATGGCAAAGGTGGATCCATCTCGATCGCCTCAGGGCAGGATCCCGGCCTGCCTCAAGTGTTAGGTGGACATCTACAACTCGAATCCACCATGAGTGCCTATTCCGGTGGCATCGGTGGATCGCTGAATCTGCTAGCCCCGGCGATTGCAATTGGCTACGGCAGCGCACCAGGACCTGACGTTCTGTCGCTGGATTCGGGATTTTTCGGCAAGGGTGGTTTCAATACATTTTCGTTGAGTGGCATCGGTCTGGTGAGCGGATCGGCCACAATCCCCGGCATGTCGGTTGCCGCAGGAACCGTTATCCAGCCGGTGGTGACAAGTTGGATCGCTGGGCAGGATGTGATAGCCCAAGGTCTGCCTGGCCTGTCACAGATCGTCAAGGAACCGGGCGTGAGAACTCCAGTTAGCCTTAGCTTGTCATCGAAAGGGGCGAAGGATGTATTCACGGGCAACCTGCTGGTTCGGGCTGACACGATCGTGGGAGCCGGTTCCGTAATCCGGGTGGAACCTGGCGGAAACCTGGCATTAAAAGGTGACACGGTCACCTTGGCCGGCTCGATGATCGCACCGGGCGGGAGCATCACCGTGACGGGCGGAAAGAGTTATCCGTCTCTAAACAACACGCCTAGCGATGCATATATCACGGTGGATCTATTGCCAGGAAGTGTTTTGTCCACTGCGGGGACGAGACTTCTGGTTCCCGATCCCTTTGGCCGCAGGATAGGCCATATCCTTGCTGGAGGCACTGTGACGGTTAGTGGAAACATCGCGGCGGAGGCAGGTTCAATCATCGACGTGTCGGGCTCCAGTGGTATCCTCGACCTCGCCCTTGGCACTCTGGGACTCATCACCAACGATTCCACCAGCAGCACATCGCCGCTGGGTTTAGCTACGATTCCAACTCTGGTTGCCAGCAATGGTGGCACTATCGTGCTCAACGGCCAGCAGGAATTGTTCTGTGATGCCACACTCCTTGGCCGGGCCGGCGGTGCCAACGCGCTTGGCGGCAGCGTCACCATCTCATCAGGACGTTTCTATAACGGTGTTCCACCGACGCCCTCGGACATCACCTTGGTGGTTTCCCAGAACACTCCGTCCATTTCAGTCCCGTTTCATCCAGTGGGCCAATCCGGCGTGGGATCCGTCATTACGGATTCCCTGGGAGCCACCATCACAGAACAAGGATATTTTCAGGCTGGCACGTTTCTCTCATCCGGTTGCGATTCCCTAACTCTGACTGGAAACATCTCATTCCGCGGTGCCGTCGATCTAAGAGCGATGGCCAGTCTGACGATTGCAAGCGGTGGGGTGCTAGCCGCTGACGCCGCAGTGAATCTAACTGCATCACACGTCGTGATAGGAACACCCTTCGCCGGACCTTTGGCACCACAGGATCCTCTGAATCCTTTTGCGCCATACAACATCAGGCCAACCACAGGAACCGGGAGTCTCACCGTCAATGCCGATTTGATCGACATCGGCAGTCTGTCGTTGCAATCGATTTCAAGTGCTGGTTTCATTGCCTCCAACGGAGACATCCGGGGTGACGGCACACTCGACATTCAGGGAAACCTCGTTCTGAAGGCAGGGCAAATCTATCCAACAACCGATTGCCAATTCCAGATTGTTGCCTATGATTCGGGAAGTGGATCGACCCTGCATCATGGAAGCGTGACCATAGAGACGGATGGAAGCAGGCAGTTGCCGCTCTCGGCAGTGGGAAGATTGGGCATCTATGCATCCACCATTTCCCAAGGCGGCGTGTTACGCGCCCCGTTCGGCAGCATCACGCTCGGTTGGGACGGCACCGGCACAGCGCCCGTGGATTCCTTGGTGGGCTCCACGCTGACAATGCCAATCACCTCCAGCATCATGTTGGAATCCGGCAGTATCACATCGGTGTCCGCAGTGGACCCGGCAACCGGCAAGGCGCTCACCATTCCATACGGACTGGTTTACAATGGAAACTCCTGGGTGACTCCCTCGGGGTTCGATATCACTTCAGGAGGATTGCTGGCCAAGCGGATATCACTATCCGCCGGATCAGTTTCCACACTGACCGGGTCCACAATTGACATAAGCGGGGGAGGAGATCTATACGCATATCATTGGGTGCAGGGCCTGGGAGGCAGTGCGGACATTCTTTCCGCCAGCACGAGCTACGCAGTGATTCCAGGATATTCTGCGGACTTCGCCCCATCCGCTCCTAACCATGCCAGCACCTCAAGCGACCCTCTCGGAGGTGATGCGGGTTATGTAAACAACAACCTTTCAGCAGGTAGCAAAATCTATCTGCAAGCCAGCGGCAGTCTTCAGGGCGGCTATTACACGCTGTTGCCTGCACGCTACGCTCTGCTTCCCGGTGCCTATCTGGTGACGCCGGTATCGAGTGCCGCGACCGAACCAGTGACCGAAGCTGACGGATCCACCCTTGTTTCCGGATATCGCTTCAATGACCTGAACCATGCGGTGACCCCGCAACCCTTGTTCACATCATTCAATATTGCGCCCTCGTCAGTGCTGGCAATGCGCGCCCAATATGACGGATTCAGTGCCAACACCTTCCTGCAGCAGGGCAGCATCACCGCCGGTCTAGCCACCCCCAGGCTGCCCGTTGATGCCGCACAACTCACCCTGGCTGCTAGCGCATCCATGCTCATCCATGGCTCTGTGCTATCGTCGGCACCCACGGGCGGTAGGGGTGGTCAAGTCGATCTGAGCAGCCCGCTGAATATTCTGATCGCGGCCCCGGGTGCAGCTTCACAGGCCGGAGTTTTGGTGTTAGACGCCAGCCAGTTGACGGGATTCGGTGCCCAGAGCCTCCTAATCGGTGGCATGCGCCAAACCACCGCAGCAGGCACCACCTTGGAGGTGGCATCCAATTATGTGACGGTGGATAATGCCGGGGCACCATTGACTGGGCCTGACATCACACTGGTTGCGAAGCAAGGCATCACCCTCACCACCCATGCCGAGATGGAGAGCAGCGGCACGCTCACTGGTTCGGCGGACAAGCTATTGCTAGGCACATCGGGCGCAAGCGGCAGTGGTGACGGAGTTTTGCTGCGCGTCTCCGCAGACTCAGGCGCATCAGTTCTTCGGTCAGGACTGTCCACTTCGATTGCTCCACTGCTCACCATTGCAGGGGGCGCGAAGGTCGCCGGAACTGGTGTGATCATTGACTCCTCGGCGCGGACTTTACTCGACCCGTCAGTTTCTATCCACGCCGAAACTGCATCAATAAGCACCGGGCTGATCAGCATACAGCTTGATAATCCGGGCTCTCTGAACCCCGGAGGAGCGCTCGGCAGCGGGCTGGTGCTATCAGGGGCTGCGCTACAGAACCTACAGACATCGGCTCACAACATCTCGCTGGCCAGCTACTCGGCCATTGACATATACGGAAGTGGCCGAATAGGGGAACTCAACACTGACGGCACGCCGGTTACTAACAGCATATACCTTCACACCGCAGAGATACGTGGATTCAACACGGGAACTTCTAAAGTCACGGTCGCTGCCAAAAGCATCACTCTTGATAATTCCAATGCGTCCGCAGGGCTGGGAAGCGTGGCATCAGGATCGGGCACCCTTGAGTTCGACGCTAACACGATTCAAATCGGTCAGAATGTATTATCCATAGATCAATACACAAATGTGGTTCTGCACTCGACCGGTGGTGTAGTTGCCGAAAGCTCGGGGACGTTGATCACCCCGGGCGCACTGACAGTTCTGGCGCCTCTGATCACCACAGCCAAGGGGGTGTCCTCGTCATGGATCTCCAACGGACTCATGACTCTGGGGAATGATCCATCCGGATCGCTTGCATCGGTCACCTCGGGACTGGGGGGATCCCTCAGTTTGCAGGGAGCTGGTATGATTGCAGCCAGCAATGTGACCCTGCCCGGTGGCACCATCAGCCTCCGTTCCACTGCAGGTGATTTACAGGTATCGGGCCTGATCGATGCAGGAGGATATGGGCAGACATTCGGCAGCGCCGTAAAATACGTCAACGGCGGCACGATCAGACTCGTTTCGGATACTGGCAATGTGCATGTGTTAACTAATGGAACGCTGCGAGTGGCAGCAGCTACCGAGGGGGGTGATGCAGGCAATCTGTCAGTAAGCGCGGTACATGGATCCATGCTGGTGGATGGAACCCTATCAGGCACAGGAGGGATCGGCGGAGCAGGTGGCATATTCTCACTTGATGTGGGGACTCTCCCCACAACGGCTTCCCTCAATGCCGCGCTCGATCGAAGCGCATTCTCCACATCCCGCTCCATCCGTGTACGGGATGGCAATGTGGTGGTGGATGGCATTGCCACAGCCCAATCGTTCTCTCTGGCAGCGGACCACGGGTCGATCACCGTCACGGGTACCGTCAATGCGTCCGGGATTAGCGGAGGGTCCATCTCCTTGCTTGCAAATGGCAATGTCACTCTTCTAGGCGGATCGAAGCTCGACGTGTCAGGTAGCCGTTTCGACCATGCAGGCAAGGGCGGGACCATTGACCTTGAAGCAGGCGCGGAACAAAACGGAGTGATAGGCAACGGCACGGTAAACATCCAGACGGGCTCGACACTCGGCCTGACAATTGCCGCCAGCAACGCAACCAGTGAGGCTGTTGGACAATTCAGCGGCACGCTCCATATCCGCGCCCCTCAAAATGTAGCAGGCACCGACCTGCTAGTGAATCCTATCAATGGCACCATCACTGGGGCATCAAAGGTTGAAGTCGAGGGCTACAGAATATACGACCTTACCGACTACGGTGGCCTGATCACCAGCAATGTTCAATCCTCCATCAACAACGATGCCATCAATTTCCTTGGCTCTGCCGGGACGACAACCGCAGGGTATCAAGCCATGGCTAACCGCCTGCTTCTGAGTAATCCCAGTCTTTCTTCTAAGCTGCTATTGATGCCGGGCGCTGAAATCATTAACCGTGCTGCCCCAACCCCGGTGAATCTTAATCTGAGTGCGGTGGGAGGCCAACTCTCGCTGCCCAGCTCAGGCGGAACGGTCACGTTTCCGACGGGAACGCCCGGCAATGACAAGGTCATTCTTACTGTCGCGGCGACTATCACCACTGCGGCTGGGCTCACGCAATCGCTAGCGGCCAATACTCCAACCACCCTAGCAGGCGGCAGTTCGGTCTCCCTCACCACAGCAGGATCGATATCCTTTGCGAGCGGCAGTGGCGGAGCCATTCCGGTGAGTTTGCATCCAAACTCCACCTATACCACCAGCTCCACCGGGACCACCTGCACAATCTCGACCGAGGGCAGCATGGTTTCACTCAACACGGCTGCCAGCAGTTCAATCGCCCTGACGGCCGACACGCAGATTACTTTACCATCCGGAACCCCCGGGTCCGATAAAATTAGATCAACTGTGGCCGGGACCGTCATCTCTCCCATCGGAGCCATCACGAACATGGCGGCTAACACCCCCACTGCCATCGCTGCGGGTAGCGCGATCATTCTTCCGACCGCAGGATCCATTACCTTTGCCAGCGGATCAAGTGGCGCAATCCCAGTAGCCCTCGCGTCCGGCAGCATCACTCCGGCAGGCCCGTCCACAGTGACGCCCCCCTCCGGAAATCTGGCGCTCGGCAGCATCACTTCCACTAACACCTCGGATTGGAATCTATCAACCTCCCGCTTCGGCCCGTTGGGAACATCTGGAGTGCTCACCATGCGCGCTTCTGGTAACATGGTTTTCTATAACGCCCTGAGTGATGGATTCACCAGTTCGGCATACACGTCCGCGCTGGAAACGCCGAATCCCCTGCTGTCCGCCAATGCCCAGTCCTGGTCATACCGTCTAACATCTGGTGCCGACCTCTCCGCTGCGGATTTCCGCAGTATGCAATCGCTGGCAAGTTTGGCGGCAGATAGCGGCTCGGTGTTACTAGGGAAGAACGGCGGATTTCTGACAGCGACTGGCGGTTTGACAGCGAAGGTTTCCACTGTGGTTCCCAATTTATATCAAGTGATACGCACTGGCAGCGGGGACATCACGATCCATGCTGGGCGGGACGTGCAGTTACTCAACCCGTTTGCGACGATCTATACCGCCGGATCCCTAATCACAGATCCATCGCTTAACGGAACATTCCAGTCACCGAAACCCACCTTCTCCAATTATTCAGTCGCCGCCGGATTCCTCGGCGGTGTGCAGCAATCCCCCGCCTATCCCGTGCAATACGCGATCGCCGGTGGCAATGTCGATGTTTCCGCCCAACAGGACATCACTCACCTCACGGTGGACAAGTCTGGAATCTTGGTGGCAGACTCAGAACGGCAAATGCCTGTGAACTGGCTCTACCGGCGGGGAGCCGTGGATCCGGCCACCGGATTATTCAACACATCAAATTTCGGGGATATCGCCTCGACGACTTGGTGGGTGGACTATAGCAACTTCTTTGAAGGCGTAGGTGCGCTGGGTGGCGGCAACGTCACACTGCACGCCGGGCATGATATCAGCAATGTGGATGCAGTGGCACCCACGAACGGTCGGATGCCCACCGGAGCCCCATCCGCGAATGCTCTGGTAGAGAGCGGCGGGGGTGACGTGAGCGTCATTGCGGGCCATAACATTGACGCAGGCGTTTACTACGTTGAGCGCGGCAGAGGAACCCTCACAGCTGCCAATGCAATCACTACCAACAGCACGCGTTCTCCATCGATGACGTATTTCAGCACTCCTTCAGATGTGCTGGATTCAAAGACTTGGTTGCCCACCACCCTATTCCTAGGGAAAGGATCGTTTGATGTGACTTCCGGCGGGGACATGCTGCTTGGACCTGTGGTGAATGCGTTCCTTCTGCCGCAGGGATACAATAACACTTATTGGTATAAGAGTTACTTTTCAACTTACGGATCGAGCGATAGCGTCAACGTCAGTTCGCTGGGTGGGTCCATCACATTCCGAGAAAACGTGACCCTGCCCGCATCAGGAGCATCCGTGCCGGGAAGCGTCCCGGTGTTGCAGGCATGGTTCCAGCGCGAGTTGCTCCTGACACAATCTCCAGTGAGCGTTTCCTACCTCCAACCCTGGCTCAGACTGAACGAAACCCAGATAACCCCCTTTACTACGGGATTTTCACTGCTCCCGCCCACCTTGAGGGCAACAGCTTATTCGGGTGATATCAATCTGACTGGCAAATTGACCCTGTCACCGGCACCCAACGGAACACTCGATCTGCTCGCCAACGGTGCGGTCAATGGACTGCAAAACAATGGCAGCATCAAGCTCAATGGCACGACGGTGAGCGTCTGGGGTTCCAGCACGATCAATCTATCTGATGCGGACCCGTCCCTGCTGCCGTCCGTGATTTCGCCTATTTCCTATCAGCCGACTGGCATCATCAAGGCCTATGTAACGGGCACAGATTTTCTCCAGGCATTTGACAGTTTGTTCAAGGAAACTGGATCGACCAACGGCAACCTTCAGGCCAAGCAAGCGCTGCATGACCAGGGATTGTTGCATGCCGGGGACACCCAGCCGCTGCGGATCTTTGCGGGCACCGGGGATATCTCGGGTGTGACGCTTTACTCCGCGAAGCCGGTGGACATCACCGCCGCGCAGGACATTCGGGACGTCGCACTCTACATCCAGAACACCTCGTCCAGTTCGCTAAGTGTGGTGAGCGCCGGGCGGGATCTCATCGCCTATGATGCAAACTCACCCCTTCTGGTCACATCCCGAAGCAATGGCAACGCCCTCTACGGCAATCCGCAAAGCGGAGATATACAGATTAGCGGTCCCGGCACACTGGAAGTTCTCACAGGCAGAAACCTCGATCTCGGTGTAGGCGCAGGCAACTCCGACGGCACAGGCACCGGCATCACCAGCATTGGCAACTCACGCAATCCTTACCTTGATTTCGTTGGGGCTAACATCATCGCCGCAGCAGGAATTGGCGAGGCTTCATCGCTCAGCTCGAGCAGGGCGGATTTCCCGGCGTTCATCGCCGAATATGTCAAGGCGGGAGACGGATCCACTCATCTTCAAGAACTCGGCTACACACAGAACGAGTTTGATGCCCTTGCCTCTGAGATGCAGGACCAGATCGCACTTCGGGTATTCTATCTGGTTCTCCGTGACGCCGGCCGGGATCACAACAATCCAGAAAAACCAGGCTACAAAAACTACACATCAGGCATCGAAGCGATTGCCAGTCTGTTTCCCGGAAACCAGTGGAACGGCAGTATCAATACCGAAAGCCGCGACATTCGCACCAAGAATGGCGGAGATATCAATCTGCTGACACCCGGTGGCGGTCTGACACTTGCCACCACCACCATAGGAAACCCTCAGGCACCTCCGGGAATCATCACCGAGGCTGGTGGCGAGATATCAGTATTCACCCATACCAACGTGAATTTGGGTATATCTCGAATTTTCACCCTGCGCGGCGGCAATGAAATCATCTGGTCATCGGTCGGAAACATCGCTGCCGGTTCTTCATCTAAAACCGTGCAATCTGCATCTCCGACGCGTGTTCTAATAGATCCTCAGAGTGCCAACGTCATAACGGACCTTGCCGGCCTTGCCACCGGTGGTGGCATCGGGGTGCTGGCATCCGTGGCAGGCATGAAGCCGGGCAATGTTGACTTGATAGCCCCGGTTGGCACGATTGACGCGGGGGATGCCGGCATCCGCGTTTCGGGTAACCTGAACATCTCAGCGGCCGTTGTGACTAACAGCGGCAACATCGCAGCAGGCGGAACCAGTTCGGGAACCGCACCCTCAGCACCCTCCGGCCCAAGCGTTGGCAGCATTAGCGCAGCCTCCACCACTGCCGGCGCCTCAACAGCTAGCGTGGATAATGCCTCCAGGCAGGAGTCCGCCAGTCGCCCGGCTCCCGCAGATGAGCAACTGTCCTTCATCAACGTCGAGGTCATCGGCTACGGCGGCAGTGATGGCGGAGAGAACAACGATAGCAAAGAGGACAAACCGGAGGATGACAATTCTTCAACATCCAACTCACAATGAAATCACCCACAATCCTGATCTTTGGAAAACAGTTGCCGCCCCTTATTTTGCTAGGTTCGATTCTCGTTTTACCCGGAACCACCCATGCGGATGACAAAATGACGGAGGCGAAGCCCACGAACCCCACTCTGGAACAGAACGACTCCGAGGCGATATTCCAGTTGGGAAAAGCCTGCGCTAGCGGCACGGGCGTGAAACAGGACGATGCGAAGGCGTTTGAATATTACCTCAAGTCTGCAGAGTTGGGTAATCTGAAGGCACAGCACAATCTTGGGGTGTTATATGCGAAGGGTACGGGCGTGAAGCAGGACGAGAAGGAGGCGCTGAGATGGTTCCGCAAGGCAGCCGAACAAGGTGCCATGCTATCGCAACATATCTATGGCTGTATGTTGGCCGAAGGCAAAGGCACGGAGAGGAACGCCGTGGAAGCCGCCGCGTGGTTGCGGAAGGCAGCGGAGCAGGGGTTTGCAGAGGCGCAGTTTCGCCTCGGACTGCTCTACTATTTGGGAGAGAACGGGGTAAAGCAGGATCTTCCCGAGGCATTGAAATGGCTGGAGAAAGCCGTTGCACAAAACCATGTCAGTGCGGCCAACAACCTAGGGCTGATGTATGAAGGAGGTGCCGCCGTCAAACAGTCGGGCAGCGAAGCATTCCGATTATTCCAGATCGCGGCGAGGGGAGGCAATCTCAAAGGCCAAAGCAATTTGGGGAGATGCTACAGTTTGGGGCTCGGGGTGGAAAAAGATCCGGTGCAGGCGTACCGCTGGCTGAAGAGAGCATCCAACAAGGGTGAAGTCACCGCCACCAATCTTCTGGCCGATTTGCAGCAGGGACTCACCAAAATGGAGATTTCGGAAGGTGAGCGACTGATAGCAGAAGACGAGAAATTGCCATAAGAAGCCGGTCTTCACCGCGATTGCGGAACGATACGCGTGCCATGGGATTCCGAGAATTCGGCCTGCGATTGCGCCTGGGAATAGACCAGCCACCCCTGCCTGCCTAAAGATAAGTGAAGGCGCGAATCCGCATCGTTTTTGGCCTTGATCCAGGATTCACGGTATTCCGGTGTGGATAGATCGTTACCGGCTCGGGATGTGGCTGCGGCAAAGTCTTCCTGAATCTTTCGCAGAGCGAGTTGCTGGTCCAGTGTTAATGTGGAATCTGCGGCACCGCTACCGCGAAACACAAGCGGCAGGGTCAGCTCATCACCCACACTGGTTCGGATTCCAGGCTCAACGGTTAGTGGCAGATTCCTTTCAGGACCTCCAGAGACAGATGTGTCTTCCCGCATCTTGCGTTTGACACCGCTTAACACGGCCGAGGCGTGAGAGCGACCACCCCCCGAATGACGTATTCCGTCTTGATCCGGTTGCTGCCGGTCAGTGGCAGTGCTGGTCCAAAATTGAATTCCTGATATCGCAGCAACAGATGCTGCGGCCGTCATGTATATGTGGCGATGTTTCATGCATATCACGATTTGGCGTTCAAAAGAAATTGCCGGTGCGGGGATGAACCACCGCACCGGCAAGCTGTCATGATTTCAAAGCGGACTCCAAATATCAAGTTAACCCTTGGTGGAGTCGCCAGTGGATGATCAATAGGTCACGTAGGTGCCGTCACCTGAGCGGACCACGGCCATCGAGTAGAGACTGATACCGGCGGTACCAATCGTTCCTGTACCAGCACTGGTTCCTTTGATGGCCGCTCCCAGCGCTGGGGCGAACACCTCAGCCTGGCTGCCTACAACCTGGTTGGGATACAGCACATGCTCGTAGGACCAGAAGGTGTATTGCCCCGATGTGATGGCCGCATCATTGAAGACGCCGCCGCCGGTGTAGTAATTCACACCATTCCATGCCAAGGGAACCGCGTTGCCTGCGCCACCAGAGCCATTCAGCGCCGTGTTGGCATCGCTCTTCCCAAGATATGTCACATAATAGCCATTGAGATGGGTCAAGCTCTCATTGCGCACCAAGCCGGCCACCGTGCCACCGCTTGGGTAGCCGGTGTTGCCCACGTCATAGAAGATGCCATTGATGGTGTTGGAAGGATAGAAAGCATGGCTCATAATCGAGGTGCCAGAGACCACCGGCTTGTATTGCGCCACTGCGGTGCTCGCACCGTAACCCGTCTCGCACAGGGTAATCGTACGGGTACCCGAGTCGGCATCACGACCAAGGGCAAACAAACTCTTTGCCAAGTCGGCGGAGTTGCCGGTCATCTGGGTAAGCGTGCAACTGCCACCCGAGAAGATCGCGTTAAACAGGTGGTTGTTCATGGACTGGCCTGTTGGAGCCCCATAACTCGCCACAAATTGGAAAGGCACAATGCCCACCGTGATGTCATTCAAAGTCGTTGTGGTGAAGGGAGTGGTGGACTGATAGCTGTCGCCCATCGCAATGTTCGGCACTTGGATATCATGGAAGTAGGTCATGGACGTGCTGCCTGGAACAAACGTCTCACCTTGCGCCTGGGCACTGGTGGCACTGTCAATCAGGAACGGCCACGCAACGCTTTCCGATACGGTTTGGATGCCACCAGTCGAACCATAGAAGGAGGTCTTGACGTTAATCGTGTGGCCATTGTATGTCACGCCAATCCAGTTGCAGCCGTTGGCACTGGTGAATGTGGCATTCGACTGGGCAGTGGGGGCGACCCCGCCAAGCAGGTTCTTGATGGCGTTCAAGGCACCTGCGCGGAACGCCGTCGATCCGGTAATATAGATGGTCTCAGTGGCATTGGCACCCACGCAAAGCAGGGCCATGGTGACGATAAGTGATTTAGTGATTTTCATGTTAGTTGGTGTTGGTGTTGTGTTGGTGTTGTTTGTATATTTGTTGTTGTGGAGAAATGAATGATATCTACTTGCGATCATTAGCAACGGCGGCGACGTGCCACCAGCAGGACAGCACCCATCAAGCCGAGCGCGGCTGACGTCGGTTCAGGCACGCTGGTGAATGAGACTGAACCACTCGAGTCGATTGAGAACGTCCCGATCGGCTGAGACGGTGCGACAGCCCCTGGTGTCAGACGAAACAGCGCGAGTGAGGAAGTCACACTCGAAATCCCGCTAGCCCCGCCTGCCAGAATCGACGGGTTGAATAGTCCGAACGACAAACCCGCCGAGCCGCCAGTGGCATTGGCACCACCCGGTTGAAAGGAAGCAAACGCTTGGTTACTAGCGGTGCCGATATTGGTTTGGAGCAGACCGACGATGCTGTTGGCCGTGGATGTCTTGCCCAAGTATCCCGACGTCATCGTGGATATTTTGGCGTCACCCGTGCTAAGCGTGCTGGAAGATCCGGTGTTCCATGGGGTCGCCGTCGTTGCATCACCCTGCTTGCTGGCGTAAATCGTGTGTGCCGGATCGCTTCCGACAGCTGACAGGCGGGTGGTGCCGACCGCACCCCACTTGACGGTGGAATCGGTGGCATAACCGCTACCAAAGGCCGCTACAAGGTCGGTGTTTATATCGCCGATGCTCAGGCTGACTGTGGTGTTAGGAGCCAAACTGGTGTAGTTTGATGCCTGACCGATGTTCACCAGATAATCAGAAGTATTACCGACCTGAGTGAAGCCGATGAACAAGTCATCGGCTGTGTATGCTGTCGTGGCAGCGTTTGCGGCCATCGTCATCGCCATACCTACCATGGCAGAGCCTGTGATTCGTCTAAATGTTTTGTTAGTCATATGATGTTGGTTTAGTCTTTGTGAAGCAAGAGGGGATATTCTTGCCGGGGTGAAGCTGGCGTAATGACGATGGTTTTGTGAATCCGCATATCGTGACGATTTTGTCACATCCCCCTGTTAGCTGGCTGCGATTATTTCTTAGTCACACGCAACCGGGCAAACAGTGAAGGCACGCCGTTCTTCGGAATCACAGTGGTGTAGATCCCACCGCTTTCGGTGCCGGCTGGGGCAGACGTCCAGCTGAGCAGATCCGTGCTGGTATCAACTGCAACGTCATACTCCGCCACGGATGCCGGGTTGTGCGGGAAACTAAAGGTTAGATTCGTGGGACCTGAAACGGCAGTGGGAAGGAATTGCGCGTCGCTACCTGAGTTGGGATTGGCACCCAGCGCAAACTTCACCATGTTCTGAATGCCGTCATTCGCTGGTGTGGCGGTGGGCAGGGCGTTCGCGCCGCTGAGGGAATAGGAGGATGCCCATGTGTTATACGCTGATGTGGTGGCAGCTGTGAACGTCACCGTGCCGCTGGAATTGATCGAGAAAGTACCCAGCGCGGTGGCAGGGGCGACAGCACCAGGCACAAGGCGGTAAACCGCGAGGGTCGAGGAACTACTCGTGATGCCGGAGGCGTTGCTGGCTTCGATCGTCGGGTTAAACAGAGCAAACGAGAGGTTAGCCGCGGCACCGGTGGCATTGGCACCGCCCGTATGGAATGAGGCGTATGCGCTGTTGCTAGCAGTGCCGATGTTGTTTTGCACCAATCCGACGCTGCTGTTGGCGGTGGACGTCTTGCCGTTGTATCCCGATGTCATTGAGGCAATTTTGGCGTCGCCCGTGCTAAGGGTGCTGGTAGAACCGGTGTTCCACGGAGTGGCTGTGGAGGCATTTCCCTGCTTGCTGGCGTAAATCGTGTGGGCGGGATCGCTCCCGACTGTGGCCAGGCGTGTTGTGCCGATCACACCCCATTTGATGGTTGCATCGGTCGCCCAGCCACTGCCAAAGACGGCTGCAAGGTCTGACGCGATGTCTCCTAGCGAAAGTGTCTGAGTGGAAGTAAAGGTGGACGCCTGGCCGATCTTTACCAGATAGTCGGAGGTGTTGCCGGTCTGGTGGAATCCGATGAAAAGATCGTCGGCGGTGTAGGTGGTCGCGGTGGGGGTGCCGGCATAGGAGACCGAGCCCATGGCAAGGTATGCCATGGGGACAAGAAAGGTGAGGATATTCCGGGTTGCTGATTTCATAGTAGATTTGGTTCTGATAGTTGTCGGATGGTGGGATACGTGGCACAGGCGGCCGCAGCTATTTCGCTCCATCTGTGGCAGGTTGGGGTAGGATTCATTTGTGACAATTCTGTCACATGACCCGCGATGTGTGCCGCGCCCGAATGTGAAGAAATTGAAACAATAAACTTCTTGTGGGTGCGGGGGTGATTGGCAATTTTGACGCTTCGTATGAATGCGAATACCAAAACCCCTAGCGGCATGGGCATAGTGAGCCGCATCAAACCATTGGGGCCGTGCGAGGAACGGCCGCCGGATCGCGAAGTGCGCCGTCTTCACGGCCTGAGTGCCGACGTTGGCGCGGCCTGCAGCGCGTGGTTAGTCAGCCGGGGAATCAAGACACGGTCGTGGGGGGACTTCAACGTGAGCCGATCTCCGCGCAAACGGCCGCAGCTTGAGGTTCACGATTGATGTGACGAATTCGTCGCAATATTTCACTGTGCCAGGCACCCGATATCCTGGTGACTGGCATAGCGCAAGCCTATGAACCCACCCACACCCTCCCGTTGGACGCTGGACCTATCAAATGCCATACCGCTGTTGCGGGGTGGCCCGGCCCAACTGCTCAAGAAGCCTGCCGAAGATTTGCTAGGGCTCACCGCGATGAACCGGTTTCTCCAAGACCTCAATCCAGAGCA
>CAIKHZ010000149.1 GCA_903827375.1 Akkermansiaceae bacterium
AAATCCAAAATCCAAAATCCTCCCCCCTCCACCCCATCCATCCTCGAAGTGCGCGGCGAGATTTTCATGCCTAACGCCGCCTTCGCCGCCATGAACACCGAACGCGACGAGGCGGGCCTGCCGACCTTCGCCAACCCGCGCAACGCCGCCGCCGGCACCCTCAAACAACTCAACCCGAAAATCGTCGCCCAACGCCCGCTCGCATTCCTCGCCCATGGCCTCGGCGCGTATGACGGCCCCCCCCTGGCAACCGGACTGGAATTTCACGACCTGCTAGATCAATTCCACATCCCGCGGAACCAACCGATCATAACCGCCACTAGCCTGGAAGAAATGTTGGACGCGGTTGCCACCATCAACCGCGAGCGCCACGGCTTCGACTACGCCACTGACGGTGCGGTCATCAAGGTGTTAGATATCACGGAACGCGAACTCCTCG
The DNA here is from genome assembly GCA_903827375.1 of Akkermansiaceae bacterium. GTDB lineage: Bacteria > Verrucomicrobiota > Verrucomicrobiia > Verrucomicrobiales > Akkermansiaceae > Luteolibacter. The sequence goes on from CAIKHZ010000149.1 coordinate 440, forward strand.
GTGCCACAGCCCGAGCCCCGCGCTGGGCCGCCGCCTACAAATTTCTGCCCGAGCAGAAGGAGACCACCCTCAATGCCATCACCATCCAGGTTGGCCGCACCGGCGTCCTAACACCCGTGGCGGAACTCACCCCGGTCCTCATCTCGGGCTCCACCGTCTCCCGTGCCACCCTCCACAATCAGGACGAGATCGACCGCAAGCAAATCCACATCGGTGCCACTGTGCTGGTTGAAAAGGCCGGCGAAATCATCCCTGCCATCGTCAAAGTCACCCGTCCGGTTCCGGGAGCCACGCCGTTCTCGCTTTTCGATCACGTCGGTGGCGCATGCCCGTCCTGCCGCGGCCCCATCTCACAAGAAGATGGCTTCGTCGCCTGGCGATGCACCAACTTCCAGTGCCCCGCCCAAGCCGTCACTCACATCACTCACTTCGCCTCCCGCAAGGCACTCGATATCGATGGCCTCGGCGAGGCCGTCGCCGATGCCCTGGTGCGCCTCGGCCATTGCTCCACCCCCCTGGATCTCTTCTCCCTAACCGAAGAAACCCTCGCCAACCTCAACACCGCCAGCGCTGAGGAACCTCGCCGCTTCGGCGAAAAAAACGCCGCCCGCATTCTCGCCGCCCTCCAATCCGCAAAAATCAAGCCGCTCCACCGCTGGCTCTATGCCATGGGCATCCGCCAACTCGGCGAATCCGCCGCCAAGGAACTCGCCCGCCTGCACCTTAACCTAGCTGAATTGGCGAGCTCCCCGATTCTCGCCGAACTGATCCTCGACACTCGCGCCGATGCAAAAAAGAAAAATAACTTCCTAACCAAATATTCAATCACTGGCGACGTCGGTCCGGTGGTCGCTGAAGCCATCAGCGCCTTCTTCAAATCCGCCGCCGGCCAGCAAGTCCTCGAACGATTCGCCCAACTTGATATCAATCCGCTCTCTGACAATTACCTGCCAATTCCCGCTTCGGCAGATCTAACGAGCAAGCCGCTCCTCGGCAAGACCTTTGTCATCACCGGCACGCTGAGCATCGATCGCGACGCGATGAAGGAGCTCATTGAAAACCAGGGCGGCAAGGTGAGCGGTTCCATATCTGCCAAAACCCACTATCTCCTCTGTGGTGAGGGCGGAGGCTCAAAGCGCGACAAGGCCGAACAACTCAACGTGCCGATCCTCGACGAAACCGCGCTGCAATCGATGATCGCCGGAGCCTAACAGCTGAAGGACAGGCATCCTGCGTGTCAAGGACGACGGGCTTCCAGCCCATCGTTTGATCAGGGTCAGCGGTGATACGATTCGGGCGATCCCAGATAGGCATCCTTCGGCGGGGCAAAATCCAATACGAACTTATCGACCACGACTCCCGGATCGACCATCCACAGCGTCAGCGTGTGCCGACCCGGCGAACCAACTCGAAGAAGGCGTCCTTGCGGATCACGGGCAGTTGGTCGTAAATCGCCTGGGCATGGCTGGCGATGCCATCGTATTGGTTCAGCCGTTGCATCGCTTCGTCGTTGGATTGGGTGTGGCTGAACCACGAGTCTTGCAGTGGGCCTGATTCTGTGGCCTGCACCAGATGTTCGGGGCGGCGGGTGAGACCGAGGCGCCCTCTCTGCTGGCAACCGCACCTCAGATCACACGGATTGAAGATTGAGAAAAAACGAGCTATCAGCGATGTTTGCGCTTGCCCACCCCCCCCGCCAATGAACACTGCGCGGCGATGAGCTTCAATTTCGATATCCCAATCCCCCGCCGCGGCACCGGCTGTATCAAACACGACAGGCGCCCGGACCTTGATCCATTCTGGGTAGCTGATATGGATTTTGCATCTGCGCCAGAGATTCTGGCAGCCCTGCACAACCGGGTCGAACACGGGGTTTTCGGCTATCCTCAGGCACATACCGGCCTCAACGACGCCGTGTTGGAGTACCTGAAAACCCGCCGCCAGGCCGAGGTGCCCCTCGATCACATCGTCCACCTCGGCGGCCTCGTGCCGGCACTTTCGCTGGCCGCACGGGCGTTTTGCGGTCCCGGCGACGCGCTGATGACCTGCACCCCGGTCTATCCGCCCTTCCTCAATGTCCATCACGATGCGCGGGTGGACTTGGTGACCGTGGACCACGCGCTCGAGGATGGCCGCTGGACTTTCGACTGGGCCGCCATGGAACGCGCCGTGACCAAACAGACGCGCTTGTTTCTCCTGTGCAACCCGCAAAACCCACTCGGCCGGGTGTTCGAACCAGCGGAAATTGTACGGCTGGCGCAATTCTGTGAGGCTCATGACATGGTGCTCGTATCAGACGAAATTCACTGCGACCTGATCCTCGACGAGGCAATCACACCCCATTTCTCCGCACTCAACTTGCCGCCCGCCCTCGCCCAACGCAGCATCACCCTGCTCTCGCCTAGCAAAACCTGGAACATCGCCGGCCTCGGCTACGCCTATGCCGTCATCCCCGATGCCGCCCTGCGCCGACGCTTCGCCGCCACCCGCGGCCATACCCTCTCGGAAATTAACGCACTGTCGTATTATGCGGCGGAAGCCGCATACCGCCACGGCGAACCATGGCGACTGGCGCTGATAGCCTATCTGAAAGGCAACCGCGACACTCTCGTCGAATTCATCCGCGACAAGTGCCCGGATCTATCCATCGTCGCGGGGGCCGCAACCTACCTGTCCTGGATCGACGCCCGCCGTCTGGGCGTGGACAACCCAGCCGAGCATTTTGAACGCCGTGCCGGGCTATTTCTATCGGACGGCAAAGCCTTTGGTTGGCCCGGCTGGTTCCGCTTCAACTTCGGCTGCCCCCGGGCCCGCATGCTGGAAGCCCTGGAAAAAATCCGTGCCTGCGAACATTGAGCGATTCCACGTTGGCTCCAAAGAGGCGGAACAAACCGCTTGTATTTTGAAGATTCCGCGCCAGATTGCGGCCCGATGACTTACCCAGACCTCACTCAACGCCCGCCTCGCAGCGCCCGTACCCGCCTCGGCGGCTTCGTTATCCTTCCGCGCATTCTTGACAAGTGCCGCGCCTTCCTCAACGACAAAAATGGCGAATACCACTACGCCTGCCCGCTTGACCAGCGCTTCTTTGCCTTCACCGGCATTGATCCCGAGGCCCTCAAGGCCGAGGTTGCCAAAGGGCTGGGCGACGGCGCTCTGCTCACTTGGATCCAAGCCAATGCGCCGATCCAGCATGCGGACCACGAAATTGAGGCATGGAGCCGCTTTCGCGAAAACTCCGCACCCGGCGACAACGGCAGCCGCAACTACATCAGCGGAGCCATTGAACAAGCAGGCGGTGCCGAGCGCGATGACCTTGCAACTTGGTTCGAATGGCTCGATTTCGATGACTACATGAGTTTCGGCGGTGTGTAACGCTGATTTCAGCGCAAACACCTAACCACTGCAGGCGGCCTCAAATTATGTTTGAGGCCGCCTTCGCATTCTTTCTCAAGTCCCTCTTATTTGCCGTAGGGAATGGACCCACGATTGACTATAGATCTGCAATGCGCTCCACCGTCAGCCCGGTGGCCTCTGAGATGGTGGCAAGCTCCATCCCGAACACCTTCATGCCTGCTGCCGCCCTCAGTACACCTAGAATTTCGCCCTCGGCGAGGCCTTGGGTGCGACCCTCGGCGCGACCCTCGGCGCGACCCTCGGCGCGACCTTCCGCGCGACCTTCGGCGAATTTGCCGCTCATCAGGGTGCGTTCCCGACTCACCAGGTCCCAGAACGAGTCATAGCGGTCCAGTTGAGCCGGACTGAACCCGCATTCTTCGGCAATGCTCATGGCCTTGCGCAGCGGTTCGGTGATGCCCACTTGTTCGCGAAATTCCTCCACGGTGGCGTGCCCCTGGGTGCCAGCGTGCCCGGCTTCTTTCAGAAACTTCAACCAAGCCCAGCGCAGCTTGCGCGCCTCCTTCGGACGGGTCTCACGATATTTCGGCAACTCGATAAATACGAGTCGCAAGCCCTCTAACACGCGCTCCGGTCTGCCCGACTCCACGATCCGGTAGTCGTGATAATAACTGTCCGGATCGGGTTCATAAGTGTCGTCGAGAATGCTCAGGCCGTACACCGGGCAGAGCATTTCATAGCGCTCACCTTTTTCCAATTGGCGCACATACGCTTTGCTGGCGTTAAAAAGCACTCGTTGCAAAAATGCGTTGGTCCAAGCCATCTGCATTTCCACGATGAACTGGCGGCCAGAAGCATCCTTGCACCGCACATCCACGATCGAGTTTTTGATCAGCGGGATATCCGGCACCTGCTCACCGGGAAGATATTCGAGCGACACGATGAACTCGCTCTCGTTCTCAAAGGGCAACACCCCGTTGAGAAATTCGCGCAGAATCTCCGGATGCTCACCGAAAATCCGTTTGAACACCATGTCACTGCGAGGGTCGAGAAAATGGGTCATGTGGCCCCAAAGTAGTCATCTGCACCCGGCCTGTCAATGCTCTGAACTCAGCATGTGGGGCCTTTCATGTTGACTATTTCAAACTCACTCCGTCTTCATGAGCCGCACAGGACCCAGCAGGCCGGAGGGCAGAAGATTGTGCTCACCACTGTAGAATCCGTCTATATTTGTCTGCGTGAGACGTTTTTCCGGCGGTAACTTGCCATCACCAATCAGTCGGTTAGGCCAGAGATTGATGACTTCAATCTCCAGGGCATTCGCGCCAGGCTTGATGGCCTCCGTGACGTCCACCCGCCACGGCGCACACCAGACCACGCCAAAATCCTTGCCGTTGAGCCTGACGCGGGCCACATCCCTTACCTCCCCAAGGTGAAGAAAAATCTTGGATTTTTGATTTTCGATTTTTGATTGCTGAAAATCAAAAACTTTACGGTAGGTGGCGGCACCAGAAAAATACTTAATCATATCCTCCGGTCTCTTTGTCCAATCGTCCAGTTTATCGAACACAATCTTCTCAGGTCCGCCCCACTTTGGATCAAACGCCACCTCCCACGCCCCGGTCAACTCGAGCAGTGGCTTCAATTCATGGAAATTCTCATACCCAACCGCCGTAACCTCTTCAACCTTGTTCCTGAACACCACGAACCCGCTTTGATAGGGCTCAAATTGCAGAGGCACTTCCATCCTTCCGTCATCTGCCACCTTGCACTGCTGCAGCACCCGCACCTGGCCGCTCACTGGATCCCAGAGTTCTGGCTGCCTGCCGCTGACCCGGAATGTACAAACCGCCTTTTCCGAACGGTTCTGCCGGTTCGCCACAAAGTATATCTCCGTTCCGTTAACGCTTCGATGGATCCAGTCCAGAAATGCGCCCGGCTCACCGCCAACTGTGAAATCAGGTATCACCCCCGCCTTGGCAAGTACTTCCCGTGGAGTGATTCCCCAAACCACACGACCTTTGCCGAAGATGTGCTCCCTAACGGACTTGCCATCGCAGTTCCCCCATAACTCCGCCGCCATGGCTTTCACCTGCTCATCGCAGTTCGGATACCCAGTCAACCCGGGCGCTGTTTCCGGCTTCGGCCCGACGAGCGTCATACCAGCGGCAACTAGTTCCTTCAACTTAGCAAGGACCTCCACCGGCATGGTGGCAGATTCCGGCAGAACCAAAAACTTGTAACTCATTCCATCTGGCAGCACGATGCTCCCATCCTTCACCGTCAGGCGGGTGAGGATGATTTCAGAATTGCACACATCATAATCGTAACCAGCGCCGAGCGAAGGATCGACCTTTTTGGGCCCCACAAAATTCGGGCATCCGTCTCCGTTATAGAACAACACATCGCCCACGAACAACCCCTGCTGCAGCAAGTGACTGCAACGTGCAATATAATCGCTGAAGCAGCTAGCCTGCTTCCACCAGGTGATCTTGCGGTTGAAGTGGGTTCCTGCACAGAATTCCGTTCCGGGGAAGCCGTCCTCACTCCGGGTTGCGCTGGAGAAGATAAAGAAATGATTGAATCCCTCACAAAAAGCGCGATCAGCTGTGGGCTTGAGAGTGGCGGGAGAATCCACCCAGTGGATAAATGAAGTAAACGCCTCGGCAGCTGCAATCCGTTTGCCATAGAGATGCGCCGCAGACGCCGTCTGCTTGCCGTTCTTGTTCTGGTTGCCCTCCACCCAGGTGCCATCCTGCCAGAATTCGCCCATCGGAATCGCGCATCGGCCCAAGTTCTTCAAACAGTCCAGGGCCATCACCTTCGGCGAGCAGACACCGCCCGCCTCACTCTGTTGCACAATCCCCTTTGACTCGGCGAGCGTGCTGAGCCGACCAAAATAGTTATCCGCCACCAAATCACCCACCGTCCGGCGATAGTCATAAAGAAAACGGTCACTCATAGCGGCACTTCCCACAATATGGCCAGCTAGGGTCGGCAGATAGGGATGCGGATCGTACCCTCGGAACTTCTTGAATCCGTCAATCAAGCCCGCCGTCCAGTTCGGATGGTTGATTTCCCAACTATCGATTTGCACGGATCGGAAGACTTTCCCTGCTAGCGGGCCGGCATCCTCAACCAGCGGATCAACCACATTGGCAGCCTGAAATTCCATGGCGGAAGCATCCAGCGGATCCGATTCAAACCCGATCCCAGTCGGCGACGACCAAGATGTGATGGCTCCGGTCAGTGTGACCCCAGTGCGAAGAATCTTCCACATTCCAGTCGGCACATCCCAGTCCAATACTCCATCCGCATCGCAACGGGCGCTAAGATCGACAACAGCGGCCGGATCAATCGCCATCCCGGCCCCTTCCAGCGGCAACGGCTTGAGCACCGCACCATTGATCTCAGGCGTAGGAGACATGCCTCCGACGGTATCGCGCAGCGTCTTCAGCGCCATCAACCCCGACGGAGCAAATCGCAATGACTTTCCGTCAACGGTCAACTCGCAAACCTGCACATTCTCGTTTTTCGGCGAATACGTCGAGGTAACGAACAGACGGATATAACGAACAGGCTTGCCCGGCAACAGAATCTCAGTGGACTGGTCACGCTCCAGCACCAGCACTCTCAACCGCTCAAACGTCGTCCCATTCTCAGATAGCTGAACCTCTGCGTTTTTAGGGCCATACCCCGGCCTCGGCTGAATAGTCACATTCCTAACCGCTCGACTTTGCCCCAGATCAACCATCAACCACTCAGGCTTATCTTTACTCGGCCCCTCGTTCGGCTTCTCACCATTGCTAACCCAAAAGCTATCGCTATCGCCATCTCCGGCATTATCGACGGGATAATTGCTATGGGAACTACTGGCTGTGAGAGTGATTTTTGACTTATCAGTAGGAAACGCCTGAACCACCACATCGCGGTAAAATCGCTGATCAGATCCAGGCAACGGCAACTTGCCCTTGAAATGCCGAGGCCCCTCAAGAATAAGTTCGGAATGCACATGCTGCTTGCACGCCTGCTCGGGCTTAATCCACGGCCCACCCGCATTCCACCCGCTGCTGAGCATCGTGCTCACGCCTAGCCCCAGCCGCTCGGCTTCCTTAAGCGTGTGCTTCCATAACTCGCGCCACTCGGCACTCATGTAGTTAGGTCCCTTGCCAGGCACGCCCGGCCCACTGAGGCTGTAAACCGTCACCCCGGCCATCCCTTGGGCCTTCAATGCTTCCAGATCGGCGGTGATGCTAGCCTTGTCCACCTTGTCGCCCAGCCAGAACCACCACGTCCACATCCGAGCCGAATCCGGCGGATCTGCAAACTCTTTGCCAAGATCGCCGGCCACCACCGATCCGCTCAAAAACAACAGCAGGTTCAGCAGCAAGCCGGTCAGACAACCATATACTTGAGGTGTTTTCATTCTAAATGCTAATTTGGGAAGTGTTTGTTTCATCCCACCAGTGGGTTAGAAAATCAGGACTAGAGAGGCGGCGTCTCAGATCCAAGACGCAAGACTTGAAAACGGCTCGGCTGAGACTTCGGCGAGCTCGGTCGATCCGCTCGCCGAACGCCCAAGAGCAGAAAACTGGACCTAACGACAGCATCTTGGGCTTTTCAAGGACTCTGGGCTCAAGGCCGAACATTATATACGAAGAAATATTTTCTGTCCAAGTAATTTGTGATTCCTGAAATAATGTGAACACTTGTCACGGCGATGCTGGCGAGTGACTGGTGGAAGTGCCATTTAGAATCAAGCGTTCCAAGCCGGCACGGACTTGACGACTTGCCACATCATTCCATCAAGGTCCAAACCACTGATCCGGGTGTTAGCCAAGGCGGCCCAGCATAAGCCACTGGCGGTGCGGACCATGATGGCAAGGGATCCTGGCAAACTGCCCGTGTGCCACCAGTTAGGAACCTCGTTGACGCACCACCCACAGGCGTAATGCGGATTGGCGGTGCTGGCGGTGGTCATCGCTTTTAGGGTGCCGGCTGTGAGGATATTGGGGGTGGTCATAAAGCCATCCACATGCATGGCGAACTGAACCAAATCAGTGGGAGTGGCAATCCAGCCGCCGTGGGAATCCATGCGGGTGACATTCATGATATACGGATTCTCGCCAGAGCCGCTTTGGCCGTAGTAGTCCACTTCAGCAGGTGCCCGTTGGGCATGGGTATTACCAGCCAAACGCATATCCTTGATGCCGCACTTCGCCAATACGCCTTGTTGCACAAATTCCGAATAAGGTTGGCTGGTGATTTTCTCGATCAATCGTCCCAATATGCAGTAACCGAAGTTGGAATAGGCAAAATGCACGCCAGGTTCAAATTTCATGGGTTGATGACTTAGAGTCCATTTGATGAGCTCCGAATGATTGAGTTCAGGCCACTTGAACATCGGGTCCTCACCGTCGTTTTCCCAACCACCGCAGGTATGAGTGAGCAAATGGTGCAGAGTGATCTTTTTGACCCCATCCGGGCAATCATCACCAAACTCGCTTTTCAAAAGCCCTTGTCCACCAAATATCAAGTTTTCAAGACCAAGACGCCCCTGTTCTATCAACGAAAAAATGGCAGCCGAAGTGATTGGCTTGGACAGGCTGGCAATACGAAACTGGCTGTCAGGAGTCACGGCCGAGCCATCCACTTGGTTCGAAAAGCCGAATCCACGGCGATAGACGACCTGGCCATGCCGCGCAACAGCAAGCGATAGACCGGGAACATGATAAAGGTCCATGTGCTTCTTGGCGATTTCGGCAATTGCAGACTCTTCGCTAGCAGTGGGTTTGGTCTGGAGTTCCAATTCCTTAGCCAGCAGAGACGGCGAACAGAAACGCGGAATGAGCGGAACGGCGACGGCAGCCAGCGCCATTCCCCTCAAAGACGTGCGGCGAGAAATGGGATTCATACGGGAAGATTCATTTGTAAATTGCCATCCATAGATTGGCTTTCATGCAGTGGCGTGAACCGGAGACATCGGGCACTCACTCATGCGTAAAGCGGTATCAAGTGGCGTTCTAGCAAGTTGGTTGTCACATGGTTGGCGATGATCTCAGCGTTGGCAAGCAACGCATCCGTGAAAACCAGGCCCATCTCCGCAGCAACCTTGAAACCGACGTGAATGAGTTGTCTGAAATGCCGGTTGTACTCTGGACACCGGGCATCATGGCGAAGCGTCGCAACAAATTTCTCCGCCGACCATTCAGCAACCACCCGAGGATCCGGCAGCTGACTCCTATCAATATCAATGACCGTCGCATAGGGGGCCGTGAGCTCGGCGAATCGACTCCAGGCACCGGCGTAGATGTCCTTGGCCAGCGCCAGACCGATGCCGCCGGATTCCGCCAGACCGATCACCTCCTCCAACCAGGTGGTGCCGGCGGTTTTGACGTGCAGCCCCGCGTCATGTTTCTTGAGCAGGCGGTTGATGATCGGATAGAGCGAAAATTTATCACTGCCGGAATGGACGCTGAGTTTGAGCGAGGCAGGCAATGAGAACTCGCCGATGGCATAGGCGATGACGGACAAGTCCTCGTCGAATTCCCTCTCGAACTGCTCGAGGTCGCCGACATAATCCACCCCCTTGTTGAATCGCCCGGTGAACTTTGGCGCAATCGTCTGCACCGGAACCCCCTCCCCCGCCAGCATCGCCAATATCAATAACAATTCCACCGGCGTCTGCGGCATGTCGGTTTCATCCACTGACACCTCCACCACAAACCTCCCCGCTCCCTTGTGCTGCTCAATGTGCCGATAGATTCGACCCGCCTCCTGCATCGCTAACAAAAACTTCGCAGCAGCAGCAGCCACCACCTCCGCTGTAAGCTCTAACGGGGTGCCGATGCCCGGAATGGGGAGGCTGCCGAGGTGCCCTGCCATGCCTGCCGCAAAGGCACTCAGGCTCGCCGCGTCTGCCGCTTTGCCTGTGAAATCGGCCACATCCAGCGTGAAGAAATTGCTACCTGCTAGAAATGGTCCCACCGTGAGCAAACCGATATGATCGGCGTCCACATAATAGTCCCCATGCCAGCCCAGCGCGGCCACAGCGGCGTCGGCTTCGGCACGCAGGTCGTCAGGATGACTGTGGACGATGGTGTGCTCGCGGTTGGATTTGTTCCAGGTGGGATACACCGGATAGCCAGCCTCACAGGCATGTCTGATAGCGCGGAGTTGAGCGATCCCCTGATGGGCAAATCGGTCGCCCATGCCGAAGGTATGTTTCTGAATGACGAGTGGCGGACTCATAGTCGTGGTTGGCAACCACTCAATGCTCAGTGTGGGGTGCTTGGCAAGGACAATGATCAAGCCCTGCCCGGTGCCCTGGCGCATCTGCAAGCGCTGTGCAGGGGCTTCGCTTTCATGCACAGGGCGGCCGCCCAATCCGATGAACTTTGAACACACCGGGAAAAGAGGATTTTCACGAGACAGAGGGATTGCAGCCGGAGGACCCGTTGCAGGAGAAAGCTGCTCTAGTGTTCATTTGAGAGATGAGGCCCAGCGGCGTTTGGCATGGACATCGAGAATTGTGCTCGTATGGTCGGGCCTGAGTCAATGATTGTTGGGCAAAAAAATTGATTGATGGGTCCGATGAATTCCTCGCTCTGGCTGCTTTGTCTATCCACGTTACTGGCGATTTTCGGATTCGCCGGCGTGCAGCCATTGGCCGTGACTCTAATGGAACAGCAGGGATTGGGGGCAACCGCGATTGGTTTGTTGTCGGCTTTGATTTTTGGCGGAGTGCTGGTGCTCGCTCCATTCCAACCGGCGCTGGTCGGACGCTTCGGGGCCATGCGCTCGTATCAAGCGGGGAAGTTCATGGCGACGTTGGGATTTGTGGGATGTGCGGGGGCTGCGTCGCCTTGGGCGTGGGCAGGAGGAATGCTGTTGTTAGGGTTTGGCGGGGCATTGACGTGGCCGCTGACAGACAGTTTGCTGGCATCGGAGGCTCCGCCGGAAAAGAAGGGCGCTTGGTTGGCGTTGTTTCAAACCGGAATGGGCATGGCGTTTGCCTTGGGGCCTTTTGTTTCTGCGGCGCTGGTGGCCTGGCCGCGTGCGGTGTTCTTGGGAGCAGCAGCTGTGTGCGCACTTTCAAGCATTCCTCTCCTCGGAAGACAATTGCCAGCACCAGTGGATGACGATGACGGGGGCTTCGGCGTGTGGCGCAGTGCAGCAGGTCTGGCCGTGATCGCCTTCTTGGGCGGATTGTTTGAAAACGGGATGCATACCGTAGGCACCCTTGTGGCCCTGGCATCGGGTTGGTCCGGAGCCGCTGCAGTGGCACTGCCGGGAGTGATTGCCGTGGGTGCCTTGGTCATTCAATATCCGCTTGGCCATGTGGCGGACCGGCGTGGGACGCGCGGGGTATTGCTTTTGAGCTTGGCCGGGCTCGTGCTGAGCGTGGTTGCCTTGCCTCTGATGAGCCTGTGGCCGCCGCTGCTCTGGATTCTGGGTTTTTGGTGGGGGGCGGCCGATGGTTGCCTTTACACGCTGGCGATGACTGGCACGGCACAGGATTTTCCCGTCCGGCAGGTAGCCTCAGTGACGACGCTGATGGTCATCTCCTACACCGTGGGTTCAGTCATCGGACCGGTGTTGGGTGGGTTTGCGGTGGACGCAGCCACCCTCTGGGGCGTGGTGGTCGGCTTTGGCCCGCTCGCTTTGTTAGGCTGGTTGATCACGCTGCGTCAACGGCCAGTCCGGTGAAAACCCGTGCGGCGGAATCTGTGCTAAAAGGATTATTTAAAGTCCGGCAGCATCTGATCGGCGATGCTGATGCCCATGCTAGTCTGTTGACAAAGGGCTGCGTAACTATCGAAACGTGGAGCGGGGCGTACCCCTTCGGCAAGCAGGCGGGTATTGTCAAAAACCATACCGAGGCCGGCGAAGCCGCCGTAGAGCTTGATTGCCAGCAGCATGAGGCGGCGGTTGCAGGGGCCAAAGAACTCTTTGAACTGACCCTGCATTGCAACGAAACCTTCGTACGGAAGATGCCGGAAATCCGAAATCGGCAAACGCTTCATCACCGGCGCAACTGCGTGGTCGATTTCGCGGAATGAGCACGAACCCAGCGGGCCTGCGGAAATATGATACAGGTCGTGCGCCAAGGCGGGTTTGAGCGCCAGATGAATCACAGCCTCCGCCGCGTAGTCCACAGGGATGACGTCGATGTGTGCATCCAGTGGGCACATGAATGCCCGCATCTTCATTCCCATGCGGAAAACCCAAAAAATACTGCCGGAGGGAGCGCAGCCGAGTTTCGAGTGTCCGACGACTATCGAGGGCCGTGTGACCACCAGTGGCAAGCCGGGCAAGGCCCGCAGTCGCCGCTCGCCTTCGATTTTGCTCGCGGTGTAGTCCACAAGGTGGCGAACATCGACACCTGGCTCGGCGATTTCCAGCACGGGATTTTCCGGGCGGGGCCCGACAGCCATGGCGGTGCCGACCTGCACGAAGCGGCGCAGATTGCCATGTTTATGGACAGCGGCGGCGAAGGCTGCCGTGCCCTCAGAATTCACCGGCCAGATTTGGGGATGCTTGCCGAAGGATGTCACAGCGGCACTGTTGATGACCACATCGACCGATCCCAATCTGGGGTCATTTTCAAAGGATTGCACATCAGCCAGGTCGCCACAGATCACTTGATCGACCTGCAGTTTGGCAATTTTCGCCTCATCGACGGCGAATTTGCGCAGCGTTTCCCTCAAGCGTTCCGCGCCGACGGCAGCGGTAGCACCGCGCACCAGAAATCTCGAATTTTCCCACAATGGGGTTTCGAGCAACCGAGCCATGATTGCCCCTCCAAGAAAGCCTGTGCCTCCAGTAACTAGGAGTTTCGTGGGTTGGGAAGAAAGCGAGGATCTAAAATCGTCGGATATCATGATGGGTTCTTGGCAGGATTCAATTCAGGGCGGCACCATCCGCGGCTAGGGACAGGCCCGATGAAGCGAACTGACCGTGGGGCGCAGGACGGGTAGGTCCTTGCTGAGGCGGAGTCAAGGGGGATGTGATGATTGATCGGTCATACGGCGTCTTGGTTGCCGGGTATTTGCACAGATCAACCAAGTCCTTGGCGACATCTAACACCCAGTTCACAAGTCGTCCCAGAGCCATGAATCCTTCTATTCAAGAAAAAAAATTACGGATATTCTCAAAAAATTTCGTGCAAAATTTCACTGACCGGGCAAAATGGACCATCCAAACGCTACCTGACATAACCGGCAATGGACCTGCAGCTCATCATACGCCAGATGTGCAACCTGGGCTGCCATCCCGGCGGGGCGGGAGGGGTGATGGCTTGCCATCTACGGAGAAGACAGCGAGTCGGCGCTGCGCCTTCGGGCTGTTGCTGCTGGCCATCCTGATGGCAGGCGCGGTTCTCACCTGGCGGATGATCGTGTCGGCCGACCATGCCAAGCGAGCCGACCTGCTGGCACAAACGCGACTGCTGGCGCAAACCCTCGATCCCGAAGTCATTCAAACGTTCAGTGCCAGCGAGGCCGATTTGCAACGCCCCGCGTACCAACGCATCAAGGAGCAACTCACCCTTACCCGGGCGGCCATTCCACAATGCCGCTTCCTCTATCTGATGGGTCGGCAGCCTGATGGCAAATTGGTTTTCTTTGTTGATAGTGAGGATCCTGACTCCAAAGACTATTCCCCCCCCGGGCAAATCTATGAGGAGGCACCTGATTCTTACCGCCGCGTCTTCGCCTCCGCCACCGCCACCACCGAGGGACCTGCCAGCGACCGTTGGGGATCTTGGATGACTGGCTTCGTCCCTCTCCTTGTCCCACCCCCCAATACCAAGCATCCGCAAGCCGCAGGCGAGGGCGTCCGCAGCCCCAACTTTCAGCCCGGCGACAGCCCCAACGCGGTCCTCGCGGTGCTGGGCATGGACATTGATGCCCGCGATTGGAATTGGATGCTGGCCCGCGCCGCACTCCCTCCCGCGCTGTTTTCGCTGACGCTGGCGGCCCTAGTCGTGCTTGGCAGGGTGCTTATACAGCGGCGCACCCGCAGCGACGGGCTCTCACTTCGCTGGATGCGCCAACCCGAACCCGTGCTGGCGTCCGCCTTCGGCTTGGTGATCACCTTTTTTGCCATTTGGATGAGCCACCGCAGCGAGGCACGTGACCGCGAGCTGGCGTTTGCGCAACTTGCCGCGAGTCGCACCGGCGAGATCGCCGAATCCCTGCAAACCATCGTTCGCACCGAATTGGAAAGCCTGGCTGGTTTTTGCCAACACGCCACGGATATCAGCCGCGACGAGTTCCAGTCATTTTCAGCCTTTCTAACGAAAAACCCAAATGTCCGAGCTTGGGAATGGATCCCAGCCGTGCCCGCTGCCGAGCAAGCCCACTTCACCGAACAGGTCCGCGCCGCAGGTTGGAATGACTTTGCCATCTGGCAAAAAGACACAGAGGGGCGACCGGTGGCGGCCACCGCTCGCGACATCCACTACCCGATCTTGCAGGTGGCCCCCAACTCTGGCAATGAGGCCGTTCTGGGTTACGACCTCGGCTCAGACCCGCTGTGCCTAGCAGCCTTGGAGGAGGCCGCCCGCAGCGGCTTGCCCATCAGTACCGAGCCACTCACGTTGGTGCAGGAAACCGGCAACGAAAAGGAGTTATTGATTTGTCGGCCCGTCTTTGCCACCGGGCAGGCGCAGCACTTGCGTGGCTTTGCCGTGGCGATTCTGCGTGTGGGATCACTGTTCCAAAACGTCCCGACGGACGATTCCGCGCTCCTCAAACTTTCATTCCTGCGCCGCAACTCAACTCCAGAACCGCTGGCTACCGGTCGCAATGAGGGCCGCTCACATGCTGGCTTCTCCGCCATGCGCCCAGTCCTGGCTTTCGGCAAAACCTTTGCCGTCACCGCTACCGCTGGCCCGGGATTTCTCACTTTGCACCCTCTGTGGCTGGCTTGGCTGACAGCCCTGACCGGCCTCTGCCTCACCGCCGCTCTGGCCATTGTGCTCAGCTTGACGCTGCGCCGACGCGAGAAGTTGGAACGCCTGGTGCTCCAGCGCAACACCGAACTGCAACATAGCGAGGAGCGATTCGCCCAGCTTGCCCAGCAAAACTCCACCATCGTCTGGGAAGTGGATACCCTCGGACTCTACACCTACGTGAGCCAAGCGTCTGCGGCCGTCCTAGGCTACCACCCTGACGAACTCATCGGCCGGATGCACTTCTACGACCTGCATCCAGCCAGTGAGCGTGAGGAATTCAAGGCGGCGCTCTTCGCGATCTTCGAGCGAAAGGAACCATTTCTGAACTTGGTCAACGCCGCCCGGACGAAAGATGGCCGCTGCCTGTGGTTATCCACCAACGGCTTTCCGCTTCTCTATGCGGACGGATCTCTCCAGGGGTACCGTGGTTCCGGCGCAGACATCACAGATCGCAAACGAGCAGAAGACGCCCTGCGCGAAAGTGAAGCCATGCAGCGCATCCTACTCGCCAATATGCCCGCCGGAGTCGTCATCGTTGACGCGCAAACCCGCCTCATCGAACAGGTCAATGAGCATGCCGCCACTCTCTTCGGCGACTCTCTAGACCGCATGGTGGGCCAGCGTTGCCACGCATTTTTATGCCCCGCCTGTGAGAATTCCTGCCCGGTGATCGATCACGGCAACACGGTGGACAATTCCGAACGCGAAATGTTTCGGGCCGATGGCAGCCGCCTCGCCATCCATAAAACCGTGAAACGCTTCCACCTCAACGGTCGGGAAAAATTGCTAGAATGCTTCGTGGATGTATCCATGCGCAAGGTAGCGGAAGATGCTCTCAGGGCGAGCGAAAGCCGCCACCGCTGGGTGCTGGCGGCCATGGCCGAGGGCATCGTCGTCCAAACGGCCGAGGGTGCGATCATCGATTGCAACCAGAGTGCTGAGAAGATTCTGGGGCTGAGCCGCGACCAAATTCTGGGACGCAGCTCGTTAGACGAGCACTGGCAAGCCATTGATGAGAACGGGATCCCCTTCCCCGGCGAGCATTATCCTGGCATCGTGAGTTTGAGAGGAGGCCAGCCTTGCCATGGTGTAACGATGGGCCTGCACCTGCCCGAAGGGACGCTAAGATGGATCAACATCAATGCCGAACCCATTTTCCACGACGGCGAAACCACCCCGTATGCGGTCGTCACCTCATTTTCCGATATCACAGAGCGCCGGCAGGCACTCGAAGAATTGCGCCTGACCAGCGAGCGCTTGATGCTTGCCGCTCGGGCTGGCAGCGTCGGCATCTGGGAGTACGACGTGGTCAACAACCGGCTGGTCTGGGACCACCAAATGTTCCTCCTCTACGGCATCACCCCGGACACCTTCAGCGGGGCCTACGACGCATGGCAGGCGGGAGTCCACCCGGATGACCGAGAGCGCGGGGACGCCGAGAGCCAGTTGGCGTTGCGTGGCGAAAAAGACTTCGATACCGAGTTCCGGGTCGTCTGGCCGGACGGCAGCATCCACAATATCCACGCATTGGCCCTCGTGCAGCGTGACGCCACCGGCCAGGCATTGAGCATGATCGGCACCAATTGGGACATCACCGCGAGTCGGCAGACCGAGGCTGAATTGCTAGACACGAATCGCAAACTAGCAGCCGCCAACGCCACCGCCACCGAGATGGCTGGAAAGGCCGATCTGGCAAACCGCGCCAAAAGCGAGTTTCTGGCCAACATGAGCCACGAAATCCGCACCCCAATGAACGGTGTCATCGGCATGACCAGTTTGTTGCTAGACAGCCCGCTCAGCGACAAGCAGCGCGAATATGCCCAAATGGCCCACACCAGCGGTGAAGTTCTCCTCCACCTCATCAATGACATTTTGGACCTTTCCAAAATCGAGGCAGGTAAACTCGACTTGGAAATCCTCGACTTCAATCTGCACGACATACTCCACCAACTTGAAGGATTGCTCAACATCTCCGCCCATGACAAGGGCCTCCAATTCAGTTGCACCATCGCCCCGGGCACCCCGGCCCAACTGTGCGGCGATCCCAACCGCTTGCGACAGGTGCTACTCAATTTGACCGGCAATGCCATCAAATTCACCCCCCACGGCGAGGTTTCCGTGCTGGCAAGCTTGGTCTCGGCCAGCGCCACCAACATCGTCATGCGCTTTGCGGTGTGCGACACTGGCATCGGCATTCCCGCAGCCAAACAGGAATTGCTGTTCAGGAAATTCAGTCAGGTGGATGCCTCGACGACCCGACATTACGGTGGATCGGGTCTGGGATTGGCCATCTCCAAGCAACTCGTCGATCTCATGGATGGCGAGATCGGTGTAACGAGTGTCGTGGGCCTCGGGTCGGAGTTTTGGTTCACGGCTTGTTTTGCCGCCAGCCAGCGACCCATTTCGATATCAGCGCCATCGCCCGAAACACCACCCGCGCCAACCCCATCAACCGCGCCAACCGCGCCAACCGCGCCTCTGGCACCCATGCACGGCCACTGGCCGGCATTGCGGGTGCTGCTGGCCGAAGACAATCTCATCAACCAAAAGGTGGCTGCGGGCTTCTTGCACAACATGGGACTGAAGGTGGATGTAGCGGCCGACGGCATGAAGGCGGTTGAGGCGATCGCCAGGACAACCTATGACTTGGTGCTCATGGATATGCAAATGCCCCGGATGGACGGCTTGGATGCCACCCGCTTGATCCGCGCGGCCCACTCTGGAACAGATCATCCCAGGCTACCTATCATAGCCATGACCGCCAATGCGATGCAGAAGGACCGGGAGTTATGCTTGGAGGCGGGCATGGATGACTACCTCATCAAACCCATCACCCCCGAATCGCTGGCACTCATGCTAGAGCGTTGGCTGCCAGCGCCGACACGCTGCGACTAAGCTTAGAAACGGGGCGTCCCTTCACGGAGTGTGGGCGTCCCCGCCCACCCGAAATCCCCAAGTTCGAACCACCCATCTTGTGGCCCGGCAACAGTTGCCTATCAGGCCTGCACCTCCCGCCTGATGGACAAGCCCCTCGGCGTCATCCTCCATTCCTCATGCCTCAGGGTTCGTTCTCAAAAGCGCCACAGGGTCGAGCAAGTTCAACCCCCTAAAATCGCCGTCAAGCTCAGGAACTGTAGAGGAATCCTTGAAAAGCAGAATTTGGGGGCAATGAGTTAAGTTCCTCAACGGGAGACGTGACAGGCTGACTTCGTCGAAGTAATTTTCGAATTTCGCATGGTCTGAGGCATGCCCCGCTAGAGCTATTTTTTCGCCGGATAGCCCACCGCTTGAGCGAGCGTGATCCGCTGCTCGGGACGGAGTTTCCAGGCATCGACCAAGGGCTGGCGTTCGCCCAGTTCATGAACCACCGTTGCCAGGCCAGCAGAGGCGCACCAGAGATAGACGTTTTGGCTGATAGACCCGGTGTCAGCCCAGGCATACGGCTCCTTGGATTCTGGTTTAGCTTTCACCAAGCGCGCTAAATCCGCAACAAAAACCAATGCCACGGGCGCAACCTTGACGAAATCCTGCCCACCTGTCTTGGCCCTCATATCCCCTTCGGCTATGGGATCAAGGCGGTTCTCCTTGGCGTTGTACAGAAACACCCCATCGGCGAGCACCACATATATGTCAATCTCCTGCGAGTTCATGGCGGACGGCGCGGTGCGGTGATCAATTACCGGCCGGTTGATGCCAAACGCCGCCCACAGCAAGTCGGAGAGTTGTTGCAGATCCAATGCCTTCTGACTGAATTCGCGACCCGACTGCCGCTCCGCCAACGCCTGCATCAACGGCTTCCCACCGTCAATATGCGGCGCAGGCAAAACCCGTGGCTGCAATTCGGCAGCAGCTTGGGAAACCAATACAGCCAGCAAAACAGCCGGCATGAGGGGAGCAACACGGCGACAGACTGTGGCTAGTGGATTCATGGTGAGACAGGGGTGCGCACGCATCGCCGGGAATGCAATCAAAATCGTCATCAAAATCGCCATCCACTTGGGGATTACCACATGCCTCAAAGCAGGCGAGAGGTGAAGATGACTTTGGCGTGAGCTCAGTCGAACTCTTTGAAAATGAACTTTTAGGTGACTCAGGAGCTTGGGCCCTAACCCCTAATGCCGGTTCACCCTTGATAGAGCGGACCGATGCTGCCGCCGGTAACGAATTCCGCCGGTACGTTGATGATTTTGCGGTCCGGCTTGCCCATGCGCACAGCGGCGACCCAGCGGAGCACCCGGCGCACAACCGGTCTGCAGTCCCATCTGATGTGGGCAATGCCCTGATGGCACCAAACCTGCCCCAATTCGTCATCAGTTGAAATCAGTGAGACTTGCCGCGGAACTTGAATGCCACGGCGGGCGAGAAACTCCGCTGCGGCTATGTAGATGGCAGTCCCATCTATAATCAACGCGGTGGGCGGCGTGTGATGAAACAAGCTCTTAAGCAAATTGGCCAGACCCGCCGGGGTTTCCTCCCAATCTGGCAAGTGATAAAGACTCGTCCTTATACCATGGGCAGCCATTTCCGCCTGAAACGCTCGCTCCACACTCCCTGGCGTCGGATGCCTGCGAGTGTGGCGGGCAATGAGAACAATGCGACGGTGCCCAAGCTTGATCAACTGGCGGGTGGCTGCCAGGTACGCAGGCACCTTGTCCGGCCCGCTGCGGGCGAGCGTCAGTCCGTCGGTTCGGCCAAAGAGCGCAAGGCAGGGGAGCGTTTGTCCCGCGCACCACTCCAACAATTGGCTGGAACCTGAACTAACAATCCACGCATCTGCTGGTTGGGCGAGCAGATGGCTCACGATCCGGTGGACGTCATGCTTGAGTTCGACCTGTGACTTCTTGGCGATGAACACCTCGTGGCCCGCCATCGTCAGTTGTTGTTGGATTTGTGATAGAACATGGGCGGTTTTGAATTGGCATTCCGTCAGAAGCATGCTGGTCAAAATCCCCACCCGCAACGGATGTATGCTCACCGCTTGCGCAATGACGCCGCGACTGCG
>CAIKHZ010000150.1 GCA_903827375.1 Akkermansiaceae bacterium
CTGTAGCTCGCCTGCGCGAGATCTGGTCCCTGCCCGCCTGAAAGTTTTCCACACCGATCTGAAGGATGACATGGTGACAGACAAATCGTGGCGATCACGAAATATTCCCAAAACCCCTTTAAGTTGAGGGGCCTACCCGTCCGCGCCCCTTTAGAACGCGAACAGTTCGCCCTCCTTGAAGAAGCGCCGCAATTCCACTGCCGCAGCTTCCACGGAGTCCGAGGCATGGCAGACGTTGACCATCTTGTCTTCGCCAAAATCGCCCCGAATCGTGCCGGGGGCCGCCGCCTTCGAATCCGTCGGCCCAAGCAAATCGCGGATCCCCGCAATTGCGTTCTCCCCCTCAAGCGCCACCGCGACCACGGGTGCCTGCTGCATGAATTCGACAATGCTCGGGAAAAATGGCAGATGCGTCAGGTGGGCGTAGTGCTCGCGGAGGATGGCCTCGTCGAGTTGCATCATCTTGATGGCGCGCAGGTGAAAGCCAGCGGCTTGAAAACGGGCCAGGACGGGCCCGACCAGCTGCTTGGCAATGGCGTCTGGTTTGAACAAAACGAGTGAGGTCTCAGTTGACATGCCGGGGCAATACCCCCGACGTCCGCAATGCGCAAGCGGGGATTGTGGATCCATCCGCAAAAAATGTTGATGATTTTACGACTCTAGGATTGCCAAAACGTGACTTCCGACTAGGAATGCGCCCCCGTCACGCAATGCTGGCGTGTCAATTCGTATCCTATCCATCGCATGAAAGACCTCACCAAATACCGCAACATCGGGATTTTCGCCCACGTTGACGCGGGCAAGACGACGACCACTGAACGCATTCTCAAGCTCACCGGCAAGATTCACAAGATGGGTGAGGTACATGACGGCGCAGCAACCACCGACTTCATGGAGCAGGAGCAGGAGCGAGGAATCACCATCCAATCGGCCGCCACCACCTGCTTTTGGAGGGATTACCAATTCAACATCATCGACACCCCGGGCCACGTGGATTTCACCATCGAGGTGTATCGCTCGCTCAAGGTGCTTGACGGTGGAGTTGGGGTCTTCTGTGCCTCGGGCGGCGTCGAACCCCAAAGCGAAACCAACTGGCGCTACGCCACGGACTCACACGTTTCCCGGATCATTTACGTCAATAAGATGGACCGCATCGGCGCGGATTACTACCGCGTGGTGAACCAAGTCCAGACCATCCTCGGTTCTAAGCCGCTGGTGATGGTGTTGCCCATCGGGGTGGAAAACACCTTCGTGGGGGTCGTGGATCTGCTCACCCGAAAATCCTACATCTGGGATGAATCCGGTTTGCCGGACAATTTTACCGTCGGCGATGTGCCTGCTGACATGCTCGACAAGGTCGAGGAATACCGGGCCATGCTCGTCGAAACCGCCATCGAACAGGACGACGAGGTCATGGAAAAATACCTCGACGGCCACCAACCCGATATCGACACCCTCAAGCGCTGCATCCGCGAAGGCACCATTAAGATGGATTTCTTCCCGACCTATTGCGGATCGTCCTTCAAAAATAAAGGGGTCCAGAACATCCTCGACGCGGTCGTGGAATACCTCCCCTGCCCTACCGAAGTGAGGCCCCAACCCGAAGTGGACCTCGAAGGCCACCCGACCGGTGAGTATGCCTACGTGGATGTGACCAAGCCATTCCGCGCCCTGGCCTTCAAGATCATGGACGACAAGTTTGGTGCCCTGACGTTCACCCGGATCTACTCCGGCGTGCTCAAAAAGGGTACAACCGTCCTCAATACCTTCACCGGCAAGACCGAGCGAGTCGGTCGAATGGTGGAAATGCACGCCAACGACCGCACCGAAATCGACGTCGCCCAAGCCGGGGACATCATTGCCATCGTCGGCATGAAAAACGTCCAAACCGGCCACACCCTGTGCGATGTGGACCACCCCGCGACACTCGAACCGATGGTATTCCCGGAACCGGTTATTTCCATCGCAGTGGCTGCCAAGGATCGGGCCAACGCCGAAAAACTCGGCATCGCCATCAGCAAAATGGTCAAGGAAGACCCGTCATTCCACGTCGAGACCGATGAAGAGACCAACGAGTTGATCCTCAAAGGCATGGGCGAGTTGCACCTCGATATCAAAATCGACATCCTCAAGCGCACCCACAAGGTCGAGGTGAATGTCGGTGCCCCTCAGGTGGCCTACCGCGAAACCATCACCAAGGCCGTCAAGGACAGCTACACTCATAAAAAGCAATCCGGCGGCTCCGGTCAGTTTGCCAAAATCGAGTACACCATCGAACCGCTCGAACCCGGATCCGGTTTTGTTTTCGAAAGTGCCGTCGTCGGTGGCAATGTCCCCAAGGAATATATTCCCGCCGTCGAAAAAGGCTTCCGTACCTCCATCTTTAAAGGACCGCTGGCCGGCTACCCCTGCCTCGACTTCAAAGTCACCCTCACCGACGGCGGATTCCACGCGGTGGACTCGTCATCCATCGCCTTCGAAATCGCTGCCAAGGCAGCCTATCGCCAGACGATGCAGAAGGCCGCCCCGCACATCCTTGAGCCGATCATGAAAATCGACGTCTTCACCCCGGAAGCCCACGTGGGAGACGTCATTGGCGACCTTAACCGCCGCCGCGGCATGATCAAGAGCCAGGACACGGTGTACCACGGTGTGCGGGTCAAGGCAGAAGCCCCGTTGAGTTCCATGTTTGGCTACATCGGCGATCTGCGCACGATGACCTCCGGGCGTGGTCAGTTCTCGATGGAGTTCCTGCAATACTCACCCTGCCCGCGCAACATCGCCGAGGAAGTCATCGCCGCCGCCAAGGCCCGCGAAGAAGCCC
>CAIKHZ010000151.1 GCA_903827375.1 Akkermansiaceae bacterium
GCCCATAGTAGTCAGAGACGGTAACGCCGGTCACAGGGCGAAGGGGTGGGCATGGAAGCAACGCAAGCATAGCACTCACACTGGGCCAGGTAGATCCCATCAATTGTGTCAAGCTTCCTGCTTGCAATGGAAGCCGATTTTGGCACTCTGTGTCGGGGTTGGTTTCATGTGCGCGCTTCCTGAGGAGCCCGGTGCGGTAGTTCCGCACGCCGGGATCTGCGAGGGGGGCGTCGGGTGAAACCGGCGTCCCCACCTCAATCGCCTAAGAACCAAATCCCATGAGCAACCGCCTGATAGTAATCGTTTGGTGCCTTTTAACCATTTGCGGCCACGCAGACGACCAGAAGAAGTCCGATCCGTTGGTTGGGACCGTTTATGCCACTGGCCTGGTCATACTTCACGTTTTCAATGCGGGAGAGGGACGCAAGCGTCCTGCGGGCCTTACTACTGATTATGGAATCGTGATGTGCCGACACGCAGACTGGGTCTTGTTTGCACTAGGAGACCGAAAGAAGAAGACAGTTCAAGAGTTTACGAACTATGATGAGTTCTTGGAGGCCATTGAGGCCATTCCGAAGGGGAGTACCATCACCATTTATGATCGCTGTCTCATGCCAAGGTTTTACGACTTTTACCCGGTCCATGCAGAACTCTACAGCAAGTTCAAAAAGGACTGTAAGGCAAGGGGCTTGACGTTAGCCAAGGACCCAAGGATCACCTGCACATGTGAAGAACCACCACCAAGGCCTGCCGATGCTGCTCCAAACCTAAATCGCGAACAAGACGCGGCTGGGCAACCCGCTACCCGCCCTGAGTCTGGGCCGAAGGGTGGCGATATACCTCAACCCAAATCGGAGGGGAGCTCACGGTAGCGGGTTGCCAGCGCTCTAACGTTAGCCAGAAAAATCATATAGCCCATGGATCCCGCAGTAATCATCATTGGATTCATTATTTTTGCAGTCGTGATCCGTCTCATTTCGGGTTCGTTTGATGGAGAACGCGTCGAGCAGTACATTCGTGATATGGATTGCGAGCTAATCGACAAGAGTTGGGATCCGTTTGGCCCTGGATGGTTCGGAGAGAAGGATTCACGGATTTACGAGATCGTCTATCGAGATCGCGATGGACGGGTACATCGGGCACACGTGAAGACCTCCATGATGAGTGGTGTCTACCTGACCAACGACCGAATTGTAGAAGACAGACTCAAGCGGTCAGTGGAGGAAGAGAAGGCCGAGCTTCCGAGGCGTCTGGCCGAACTTGAACAAAAATAGGACAAGCCGAACAAGACATGGTAGGCAAACAGCTCGATCTGATTATGAATTCGAATTACATCTTTTCCATTTTCTCGGTCTTTGCCGTGCTTTTCGCTGCATTCATAGCAATTTTCAATCCGATATTGTCGGCATATATTCTTGCCGGGGTACTCATATTTGGAATTGGTCTGCTAATTTACCGAATCAAGTTTGGACAATGAATAGAATCCCAATGCCGAACCAAGACGGTGGTGGCAACGCTCATGAGCCACCCTCTCACCCCTCAACCGCGCCTCCAAAGTCGCGTGCCACACCTTGACGTTGAACAATACAGAATGAATGCTCTAAGAATACCGCTGATCTTGACTTGTCTTCTGGCAGTATATGCTCTCGCAGGATGCTCTTCCAAACCCATCTTTTCGCGTGATCCTGAAGAGGCCAAACGTGAAATCGCCAAAATCGTGCCCGTTGGAACCAATGAGCAAGAAGCTGAGAAGCTACTGAAGAATAATGGTCTTGAGTGCTCGCGACTTGTATCCGAAGGCGCTATCAATCACCTACTGGTCGGAACACAGAAACGAGGGGCCACCATGTGGCAGTTTGGCTTGAGTATAACCAATGGGAAAGTAAATGGATACAGTGTGACCGTCTCCGGGCCATCAGTGAGCAAGGTGCCGACGAACTCAACCATACCCGAATCGTGGTATAAATCCTGGTTGGATGCGCCATGGAGGCGGCACCCGAAGGTTATTGCAGAGTTTCAACTTAACACCGGGGAGAGCAGGTCGTTTACGATCCAGACTGCTACCAAGCGCGAGATTGGATTCATTGTGAAGGACTATACCAAAGCGGATGGGGATAAGCTTGTCTATTTGCAATCCCCAGATGGCATCAATAGGGTCGGGGCGCTGCCTGGAGCCTCCGGAACCTTCACGCCAGTCGATGGCACCATTTCTGTAGTGGTAGAGAATCGTAACCCAATGAATACCCGCGTCGTCCTGTATCACGAAGATGTTGAACAACCGGGCGCTGCGCAACCGGCTACCCAGCCCGCAGACAAGCCTCCAGTGAAGGATCAACCACCAATCCCCACGTCGAAGGATGCCCCCCGGTAGCCGGATGGCAGGCCCGCATGTTTGTCAGAAAATGATCCCAATCGTTATATGGCTGAGGTGGGCCTATTACCTTCTGATGTTCTTGTGTATTGTTGGATTGGTTCTATCCATGGTTCTTCTTATTGCAGCAGAGGGCATTGGCATGGTATCCCTCGGAATATTGCAGATACTTGGGGTGACGATTGGTGCATGCCTTATCGCCCTCCATCCCGGTTCCCTTGAATTTATGGACCAGCAGCGGATGCGATTCAGTTCGGCGTCGTAACCACTAATGAAACTCAGGAAAGCGAACAAGTCA
>CAIKHZ010000152.1 GCA_903827375.1 Akkermansiaceae bacterium
GCGATTTTTTCCTTCTGCCAAGCCTGATGCTTTTCTAGGATGCATGCCGCCAACGCTGCTTGCCTGACCAACATCTCTCGTTACAACACCTTTCACCACCACCGGTAACGTCGTCATCCGCAAGCGGCGCGTTTCATCCGTTCCCTCGTTTTGCTCAATAACCTCCTTATAGGAATCACTGAACGGACGACCGGCAATCTGCTGCCACAAATGCAAATGCGGCGCGGTCCGCTCGGAACCGCTGACTGGCAAACCGGTGCGCGTGTTGATTACCACAGGTTCTTCATTGCTGGCGAAGCGAATGGTCAAACGTCTCGCTTCAAGATCGTGTACGAAAGACATAGGCATCATACCATCTGGCACCCGACACAAACGCCTTCCCACTGCTTTGGTTCCCTTCACATGAGAAAACAACCAATCTTCACCATTTACTCGCAGTGAAATCACACTGTGTGTCGAGGAAGAATCGGCGCTGAGCTTGTAGTCATAGAGAGATGCCGCATTTAGATCGGGGGCAGGCAGGATTTTACGCTCGGTCCACTCGCTGGAAACCCATCGTCCCGTCTCGATGAGTAGATGAACACGAACCCGTGTGAAACATTCGGAATTGACCAAGTCCGCTTCGTTATAGTCCGCATCACTGAGCGTATATGCTCTCCCAGGCGGCAGCAACAGCCCTTTCGGTTCTGATCTACCCGCATTCTCAACTTTTGGCAAATTCAGAACATCTCCGACTTGAGTCGTGACTTTGGGTGCAATTTCAAAGAAGAGATCTTCTTGAGCAGTATTAGCGACTCGTATCGCCTTGTCGCCGATGTTGGCTACCCGCACGAAAAAATCAACATTTTCTGTTAGGAACCAAGCCTGAAACGGCTGAATGATTTCAACTTTTGCGTTCGTTTCGCTCTTCACATGCTGAAAGCTCGTAGCTGCAAAAGCCAAACAAAAGCACCAATGAAAGACGAATCGGATTTTCATGATTATTGAGGTTGTGGTGGTGTTCCCAAATGCGACGGGCGATTTACTCTGGAGTGGGTGCGATGGGTTTAACAAATGGCTGCGGTGGAGGCGGCGGCGGCAGGTCAGGCCGGGTGGAAGGCACGCCTCGTTGGATGGTGAGTGTGCGGGAGTTCGCAGTGGGGACGGTAACGGAGGCCTCAATGCGGATGGGTCGGACCACTTTGCGCGGCGGGGGCGCCGGCGGAGTGAATGGTCGCACCTCCAATGACCCAGGAACGAAGGTGCTGGCGACTGCTTTGCCTTCCTGCACGGGGAGGCTCTGCATCGCCTCGTCTTCGCTGTTTGTGATGGCGGGTTCGCCGCTTGCGGGTGATTCAGGCTCTGCTGGCGATTGGGCCGCAAGCAGGCCGTGACTAATGAGGAATGCACACAGGATTCGGGGAAACATCGGCGTGGTGGGTAGAATTTCGTAGGATTCCCTCGTCAAATAACCGCTAGCATTCGGAGTAGTGGCATGGATGTACCGACGAGGTCAACATTGTTTTCAACAGATATTCAGTAAGGCTACTCAATGTGAGCGCCGAATAAAGGGTCTTTATTTCATCTCCGGGTGCGTATTAGCAATCTGGTTTGGGCATGCAAAAGTTGCCAGATCTATCAAAAATATCACTAGCAGCATCAAAACCTATCTACCTAACATCTTCACGACTTTGACCGACCACGGGCCGAACATGGACGCATAGGCAAGCGAGCGGGTCCACTCGCGGGCGACGTCCAGGCCCACTTCCCTGCCGTTCACGTCCTCGATGGCGGTGGGGTGGCTGGCGAGCGTGCGGGCGAGCAGGTTCACCAGACTCGTCTTGCCGATGCCGGGAGCGCCGGAGATCAGGAGCTTGAGCGGTTGGGTGGGTGAAGCCCTGAGCCGTTCCGCCTTCCTCAGCAGCACTTCCGCCACCTTGCCCGCCTGTCCGACAAAATCCGCAGGACAGGACGGGACGAAGCAGGTGGGCGGGACTGGCGCTCTACGCGGCATCATCCGCGACAACGAAGCCGCATGGTCCACCGCCCGCCATGTCCTGGGCGAAGTCCTCAACCACGCCAACGCCCGTCTAACGGCAGAATGCATCGCTCTGGTCAGCGGCCTGATCTACTCCGGGGATTCCATGACCGACATTGCCAAACGCCATGGCATCAGCCGGGCCGCAGTATCGAAACGCTGCGTCGAACTCACCGAATTGCTCAACCTGCGCCCCTCCCGCGCCATGCGCTCGTTGACAGCCCGCAAGTCGTATCGCTCCGCCCGCATCAACAACACCAGATCTCATGAACCAACCGATCCAACTCCCAAACCATAAAGTCACTGTCAGCCGCCTCGGCATGCGCATCATCGACCCGCTCACCCCCGAGGAATGGCAGGAACTCGCCGCTGGCATCGGCGGAATGGCCACTTCGATTGCTTTCATCGTCGGCGACTGGCTCGTCTATGGCCAAACCCTGTTCGGCACCGATGGCTTCCCTGACAAAAAAGTGGACAGCCCGTCCTATCAACTCGCCATCAAAGCCACCGGCCTCGACATGTCCACCCGCCGCCTGCGCAAGTCGCTCAACCTTGGCCGGGTCGCCACCGATGCCGACCTTGAGCCGGATCCCGCCGACAAAGGCCAGTTGAATTACATCCCGTTCGTGAACCGGATCTGTTGCTGGTGGAGGCGCTTGCAGGCCGAACGGTTTCTATCAAATGCCACCAAGGCCCAGCGCGAAGTGATCTGCCGCGACCTCGAACCCATCATCAACATCTACAACCAACTCAAGCAATGACCCAACAACCAGCCGAATGCCAAGCCGCCATCGACGCGGTGAAGGAACTCCTCAACACCCATTTCAAGGAAGCCGAAGACAGCGCCGACGAGGACGGCAAGTTCAGCCTCGGATTCCGCGTGACCTTCGACCGCTCCCACTCGCCCACCAAACTCAAGGTGACGTGCCGGGTGACCAAGATCACCACGGATGAACCGAGCGGAGCGAGATGGCCAGCCATCGGCTGCCCGGAGGGCGACGCGGGCACGCGGCGGCAAATCGAGTGCGCCATCGACGATCCCAACCAGGCCAAGCTGCCCCTGTGATGAAGCTCCGCGCCCGCATGGTGTTCCGGGATGGCAAGCCGCCGAGCAGGCTGGAGAGCCGCTTTGAGACACTGTGGCGGGCGCTGGGTGGGCCAGTGTTGGAAAAGGAA
>CAIKHZ010000153.1 GCA_903827375.1 Akkermansiaceae bacterium
CAAAACCGCCGACGTCATCGCCCTGCCAGCAATGCAGTGAGATGGGAGTGGCGGCAAGCCGTTGCAGGGCGGCTTCGGTGTCCACGCCGAGGGCGGCGTAGGTGTCTTGGGCAATGGTGTAGGCATTCATAATAAGATCAATGATAGTTGAATTTCATCCTTATCTGCCGAGGTAGTTGCCATAACCAATCACCAGAGTGGACATCACCAGCACGGCGAGGCCAAGGAACAGCAGACGTCTGGCCTTGGGACTCGAGCCCTTCCATTCGTGGAGGGCCAAGCCCCAGATGGAGCTGAAGATGATGATGGAGGCCATGTGCAGCGTCCAACTCGAGAATTTGTATTGGCCCATCTGGGTTTCGCCCATCGAGTAGAAGAAAAATTGGAAATACCAGGTGATCCCGGCCAGCGCCGAGAAGATATAGTTGCCGAGCAGCGGCACCGGTGTCTTATCGTGACGGCCATCGAACTTGGCACCCTTGCCGGCCGGCGCACCCTCACCACCGGCGGCCTCGGCATGATAGTGCGGCGACTGCTCGCCGGGCTTCGAACTGAAATACTGATAGCCGGTCTTGTTGCGCAAGTTGAGCAGGAGGCACCAGATGAAGTTGGTGGTGAATCCACCCAACAAAACAATAATCAACACCGGCAACCCGGTCCACAGACTGTGCTTGGCATGGATGGCGATAAGATCCGCACCGCTTTCCGACACCGCCAGCGCGGTTTCCTTTTCCGCCAGAGTGCTCATTTCCTGGACGATTTTGAGCTTCTTGGCATCTGCCGAAATAGCTGCTAGACGCTTGGCATAAGCCGCCACTCGCACGCCGAGCGGCGAGGTATCGCCAGCTACTGCCGATGCCAGTGACTCAGCCTTGGTCTGAGCCTTCGGAAGATCAGCTTGCAACTTGGACAACGTCGCATCGCCTGCGGCCACCTTGCCATCGTTCAACTCACCGATCTTGCGTTGGATCACATAGGGATCCTCGATGGCCTTCGTCACACCGGCTAGATTTTGGTCTTTCTCCGCCAGCATGTCCTTCAACGGACTCTCAGAAGCAAACATCGCCTTCACCTCATCGTCCGCCGGTTGATTCGCCCGCTGCACGATCTTGCCTTCCTTGGCCGCCGAATTAACCATGTCCACCTTGAGAGTGGTCTCGCGGATGAAGTCGCCGGCACTCAGACCGTAGGCGAAGCACGCACTCATGATGCCGGAAAAGGTGGCCACCAAAATGCCTTTTTTGAAATTGAACTCCTTGACGGTTTCGAGTTTGTCTTCCTCTGACATTTCGGCCTCCTTGGTGTGGCCGGCTATCGCGGTGATAATGATGCCCACAAGACAAACTCCCAGACCGGCCAGCACCCAGCGGCCATGCACCGGGTCAATCAGCTTGGAGGTGAACTCTCCCTTGTAGATGGGTGGAATGAGCATGCCGAACACCGTGCAATACCCGAGCGCCACCGCCATTCCCAGCGACATCCCAAGATATCGCATCGTCAGCCCGAAGGTCAGCCCGCCAAACCCCCACAACAGGCCGAACAGATAGGTATAGAACCAGACATGGCCCGGGGTTTCCTTGAGCACTGTGAGCACGTCGGTGGTGTTGAGAATGGCGAAAAACCACGGCGCAATGAGCCATGAAAAGAAGCCGCCGACGAGCCAGTAGGTTTCCCAGGACCAGCGTTTGACGCCCTTGTAAGGCACATAAAAACTGCCGGAGGCGAGGCCGCCGAGCCAATGAAAGAAGACACCAAGAATCGGATTCATGAAAATCGAGTTGTGTGGGTTGGTATTGGATTGGGGCTTTGCGCCTGGCCCCGCCGCGACCTCGCGGACGTCTCCATGCGCAGATACCTGAACTTGTTGTAGCCAGTGAGCGGGCATTTGGCTACTTTTGCTTTGCCAAAGTTTGCGACAAGCCTCCCCCATTGCCACAGCAACTATTAGCTGATCTACCCCCGACAAGCCCCATGCCAACCCAAATTTTGCGTCAAGCGCCCCGCAATTTTGCCCGCTACCTGCCGATTGACGACGCGTTGTTTGCCAGTCCGGTGTTCCTGACGAGTGCCGGGCGCACCACGATTGCGCCGGGTGCCGCCTATCCGCCACCGGGACACCCCGATCTCTACCAATTTGAGTGGCGCGAGGGCCGCGTTCTGCCCGAGTTCTCGCTGCTATGGTTGGAGGCCGGCCACGGCATCTGGGAAACCCAGCGCGGCGCATTCCCAATCCGCGCCGGCCAGGTCGGCCAGGTGCTCTCCGGCCAGTGGCACCGCTATCGGCCGGATCCGGCCAGCGGATGGACCGAGTGCTGGGTCCAATTCAATGGCCGCCTCGCCCACGAACTGGAAGCCGGCGGGCATTTCTCCAGCGCCAACCCGGTCTCCACTCCCGGCCATCCGCGGCTCTTCGCCCGGGAATTTCTGGCATTCCTGCGCGACATCGCCGCCGCGGATTTCACCAACAGCACCGCCCAAGGTCTGCGCCTGCTTGGCTTGTTGGGCGCACTCAATGATCCCGCCCAAGCCGCCACCACCACCACCACCACCCCGCGAAACCTGATAGAAAGAGCCCGCCAACACATCTGGAGCCACAGCCACCGCCAATTGAACGTCAGCGAGGTGGCTGAGCACCTCCACGTGAGCCGCCGCACCCTGGAGCGTGCCTTCAGCGTCGCCTGCCTGCCCGGCGTCTTGGACGAAATCACCCGCTGCCGCCTCAACCGCGCCGAGCGCCTGTTGCGCGAAACCCACCTGCCGGTCCAGCACATCGTCAGTCTGGCGGGCTTCGGCACCGCCGAGCAAATGCGTCTGCACTTTCACGCCCGTCACCGTCTCAGCCCGGCCCAGTACCGCAAGAGCCCACCCACAGGTTTGAATGACTGACGACAAACACGCCCTACCACACAAGGACGCGGTCTGTCTTCCGTCTTGGAGCGACAGCGATTTTCTGTCTTCTTACACCCGCAGCACCCAGCGCGTCATTTCGATGCCTTCATTCGCTTTGATAAGCAACTCTGTCTTGTCCCGTGCATAGCTGGCCTTCACCAGAGTTTCGAGCGCGTCCATCACATGATTGGACAGCCGCTGGCCCAGAATGAAACGCTGCCTTTTGGGAAAACCCTCCACACGCTCGAGAACCCATTTGGCATACGCATACCATTTTACCAGAACCATGGGCGCGTCTGATCCCGGTGGCTTCATTTTTTCAGAAAAAAATCGACCACCTGCGGCGATCCCCGAAGATACAGTCCCTCCCCGAAGAAAAAGGACAAAGAAATAAAGAGTCAAAGGGGAGAATCAACGTTTCCGGCGGACCACCAACACTCCGCTAGCGAGAATTGCCAGCATCACTGTCGTTGGTTTGTTCAGGCAGTTAAGGTTCGAACTTATGCTGAGGTGGTGGGTTGAGGGCATTGGATTTTCGCAAGGCGAAAGGGGTGGTGATGAGGGCGAGGGCGCAGACGGCCCAGGGGAAGAGCCAGCCGGCGCGAGTGAAGAAAGTGGTGTCGCTGCGGAGGAAGAGGGTGGTTTCGAGCCATCCGTCCTTGAGCATGGGGAGTTGGGCGATTCGATTGCCGTGAGGGTCGATGAGTTGGGTGAGGCCGGAGGTGGCGCAGACGAGCATCCAGCGGTTATTTTCGAGTGCGCGGTGGCGGAAGATTTCGGCATGTTGGAGGTGCTGGCGAGCGGGCCAGCGGGCGGCATCCATGCTGGGCACGGCGAACGCCTCGGCACCGGCGGCGGTCATGCGGCGGACGCACTCGGTGAAATCGCAATCAAAGCAGATGGGGGTGCCGATTTTTCCGAAGCGGGTGGTGGCGGGCAGGGCGAGGCGGCCCTTGACGCCGTCGCTCATGAAGGGCACGGGGTGATTTTTGTAATGGCTGCCGACAATCCCTGAGGCGTCGAGGGTGAGGGCTTGGTTGTAGTGGGAATCGCCGCCAAGGTCCTTTTCGGTGCCAAAAATGAGTGTCGCGTCTCGCTCACGGGCAAGGTTGAAGGCCATTCCAAAGGCTTTGGGATTGCTCTGAATGTCAAAACTCGCCGCGTATTCCGGCCACAGGATGATGCCCTTGGAAAATGGCCGGACTACGGTCATTTCATGGTAGGCATAGAAATCACAACTTTCACTTTGTACCGCGAGGGCAGGAATGGGCGGCGTGGTTTCGGTCACCTGCGGTGGACGAAAGCATCCCAAGGCGAGCAGGGCCAAGGTCAAAGCGGCCCCGCCAAAGGCTTGGAATTTTCGCCCGGAGACCAGCAAGCCACCTGCTAACAACACCAAGAAACCGGCCCCGTACACGCCGATCCATGGTGAGAGCCAAGTTGGGCCGAGGCCGAGTCCATTCGTCTGCCAGGGGAAGCGCAGCCAGAATAACTCAGAGCGCACAAACTCCACCGCAGAGGCCACCAGCGCCGCATAAACCGCCAACCACGAGGCCCGTGAATGCCTTGCCGACACTTCGCCAATAATGCCCCCAATCAACCAACTGAACAGCGCCAGAATCAACCACAGGCCCCACGCGGCTTGCTGGAAAATACTGTCCATCCACGACAAGCCCACTCCGTAGAAAACGATCCCCTGAACCAAGCCCAGATACCTGCCATGGCGCCACCCCGCTCCGCGCAAGGCCACCAGCCACAGCGGCCATGCCAGCAGAATCAATGGCCACCATCCCAGTGGCAAAAACGCCGCCGCCCCCACCAGACCGGACACCACCACCAGCATGTATCGCACCCGTATTGTCATGGTCCGAGCCTGTCCGGATTTCATCCCACCGGCAAGCGCATTCCCGCTCCCGAGGAACATGCCCCGGGAACGCCGAGCCCCAGCTCGGCGAGAACCCGCTTTACAGGCCAAAGTTTCTCAATTTTCCACATCCTCAGCCAGTGCCGGGTTCTGGTGCAGATAAGATTCATCCCAGCTCCCGCACTGCGGCGATGACATGCTGCGGGGTCATTCCCAGCGCCTCCATCACCAGATGGGCCGGAGCACTGATGCCGAAACGGTCAATGCCTAACACCTTGCCGGCGCTGCCGACGTATTTCCACCACAAGCCACTCACGCCAGCCTCGATGGCGACGCGCTTGGTGCAGGCATGCGGCAAAATGCTTTCGCGATACTCGGCGCTCTGGCGGTCGAAGCGCTCGAAGCAGGGCATGGACACGACGCGCACGCCGCTGCCGAGTTGAGCGGCGGCGGCCAGCGCATGTTGTAGCTCGGAGCCGCAGCTCAGCAGGATGGCAGTGAGCGGGGAGGTTTCCCGGCGGACGATGTAGCCGCCGCGCAGCACGCCATCGCGGCGCACCTCGACCGAAAGTTCGTTCATCAGGGGCAGCGTCTGACGGGTCAGAATCAGGGCTGTTGGAGCGTTAGATCGATGCATGGCCACGATCCATGCACCGGCGGTTTCCTCGGCATCGGCGGGGCGGATGACATCGAGGTTAGGGATGACGCGCAGGCCGCTAACAGTTTCAACTGGTTGATGAGTGGGGCCGTCTTCGCCGACGCCCACGGAGTCGTGTGTAAAGATATAAGTGACGGGCAGGCCGGCGAGAGCCGCGAGGCGGATGGCACCACGCAGGTAATCAGCGAACACCAGGAAAGTGGCGCAGCTTGGGCGGAACAAGCCGTCGTAGGCGATGCCGTTGCAGATGGCACCCATGGCATGTTCGCGGATGCCGAACCAAATGTTGCGCCCGCAGCGGTTCTGCCGGGAGAAATCCCCGCCACCTGCGATGTAGTTCTTGGTGGAGCCGTACAGGTCGGCACTTCCAGTTAGAAAATAGGGCATGGCCTTGGCCACTGCGTTGATGACCACTCCGCCGGCTGCACGGGTTGCATCCTTGTAATCGGCGGCAAATGCCGGGATGAGCTCGCTCAGATC
Organism: Akkermansiaceae bacterium; assembly: GCA_903827375.1. Lineage (GTDB taxonomy): Bacteria > Verrucomicrobiota > Verrucomicrobiia > Verrucomicrobiales > Akkermansiaceae > Luteolibacter. Next base: position 5,892 of record CAIKHZ010000153.1, read on the forward strand.
GCTCGGCACGGCTTGTCCTATGGCATGGGAGAGTTCCTCTGCGAGCTCCGGATTGGCCTCGGCCCAAGCATCAAAGGTCGCCTGCCAGACACCGAATTGTTCGAGTAGCGCCACTTTTCGGGCTGCAAAAAACTCCAGCACTTCGGGCGAGACATAGAACAAATCATTCGGCGGCAAACCAAGACCGGCACGTGCCGATGTGCTGAACTTGGCTCCCCCTTCGCCATGACCTTTTGAAGTGCCTGCCACCTCTGAAATTCCCTTGGCAATGACGGTTTTGGCAATAATTACCTTGGGCCGCCCGTTGTCATCAGCCTTGGCCTTTTCCAGTGCCACCGCCAGCACTGCCAGATCGTGACCGTCCACCGTCACTGCATCCCAACCCTGCGAAATAAAAAACGCCTCGGCATCCTCACTCTGCGTCACCACCGCCATCGCATCTAACGTCACATCGTTGGAATCATAGACTAATATCAAATTGTCCAGCCCCTGGTGGCCGGCAAAGGCAATCGCCTCACGCGCCACCCCTTCCTGCAGGCAACCATCGCCGAACAATGAAACCACGTGGTGATCGAAAATCGCGTGTGCCGACGTGTTGAAACGGGCTGCTGCACGTTTGCCTGAGAGCGCGTAGCCAACCGCATTGCCCACACCCTGACCGAGTGGACCGGTCGTCGCCTCCACCCCAGGCGTCTCACGAAATTCCGGATGACCCGGCGTGATCGAATGCATCTGACGGAAATTTTTCACATCCTCGCGCGACACCGCGTAACCGGCCAGATGCAGCCAGCCATATAAAAACATCGAGCCATGCCCTGCCGAGAGGATGAATCGGTCGCGATTGAGCCACTTGGGCACATCCGGATTGAAGCACAGCACCTGGCCAAAAAGCACCGCCCCGATTTCCGCACTGCCCAGCGGCAGCCCGAGATGGCCGGAAGAACAGGCATGAATGGCATCAATGGCGAGACCTCGGGCCTCGTTGGCGGCTTGAGCAAGCAGGGGGGTATTCATAAATTGTGGAAAATATTGCTGCACCGCAGACGGCTGCGCGAGTGCAAGACAGCGCCCACCCTAAAATCTCCAGCCCGCTTGACAAGCCGTGATTTAGCAAATCTTGGCCCGTTCAAGCATCCACCGAATCCCACTTGAATTTTTTTGCACAATTCCCTTGCCAAGAGCCCGCTCATCCGCTTTCTTTCCGCCCGCACCGCGACCAACGACCCGTTCGTCTATCGGTTAGGACTCCAGATTTTCATTCTGGCAAGAAGGGTTCGACTCCCTTACGGGTCGCCATGTGCTAACGAAAAACCTCCGCCACCCACGGAGGTTTTTTGTTGCCCGCAGGCGGCATGGCGCACAAATCATCGGCGAGCGGATTTGCGGGTGGCCGGGGCCGGATTTTAGCGCTAGGTTCGGCGCGCCACCGTGACCGCCACCGACAAAGCCGAAGCCCTGCGCCGCCGCAAAGGCGGCCGCCCAATAGCCGCCCTCACCGCCTACGATTACCCCACCGCACGCCTGCTTGATGAGGCGGGAGTTGACGTACTGCTGGTGGGAGATTCGTTAGGAATGGTGGTGCTTGGGATGCCGGATACCACCCAAGTGACCCTTGAACAGATGCTGCACCACATTGCGGCGGTGGCCCGGGCTGAGCCGCGGGCCTTGGTGCTGGGGGATTTGCCGATCCACACGTATGACACACCAGCGCAGGCACTGGCCACGGCGCGCTCTCTGGTGGCCGCTGGTGCCGAGGCGGTGAAGCTCGAAGGTGGCTCCCGCCAAGCGGCACAAGTCCGTGCTATCACCGCAGCGGGAATTCCGGTCATTGGCCACCTTGGCATGTTGCCGCAAAGTGTGATCGAGGAAGGTGGATACCACAAAACCGGCAAGACCCCCGACCAAGCGGCGGAACTCCTCGCCGACGCGGAGGCGCTGGTGGCCGCCGGTGTCTGCGCCATCGTGCTGGAATCCGTGATGGCTGCAACCGCCCGCCTCATCACCCGGCAAATTCCCGTGCCAACCATCGGCATCGGCAGTGGCGAAGATTGCTGCGATGGCGAAGTGGCTGTGGTAACTGATCTGCTCGGCTCGTTCCCGTGGTTTGTGCCGCCCTTTGCGCGGCCCGAGGCAAAGGTCGCGGACGTCATCCGCGCCGCCGTCGCCAAATACCTGGCACGCGTGACGAACCGCTGAATCGCCGCCGCCCCCTTTCATCATTCCGGGGTGGACGTTCCGACAATTTTTTTCCAAGGTCTCGCAGGCATCCATGCACCCACAATTTTACATGTCGCGATATGCCGCGTTCCTTCTCCGGTCACTCGCCGTGGCCATCTTGCTGGTGCAAGCCTCGGCGGCGGACCTCAGCTGGGACGAGCGCTTGGCACGGGCGTCTTCGGACCGTCTGGAGCAAATGGACAAAGAGTTGGCTAGCATCGCACCTGAGTTGGAGAGATTGCCGCGCATTCCCATCGACGATCAAGGCGGCACCGGGGGCTTCGCCAGTATGCATACCGAGGCGCAGCCTGCCTGGGGCTCGCGCTATGCCGTCGAAGTGCACTGGTCAACCACCGCACTGGTGGATCTGGTGGCCCTGGTGCCGGCGCGCCGCTACGGCGTGAAGGGGTTGGACGCCGGGTACGGAATGCCGGACGCTTTCACGGTCGAGTTGCTCGATGCCATGGGCGAAGTCATTGGCCACGTGGCACAGGAAAGAAATACACACGGGCATCCGGTGCGAAGTGGGCATCCGTTTGTTTATCACGTATCGCCGCCGCTGGCCGCCACGGGCTTGAGAATCTCGGCCGACCTGTTGGTTGCTGATACCGAAGGCGAAGGGAATTTCGTCCATGCTTGGGCCGAGGCATTGGCCTTTGAAGGAGAGCGAAACGTCGCCGCGGGCGCGGAGGTTATCAGTCAGGGTGGCACGGCCCCCTCTGCCCCTTGGCACTGGAACAACGCCTTTCTCGTTGATGGGCAGACGCCGCTGGGCTTGCCAGAGATCCCCGTTGGCGAGCACCGCAATATCGGCTGGCTCTCTCAAGGCCGCAATAACCCTCACGAATCTGCCGCTCTGACTGTGGACCTCGGCGAAACACTCGACGTGGATGGCGTGCGCTTGGTGCCTGCCAAGCGCCCAACCTCGGATTTGCCCAGTGGCTTCGGATTTCCCCGGAAATTGATCATTTCGTTGAGCGAGACGAATGACTTCGCGAGCATCGGCAAGGACGCGGTCGTCGCCGAGCGCGATGGCCCCAATCCCGGCCACAATCCAGTCCAGATTACCTTCGCCAAGCGCTCCGGTCGTCATGTTAGAATTGAAGCCACCGAGTTATGGAAAGCGTTCGAGAGTTACCCGGCATTTTTCGCTTTGAGTGAGGTGGAAGTCCTGGCCGGTGATAAAAATCTGGCGCTTGGGAAGGTTGCCAGTTCGCCCGATGGAATGCCTAACCTGTTTGCCACCGGTGGCACTTACTGGAGCAGCGCAGCCTTGACAGATGGTTTTGGGCCTGAGGGTCGGCTGGTGGCCACCCGCGAGTGGCTCATTCAACTCGATAAACGCCTGCAGTTGGAGACCCGCTCCCACGACCTACGCAGCGAGGCAAAACTGTTGGTAAGCCAATGGCGACGGGCCGGGCAGGCCGGCTTGACGGTTCTCGGATTGGTCGGCGCATTCTTGATTATCGCCTTACCCATCCGCTATCGCCTTCACGCCAACCGCGAGCTACTCAAGGTGCGTGAACGCATCGCCAGTGACCTCCACGACGAGGTCGGCTCCAACCTCGGCAGCATCCAAATGTTCGCCGACCTCGCAGAGGGCCGTGCGGGCCCGTCCGACGACCTGAAACGCATCCAGCGCATCGCCGCCGAGACGGTCAGTGCCGTGCGCGATATTGTCTGGTTATTGCGGCCCCAAGGCGATCACCGGATTGGAACGCTCGAACATTTGCGCGAAACCAGCTCAATCATGCTCGAGTCTCTCAAGTGGCATTTCGCCGCCAATGAGGCCGCATGGCAGGTCGAGTTGCCCGAAGAGGATACCCGTCACCTGTTTCTATTTTTCCGCGAGGCCCTTCACAACGTCATGCGCCATGCCGGAGCGGCGCAGGTCGATGTCAAGATCGAGGTGGTGGTTGGTGAATTCCGGCTAACCATCACCGACGATGGCATTGGCATTGCGCCGGAGCGCTTGCAACGGCCAGCCACCCTCCATGCCTTGCGCCAACGTGCCGAGGCCCTCGGTGCCACCCTTGCCATCGACAGCCAGCCGGGCAATGGCACACGGCTCGGCTTGGCCCTGCCGCTGGACCGCAAGCGTCGGCGCAAGAGTCACGCCTGAGTTGCGAAGATGGGACCCTGTCCATGGACTTCCGAATTGGAATTGGTCATGAGTGGGCGCAGGGAGTCAATTTCTCGATCTGCCTGGAGGTGCGGCGGGTGAGCTTCATGGGGGCGGATGCGGCATGCTCGGATCGGGGATCCAACTCCGCATTCCGGGCGTTGTCACCAGTTGGATGTCTCAACAAGGCGGAGCTATCGCTGATCCGAGGCCCCCAAACCTGCTGCTTTCGCGCTGTCCACCACCCCGTTCAGGATGCGTGCTTGGTCAAAATCGTAGGGAGTGAGTTCCATCACCACCCACTGGCCCGCCTCAAAAACCGTGGCCGAATCCGCCAATCGCTTCGACAAATGCGCCAATATCCGCTTGCCGTTGGGCAACTCAGCTCGGTACAGCACCTCCCCTAGGCGCTCAAGAATCGGTCCGGATGTGTGAAGGGTTGCGTCTGGCATGTTTCAAGCTCTCCTTGCGGGCAGGCGTCCTACTTTTCAAGCATGATCTTGTGGATGGGCGGCTTAGCCCGGGTTTCTTACCATGAGGCTGCAGCCTTTGATTTTGCAGGGATTCGTATCAAAAAGCACTACAAAGTCGTTGGGGGCTTCATTCGACGGTGACGCTCTTGGCGAGGTTGCGGGGTTGGTCAATTTCACAACCGCGGAGGCGGGCGACGTGATAGGCGAAGATTTGGAGGGCGACCACTGCGGGAATGGTGGCTACGAGAGGATGGCAGCGCGGGATGAAGATGGCGTCATGCATGCGTTCGGCGGTGGCGTAGTCGCCCTCGGTAACAAGCCCGAGCACCTTGGCACCGCGGGCACAGCATTCTTCGATGTTGCCGAGCATCTTGTCCTTTCCGGGCACATCGCAGGCGATGGCAATGACCGGGGTGCCCTGTTGCAGCAGGGCGATCGGCCCGTGTTTGAGCTCGGCGGCATGATAGCCCTCCGCGTGAATATAGGAAATTTCCTTGAGTTTGAGCGCCCCTTCGAGGGCCACTGGAAACATCGGTCCTCTGCCGATAAAAAACGCGTGCTCGTTGGCCGCGTATTCAGCGGCAATGATGCCGATGCGCTCGCTTTGCTGGACGACTTTGGCGACCAGTGTCGGCAACGCTTCGATTTCGCGGGCGAAGCGGATGCCATCCTCACGGGAGAAACGGCGGCCGCGCCCGAGTTTGAGGGCCATCATCAGCAATACGGCAACTTGGCAGGTGAACGCTTTCGTCGAGGCCACGGAAATTTCGGGTCCGGCGTGTAGATAGACGCCGCGGCCGGTTTCGCGGGCAATTGTAGAACCGATCACGTTGCACAGGCTCATCACAAAGGCACCCTTTTGATTGGCTTCGCGAACTGCGGCGAGGGTGTCGGCGGTTTCGCCAGATTGGGAAATGGCGACAACCATGTCTCGGCTGCCGAGGATGGGATTGCGATAGCGGAATTCGGCGGCTTGTTGGACTTCAGAGTGGATGTCGGCCATGTCTTCGAAGGCGTATTCACCGACGAGTCCGGCGTGAAGAGATGTGCCGCAACCCAGTAAAACCACCCGGTCAATTTCCGCCAAGTCGCGCGGCGAAGTGCCCATGCCGGCGAGCACTGAGGTGCCGAGGTTGAAATCGAGTCGACCGCGAATGGCGTTGCCCAGCGCATCGGGTTGCTCATGAATCTCCTTGAGCATGTAGTGTTCGAAGCCACCCTTTTCGGTCGCCGCAACGTCAATGCCAAGCTCAGCGATTTCGCGGGTGACCGGTGTGTTGTTTAGGTCGCGCACATCGACGGAATCGGCCGTGACAATAGCGATGTCATCGTCATTCAGATAGATCACGCGCTGGGTGTGGGCCAGGATGGCCGAGGCGTCTGAAGCTACAATGGTTTCACCGTCCCCCACGCCGATAACAATCGGGCTGCCACGCCGTGCGGTGATGATCCGATCGGGCTGGTGGGCGGAGAGCACGGCGATGCCGAAGGTGCCCACAACCTGATGGAGAGCATCGCACACCGCTTGGAAAATGTCTCCCTTGTCGCACTCGCCGATCAGGTGGGCTAACACTTCGGTGTCTGTCTCTGAATAAAAAAAGTGTCCGCGGCCTTCGAGGCGTGATCGCAGCGAGCGGTAGTTTTCGATAATGCCGTTGTGAACGAGGGCGATATTGCCGCTTTTGTCCAAATGCGGGTGGGCATTGACCTCGGTGGGCGGCCCATGGGTAGCCCAGCGGGTGTGGGCAATGCCGATGTTGGCGCGTTGGAAAAGTTCGGGCGACCACTCGGCGTGCGCCTTGTCACAGAGTCGGGCGACCTTGCCCGGTGCCCGGCTCACCAGCACCCGCTCGTCGTCGAGGATGGCGATGCCTGCCGAGTCGTAACCGCGGTACTCCAGCCGCCGCAAGCCGTTGATGAGGACGGTGGGAGCATCCGCTTTGCCAATGTATCCGACGATTCCGCACATGATGTAATGATAAGGGTGAGAGTTGGATTGAAGAGAAGCGCAAGGCCAGCAATTAGCAAGGCTCATGCCTAAAAAGACGCCGTTTTGGATCCATGGGGAAGCATTCGAGTTGAGAGGCGGGAATAAATCCGCAATCAAACGCGCACGCCTTTGTGGCGCTGACAAAGGCCATGGATGAAAGAAAAAACAAGGACCATTCGGAAAGACCGCGTAGGTGTGCACCTGTTCCATCTCGCTTGCAAGTCTGATTTATCCGGATCTCTCGCCAATTCGCGGCGTCAGCTGGGTTGACTCGGTCTCGAAATCCATTAGCATCGGTGAACGCATGCATGATCCAATAGACGATGCCCGAAGTGTTGAGTTACGAATGTCCGTTTTGCCGCTGCGAGGTGCGGGTCGGTAGGTCGTGCCCGGGTTGTGCCAAACGGCAAGGTCGGGGGTCCGGCGTCCGAGTCCGGAAAACTTGGCAGCAGGAAACCGCGGCGGATGGTCTTGATTTGCCGGACAGCGACTTTGATTACGATGAGTATGTGGCGAGGGAGTTCGGCCGATTGCCCTCTCGTCGGCTTGGCGTGCCTTGGTATTGGTGGCTGCTAGGACTGCTGGCGCTCATCGCCATCATCCTCAGTTGGCTCGGCTTTCACTAAGCTCTCAGCGTTATCCGCTAATCCCAGAGCTATCTGGATCGCCGGGGCTGTCACTTGGAAAAGTGGCACCGGACTTTTCCACAAGGCGCACCAGTGCAGCGACCGAGACAACTTTCATTTTGGCCATCACCCGCCCACGGTGGACTTTGATTGTCTTTTCGGCCGTGCCTAGATCCCCGGCAATTTGTTTGTTGAGTTTGCCAGTGATAAGGTGAGACAGCACCGTGCGTTCACGAGGTGTTAGGCTGGCGATTCGGCTTCGGATCTCGTCCGTTTCCGCACGTTGTTGCCGTGCTTTGAAGTCGTGTTCGAGTGCCTTGTGGATCGCCGTGACCAGATCCGTGTGATGCGCCGATTTAGTCAGGAAATCCACTGCGCCACTCTTCATCGCCTGCACACACATTGGCACGTCTGAGCGGCCCGAGAAAAAAATGATTGGAATTTCGCTGCCCAGAGCGGCGAGTTGCTGCTGGACGTCGAGTCCGTTGAATTCGGGCATTTCCATGTCCAGCACCAGACAACCCGGCATCGAGGGACGATAAATGCTGAGAAATTCCGCAGCGGCACAAAATTGCATCACCGTGAAACCCGCCGCTCGCAAGCGGCTCCCGACAAGTTTGAGAATGCTCGCCTCGTCATCCACCAAAAAAACCATCGGCTGTTGAGATTTCATTGCTGGGTGGATATTCAAGTGTCAGATTTGCCAAATGGGCGCGTAGAGGCTCCAGCATCCCTGGGGAAGCTCGGAAGCAAGCCAATAATGCGGATAGGTTCACGCCCTGCAAGTAAAAAACACAGCAAAAAAGCACTGAACCCGTGTTCGTTCACCAGTCGGCGAGTTTCCGCACTTGACGTAAACAGCGGACAGGCGTTGGTTGTGGCGGCATGTTTCACCAAGTTCTTAAATCGAAGATTCACCGGGCGATGATCACTGCCGCCGACGTGGACTATGAAGGCAGTATTGAAATTCCCACCGACCTCATGGAGGCCGCTGGCCTGTGGGAAGGGGAAAAAGTGCTGGTGGCATCAATTACGAGTGGCAACCGTCTCGAAACTTACGTCCAACCTGGCAAGCCCGGTACTGGACAGATCATCATCAACGGGGGAGCCGCTCATCGCATCAAAAAAGGTGAGCGTGTCGCGATTATGGCTTTCGGACTATCGCAGGCACCGGTGCTGGCTCGAAAGATCGTGCTTGACGAGACCAACCAGGTGATCCGACCGGGGCGCTGAGAGGCGGGCTTCTATCGGATGGATATTAGTTGGGAATGGCGTTGACTCCAGTTGCAAAGCATGGCATGAGTCTTCTGCATGAAGACGATTCCGTTCTTGTCTGCCGCCGTCGCTCTGGGTTTGGTTGCTTGTGATAACATGACTTCACCGATGTCCAGTGGCGCTTTTAATCCTTTGCTACCGCCCGGCAGCGGAGTCAGGATGACTGACGCTCCAGCTGCATTGAAACCCGGGGATCACGTCCGCGCCATTGTGGATAGTGCCGCCTTTTTCAAAAAACTGCCGCAAGGCGATGCTGAAGCGGAGAAGACTTTACCTCGAGATACCACCATGAAAGTGATCCGAATTTCGGGTTCCTATTTGCAGGTGGAACTCGATAGCAGTGGCGAGGTCGGTTATGTGCCTGCCATTATGGTCGAAGATCGCAATGCCAGCCCAACATCGCTCACGCCTTCACCCGGTGAAATTCTGGTCTATCCGCCGCCGCCCAGTGCGCCGGCCCAACCGCTGCCCGCCGTCGATCCGTCGGCCCTTCCGCCTGAAGGCGCGATTCCGACGGTCATTGAGCCGGAGGCACCCGGGCAAGCGCTGGACGGATCGGCTTCTAAGTTGCCGTCGAAGCCTGGTACCGCTGAGTAAAGTCTGCGGCCACTGTCAGACGTTGCCAAATTGGTAACGCAGGGCACTCAGACCGTAGATGCTTGCGGTTTCTACGCGTAGCACGATGCTGCCGAGGGAGACTGGCAGGAATCCGGCGACCAAGGCGGCGGCGCTTTCTGCTGCGGAAAAATCGCCTTCCGGCCCGATGAGCAACGTTGCGTGGGTGGTGGCTGGGTATTGCTGGAGGACGCTGCGCAGCGGGCGGGCGGCGGGGCCGAGGGATGCCATGAGTTTGAGGGCTGGGGGCGAGTTGGCGGCAGCTTGGTTGGCCAACCAGACGTCAAATGCGAGAGTTTCCGGGATATCGGGGAGAAGGTCTTGGCCACATTGCTTGCAGGCTTCGAGTGCAGTGCGCCGCCATTTTTCAGATTTGCCTTCGCCCGGATGCACGATGGTGTGGCGGGTGACGAGGGGTTGGATGGCCGCCACACCGAGTTCTACGGCTTTTTGGACGATAAGATCCATGTTCTTCCCTTTCGGGATCGCCTGGGCAAGCGTAATGATGGGTATGGCCGGGTCGCCCAATTCGACCTCGCCAAGGACCAAAGCCACACGGCCGCGGCTGACCTCCAAGACCTTGGCTCGGGTATGACGACCTTGGCCGTCAAACACGCAGATGCTCGCTCCGGGTTGGATGCGCAGGACTTGCGCCAGATGACGGGCTTCATCACCGGTTAGGACTGGTGGCGTGCCGCTCGCCAGCCAAGCGGCGGGGGGTAGGTAAAATCGAGGCATGGATGGCAGGAGGTGGAATGCCAACAAGATTTAGTCTTCCTGATGGAACAATTCAAGGCCGGTGTCCCCCCTGCCATCGTCCAGATTCCGTCTTGAGTTAGAATCCGATCAGGCAGACCAACTCGGTATCGGTGAAATTGTCGAGGTTATCCACCGCTGCGCTGAGGACTTCAGTCTCTGCGAGTTCTTGAATGCCAGCAAACGCCTCGACGGTGCTTGCGGTCGCGGAAACAGCCTTGTGGGTTGGCACGGGGCTGAGGCAAAGCACCCCAATAAGTGCCGCAGCCGTGGTGGCTGCCAGACCGGTGAGTGGGATCGGGGATAGTAGCCGCTGCCACCACCTCTGTGGCGACCCGGCTAGGCGTGCGGCACGGACGGCATCGTCGGTGAAGCGAGGCCCTGCAAGCCGTGGGGTTGCTTGATCTAATAATTCCCAGACAGCGTCGGACTCCCAGGAGTCATCAGTTGGAAGAGGGAATTGTTTCATGGCCTGAGGAAGTTTACGCGCGAATAAACCAGTTGCCTATGGAAAAGTTGTGAATTGAGGAAAATATTCTGGGTGCGGGGAGGAAAGGTGGAATATTTTTTGATGAGAGGAGGCAAAGGTGGAATGGACATTGGCGGGGTGCGCGCTAGGTTCGAAGGCATGAGCATCATCACGGGCCGCGGGGATTTGGGGGAGACTGATTTGTTATTTGGCAAGCGCATAGGCAAGACGTCGTTGCGGGTGGCAGCATTGGGCAGTGTGGACGAGGTGAATGCGGCTTTGGGATTGGCGCGTGCGGCGGGTGGAGATGAGGAGGTTATTTCGCTTATTGATGCGGTGCAGGAGCGTTTGGTTGGTTTGATGGGGCAACTTGCCTGTTTGCCTGAAGACATGGGACGATACAAGTACGTGGCTGTGACACTTGGGGATGTGGATTGGGTGGAGGCGGAAGCCCGGAAGTTTGAAGTGCGGGGCGTGAGATATACCGGTTGGGCCAGGCCGGGTGCCGAAGGGTCACTGGCGCGGGCGGGGTTGGATTTTGCGAGGGCGATGGCACGGCGTGCCGAGCGCAGCGTGCTGGAATTGCATGAATCCGGCGAGGATGTGCCGGAAGCGGTGCGGCTGTTTTTCAATCGCGTTTCGGATTTATTGTGGATACTGGCGCGGGTTGAGGCGGTGCCGCATGAACCCCTCTGATGCGGGCAGGATCCGGATCTGCCGCAGGCGGATCACTGATTCGGCCGGTGATTTTCACGGTGATTTCAGCGAGTCAGACGGATTGAAAAGCTCGGGTCCAACCACAGCATGAGCTTGGCACCGCTGAAATGCTCCGGGGTATGCATCAATATTCTTCTTCCTCGCCTTCTCCAGGCACAGGCGGGATCAAGTCCTCCCGTTGCAGCAACTCGGCCAGATCGAGTTCGTCCAAGTCCTCCTCTGCGGTGACTCGCACGATGGCGACGTAGGGAGTGAGCCGATCCAATTCAGCGATGGCACAATGGACCATTGAGGAAATGATGTCGCTGTCATATTTTTCCCGTTCGAACAAATTTGTGATGCGGAAAACGAGCAGTTTGCGATCCAGATCGTACTCAAAACCGCCGAGGGTTAGGGCTTTGTTGGCGCGGGCCAACAATTCGAGCAACGGCAGCAGGTGGGAGGCATCGAGGCGCAGCGGGGATTCCGCCACAATGCTTAGGGCGTTGAGCTGAGGATAGGCTTGGGCAACAAGGTCGATGCGTGTGTGGTGGGCATCGAAGCCGGCGCGGATCACTTCGCGGCCCTCGACGAGTTCGCAATGCCAGCCATTGCGGCCAAATGCGTCTTCGACGGAAAGAATTTGCTGGGAGTGTGGGCGCATGGCGGGGAGTTGGAGGGGGGATTTGAGGTACAGCGGAGGATTTTAACCCTTTGAGCCGACCGGTCGCAGGGAATATGACTCTCATCAGGATCAGGGGAGCTCAGTGCAATTCATCTTGCAAATCGGCCCCGCTCTTTTGCGAATCAGTTAGAGGTTTTCAATTCGGTTCGTATTCACGAGGGACGGTTGGAGGGCTTGAATACCCGAACGGCGACGGCTTTGGCAAGCAATTCGCGCCGGTCTTCGCGGATAGGGGCGAGTGAAAGATGCAGTCCGGAGCTTCGTTGGACGTCGTGGTGCAGGGTCAGCAGACGGAGGTCTGCGTCAACTTCTGCATCAGCAATTTCCAGCCAGCTAACCAGGCGCATGCATTTAGCCGGGCGAAAAAATGGGAAAACTTCGATCCCCAGTGGAGTTAGAATCAGGTAGGCGTGGCGGGTCAGGTGCACGGCAGTGCGTCCGGCCAGCAGCGCCAAGGCCAGTGGGAGGATGGCCCAGGCCGGATGCGGCAACTGCGGGTTGACGTCCCGATACATTGCGCAGGCCAGCAGGGTCACCGTGGCGCAGGTAAAGACCGCCGCCGCCAGCCAAAACGCCGGTGCCTGGCCTGAGCGGGTGAAGCGCAATTCCTTTTCCGGTGATTGGAGCGGGCGTGGCATGGCAGTTAGTCGTGGCTCGGCGGCGTTTTGGCGCGACTGGCTGGCGGCGCTTGGCGCTCCGGCAAATCAGCCAGGGGGACAAATTCGTCTCCGTCGCGGTGTCGATGCACGGCATTCGCCACCATGATCACCAGCACGCCCAAAATCACAAATGAGGCTTCCAGGAAAAACGGGGTGGAGAGGATGCCTACGATGGTCCCCAGCCATTCGCCCAGCAGGCCGGGTACGGAGCGCCATCCCAGCAGCAGGGCCACGACTCCGCAGGTCAGGGTCGTCAGCACGGTTGCTGCGATGAGACCTTGTTTCACTCGTTCATCTTTCATACGCATCGGCGGCAACCCTAAACCCTACGGCGAAAAATCCCAGCCGGATTTCTGTCAAAAGTCCACTGCGACATTTCGCTGGCCCGATCAGACCAGCGAAATGTCGAGGGGGACTGTTGGTTGGGTCGAGTGTGTGCAGGCCCAAAAAGCCCGCCATTTTCGGGCAGGGGCCAGCACGGTTGAGTCCGAATTTCAGCGTCGCACGCGGATTGTCGTGGTGCTACTTCGGCCGTGGTCATCGAGCAGGTGCAGGTGGTGGTCGCCTGGAGGGGCTAGCCAGGCGAGGGAATCGGCCGGGGCGCAGAAGCCGAGGAATGCCTCGCCGTCAAACCAGTACAGGCGGCATACGCCGGGAGCGGCCCGGGCTTGCAATTGGATGGCGGAATCGGCCGGGCTAGCGTCCAGTTGGTAGGTGCGGCCATGCAGGGGGGAGGTGATTGTTGGGGCGTGGCCGGGATCGAGGTCTAGCAAGGAATCGGTGCCGGTTTCTGGGTCGGGAGGGGAGCGGCGTGGGAGGCCGGCCTTGCGGAACAACTCCAACTGATCGGGTGGCCAGAATTCATGGATCTCGCGAAGCAAGCCCGCGCGGCCGTCGTCGCGGGCCACTCGTTTGCCGGTGTTGCCATCCACTAGAATGCTGCGGTGCAATTGGCACAAGTTGATTGGGGAAATACCTGGGATGAACCAGCCGGGGGCAGATTGTTTGCACCACGGGCCGGGCAAATCCCCTGAGATCGAGCAAAGGTCCACTTGGCGGATGCCCGCCGGCGGCTCGCTGGCACGAACAGGCAGCTGCAAGCGGGTGAACAAGTCAAATAGCAAGGGGGCGGCACAGTGTCTGGCAACGAGAGCGTTGTTGCCGCGGCCACTGAAATTGCCCAGCCACACCAGCAGCACATAATCTCCCCGCACCCCCAGCGCCCATGCGTCGCGAAATCCGTGGGAGGTTCCGGTTTTCCACGCAATGGCCGGGTCAGCGCGGGCAAAGCCATATTCCGGCCCAAGGTCGGCACCGCCGCGCAGCATATCCAGGACAAGAAATCGCGCGGCAGCGGATAGCAGGGGAGGGGTGTTAGGAGGCGCAGTGGGGCTGGCCGGGGAAGTGCTGAGGGCAAAAACCAAGGGCCGGGCTTGGCCATCATCGGCCAAGCCGCAGTAAAGTGAGGCCAATTGGACCGGGGTCATGCCGCAGCCACCCAGAGCGAGGGCCAGCCCGTAGTACCCGGCTGGCCTTGGCAGGTTGACGCCGCCCCGCTGCAAGAACCGATAGAGTCCGCCCTCGCCAAGCCGATTGGCCAAGGCTACGGCGGGAATGTTGCGGCTGCGCACCAAGGCGTCGTTGGCATGAATGGGCCCTAGAAATTCGCCTTCAAAATTTTCCGGGTTGTAGTCATTGAAGCCCATCGGTCCGTCGCAGAGCAGGCTGCGCGGGTGAATCAGCCCCTGATCGAGCGCCAAGGCATAGACAAAGGGCTTTAGCGCCGAGCCGGGCGAGCGCCGTGCCCGCAGTCCATCGACCATGCCGCAGATATTGCGGTCGGCATAATCCGCCGAGCCCACGTAGGCGAGTACTTCGCGTGAAGGAGCATGGACGAGCATGGCGCAGGCATTGACGATGCCTTCGTCACTGGTGCGTTGCAGATGAGCGCTGATGCCGCGCTCAATTTGCTGCTGCATGGCAAGATCCAGAGAGCAGGTGATCTCGCGCCTGTTGCTGGCTTGCAGCAAGCGGCGGCAGAGGTGGGGGGCCTCATGCGGCGGCGGGCTTGGCGGGCTCAGGATGAATTGCCCAGCTAGCGGATCACCGCGCAGGCCGGTTCGCTCTTCTAACATTGTCGCCAGGCGGCTTTGGGCGGCGGCGAGACGCGGCGCGCTGCTCAGGCGGCCGGGCTGGCGGGTCGCTGGGCTTTGGGGAATGACGCTCAGGGCTATGGCTTCTCGCTGGCTGATTTGCATGGCATTGCGGCCGCACCACAAGCAGGCAGCGGCCTCTGCGCCTTCGACGTTGCCGCCGAAGGGTGCGAGGTTGAAGTAGGCCTCCAGAATCTGGTCTTTCGAGTAATGGCGCTCGAGTTGCAGGGCGCGGGCGATTTGCACCAATTTGCCGGCCGCACTTCGGGTTTCGAGGTGCCAGCGCAGCCGCGCAACCTGCATCGTGAGTGTGGAGGCACCTCCGGCTGTGCGGCCCATAAGAGCCCGGCCGGTGGCGCGCAGAAGGGCGAGCGGATTGACACCCGGATGCCAGCGGAACCAGCGGTCTTCCTTGTGCAGAGTGGCTTGCACCCAGTGCGGGCTCACCCCGGCAAGTGGGGTCCACACCCGGTATCTGCCGTCCGCCGCCGCAGTGATATGCAACAAGGTGCCGTTGCGATCACGCAGGACCCGCGACCACCCGCAATCCGGAGGATATATCTGCGGATGCGGCAGACAAACCCAAATCAAAAGAAGTGCAGCAGCCACTGCTCCCACCGCCTTGGGCCAGCGCCGACGCTGCCTTCCTGGGCGCTCGGGATTGAGGGGTGGCTCGTGGTGCATGGCCTAACGAAGGATGTGGAATGAAAATGAAAATGAACCTGGATCGCAAACGCATCCCACCGAGGTAGATGCTAGGCTAGGGTACTCAAATAGTAAAGGATAGCGTCGTTAGGTCAAATTTTTCATCTTGTGTCCAGTCTTGACCAAGGCGGGCAAACCTGCCACTTCTTGGCCATGACTCACACACCCATAACGTTATTCACATTGTTAGCCACCGCGCTGGGTGTCAGCGGGGTGGAACCTCAGCTCTACACGCTGCATAGTTTCAAGAAGATCCAAGTGAGCGATGAGTTCTGGTGCGAAGGCGTCTCCTACGGCGACTTCAATCACGACGGCAAGCTCGATATTTGTGGTGGGCCATTTTGGTGGGAAGGACCCGACTTCAAGGTTCGTCACGAATTTCGTCCCGCGACCAAGACATCTAAGGGAAAACGGGCCGATGGCACGGAATTCACCTTTGCCGGCTACAGCGGTGCGAAGGGAAATATCAACGATTACTCCGACAATTTCCTAACATACGTCTATGATTTCAATGGTGACGGATGGGCGGACATTGTCGTATTTGATACGCCAGGTGCCGACGCTTATTGGTACGAAAATCCCCAAGGCAAGAAGAATGCCGATGGCACGGAGCATTGGACGCGGCACAAGGCGATCAGCACGCTGGACAATGAATCGCCGCGCTTCGGTGATATCAATGGCGATGGCAAACCCGACGTGGTTTGCAACTCCAACGGGTTTCTGGGCTATGCGACGGCCGACTGGAGTCATCCAACTGAGCCGTGGACATGGCACCCGATTTCGCCCAAGGGCCCATGGCATAAATACACCCACGGGGTGGGCTTTGGCGATATCAACGGCGATGGTCGCGCGGATTTTATTGAACAAAACGGCTGGTGGGAACAACCCGCTGCGCTCAGCGGCGACCCCGAATGGAAGATGCATCCATTTCCCTTTGCTGCGGGATCCGGCACCGCAGGGGGGTCTCAAATGTACGCTTACGACTTCAATGGCGACGGCCTCAACGACGTGCTCACCACCCTCAATCCGCATGGTTACGGCATCGTCTGGTATGAGCAAATCCGGGAAAAGGGTCAGATTTCGTTCAAGCCGCATCCAATCGTCGGCAAAACCCCGCACGAGAATAAATACGGCGTTTCGTTCTCACAGGCCCATGCCATCGAAATGGTGGATATGGACGGTGACGGCGTCATGGATTTTGTGACCGGCAAACGGTTTTGGGCGCACGGTCCCACTGGTGACGATGAACCCAATGCGCCCGCAGTGCTTTATTGGTTCAAAACCGTCCGCAATCCCGACAAGACGGTTGATTTTATTCCCTACCTGATCGACTCGGATTCCGGCGTGGGCACCCAAGTCACCGTGGCCGACATCAATGGCGACCATTTGCCCGACGTCATTGTAGGCAACAAGAAGGGCATCTTTGTTTTTATTCACGAGGCCCGTCAAGTCAGCCGGGAAGAGTGGCAAGCAGCCCAGCCCAAGCCGATACCATAGCCGACGGGGCTGTCTGCTGAGGCGCTCGCCGAATTTGGATAGAGAATAATGGGCGCATAAGACCTCACCTACTCGTTTCGGTAGGCGGAGCTCAGTCAATTTTATGAAACTTTCGATTGCAAAGGCGCTGAGGAGGCTTTTGACTGCCGCCCCGACTGCTCCACCAAAAGCAGACCGCGTCAACCTCCGGCATGAGTAATTCCCAAGAATCGACATCCCGTCGTAAAGCGCTGCTAGCTCTCGGAGCCTTGGGCGTGGTTTACGGTGATATTGGCACCAGTCCCTTGTACGCCTTGCGCGAAAGCATGACCGGGCCCGGTGGCCACGGAATGGTGGAAGTCAATCCCGCCAACGTGCTGGGGATTCTTTCGTTGATTATTTGGGCACTGCTGAGCCTCATCGCGGTCAAATATATCTCGGTGGTGATGCGTGCCGATAACGATGGCGAGGGCGGCTTGCTAGCGATGTTGGCACTCGCTGTGCCGCAAACGACAAAAATCGGCAGCCCGGTGAACCGCCGCAGCTACGTGCTGGTGCTGTTGGCTTTGCTCGGCACCGCGTTTCTGTTTGGCGACGGGATCATCACCCCGGCCATTTCCGTGCTATCGGCCGTCGAAGGTCTGAAAGTGGCTGCGCCTCCGGCCATGGAAAGCTGGATTGTGCCGATCACCGTGGCGATATTGTTAGGCTTGTTTTCGATCCAATACCGGGGAACCGGGCGGGTGGGAATTTGGTTTGGACCGATCACCTTGCTGTGGTTTATCAGTATTTCAGTGTTAGGCATTCGCGGGATTTTGATGTATCCCGGGGTGCTGATGGCGATGAATCCATGGTGGGCACTGCAATTTTTGTTCCATCATGGGTTGGACTCAGCAGTCACTTTGGGTGGTGTGTGTTTGTGCATTACCGGGGGCGAGGCCTTGTATGCCGATATGGGCCATTTTGGGCGG
Source organism: Akkermansiaceae bacterium (assembly GCA_903827375.1). GTDB lineage: Bacteria > Verrucomicrobiota > Verrucomicrobiia > Verrucomicrobiales > Akkermansiaceae > Luteolibacter. The sequence continues at coordinate 23,780 of CAIKHZ010000153.1, forward strand.
AATCCGATCCGTCTGGCATGGTTTGCGGTGGTTTTGCCCGCGCTTTTGCTCAACTACTTGGGCCAAGGGGCCTTGGTGTTGTCTGATTCCTCGCCAGAGACGTTGGTTTCGCCGCTTTACCAATTGGCACCGGTCTGGTTTAAGATGCCACTGGTCATTTTGGGCACGCTGGCGGCGGTGATTGCGTCTCAGGCGTTGATATCCGGGGCGTTTTCGCTGGCGATGCAAGCGGTGCAGATGGGATATTTGCCGCGTTTGGCCATCGAGCACACGTCGGAGAGTGAGCACGGTCAAATATACGTGGGCCAAGTCAACCGCGCCATCATGGTGGGCAGCATTGCGCTGGTCATTGGGTTTCAAACATCCAGTAATTTAGCAGCTGCCTATGGCATCGCGGTGTGCTTGACGATGCTCATCACCACTCTGGTGCTGTGTTCCATTGCTAGGCGTCTCTGGCTCTGGCCGATGTGGAAGGTGGTGCTCGTCTGCGGCAGTTTTATGCTCATCGAGTTGAGTTTTGTGCTGCCCAACTTGCTGAAAATTGCTCAAGGTGGTTGGGTGCCCATGCTCATTGGTGCGGCATTGATGCTTACGATGCTGACGTGGAAGCGTGGAAGAGCGGTTTTGGCAGGGAAGTTTGCCGCCATGAGTCTGCCCTTGTGTGATTTGATTCACTCGCTGGAACGCGGCGGAGCGATGCGAGCCCAAGGCACTGCGGTCTATCTTTCATTGGCCGGCGGTTCAGCGCCGCCAGCCTTGTTGCACAATTTAAAACACAACCAGGTGTTGCATCGAACGACGATTATTCTGACGATTCAGGCAGCGCGAACACCGCGGATTGGCGAGGACGAGCGCTTGGAGGTGACGGATCTAGGATCGGGCGTGTGGCGGGTGATGGCACTCTATGGCTTCATGGAGCGGCCCAATGTGCCTGAGATTCTGCAGGCTTGTGGCTCGCACGGATTGTCCTGCAATGTCGAAAAAGTGAGCTTTTTCCTAGGTCGGGAGACGATTTTGCCGACTCACAACAGTCTTCCACTGTGGCAGGCAAAGTACTTTGCGCTGCTTTCGCGCAGTTCGCAAAGTGCCATGGAGTTCTTTAACCTCCCTCCTAACCGGGTCATCGAGCTCGGCGCGCAGATCGAGGTTTGACGCAATGGCCGTGCGGACCGCTCCCGGGTGCCTCGCCAAAACCACCGCAGTCTGTTACCGCCAATTTGACACGAGTGATTTGTGTGTTGCCAATGTGCAGGAGACTGCTAGGCTCCTCCCCCCCTCCCATGACTACTTCCGCGACATTCCACCAGCATGTTCTTCCGACTTACGGGCGCTTTCCGTTGGTAGCCGTGCGCGGCGAGGGCTGCCGCTTGTGGGACGACACACAGCGTTGTTATCTGGATTTTTGCACTGGCATAGCGGTCTGTTCGCTGGGCCATTGCCATCCGCGTTTGGTGGCGGCGTTGCGCGAGCAGGCCGGCACACTGATGCATGTCTCCAACCTCTACCAGATTCCGCAGCAGGCCGCCCTGGCCCGGGAAATCAATGAGGAGCACGTTCGCCTTCCCGGCAAAGTCTTCTTCGCCAACTCCGGTGCCGAGGCAAACGACGGCCTGATCAAGGCCGCCCGCCGCTTCGGCCATCGCCGCCCGCAGCCCGACGGCACGCCGCGCTTTGAGGTGCTCACTTTCCAACAATCGTTCCACGGACGCACCCTCGGTGCGATGGCCGCCACCGGCCAAACCAAGATTCAGGAAGGCTTCGATCCTCTGCTTCCGGGCTTCCGGTACCTGCCTTTCAATGATCCTGCTGCCCTGGAAAACGCGGCGCGTCCAGAGACAGCCGCAGTTTTACTGGAACCGGTTCAGGGTGAGGGGGGGGTCAACGTTGCAACCCCTGAGTTTCTGCGGGCCGTCGCCGCCTTCTGCCATGCCCATGACCTCCTGTTGTTCTTCGACGAAGTGCAGGCCGGCTTCGGCCGTTGCGGCGAGGCCATGGCTTGGCGCGCAATCGCCCCGGAAATCCAGCCAGACGGCCTAGCCTGGGCCAAAGGCATGGGCGGCGGCGTGCCCATCGGCGCGTTCTGGCTGAGTGACCGATCGATAGACGCTGCTGGCACGGCGTTGTCATCATTGTTAGGTCCTGGCTCGCATGGTTCCACCTATGGCGGCAACCCGCTGGTGTGTGCCGCCTCGTTGGCTGTGTTGGAGGAGATCCGCGGTCAGGACCTCGCCGCCAACGCCCGCCGCCAGGAAGCCCGCATCCGCCAAACCATCGGTTCCTGGAAACTGCCCGTCGTCACCGGCGTGCGCGGCCTCGGCTTGCTGTTGGGCATCAGTCTGGATCCCGCCCGCATTCCCACCCCCGAGGGCAAAACCCCGGCGCTAGTCGTCGTCAACCGTCTCATGGAAAATGGCTTGCTGGTGCCGCCAGCCGGACCTAACACCATTCGCCTCCTCCCGCCTCTAAATGTGACTGACGCCGAGATCGACGAGGCGTTGGTCATGGTGCATGACGTCCTGTCCACTTTTTGACACCCATATGAACCACCTCCTGTCCATCGAGGCACTTACCGCCGACGATATTCATGGCTTGCTGGCACTGGCTGCAGAGCTCAAATGCAAACGCGGGACGCCTGGTGCCCAGCCGCTGACCGGCCAGACGTGGGCGCTCATTTTTACCAAATCCTCCACCCGCACCCGGGTATCGTTCGAGGTGGGCATCCGCGAACTCGGCGGGTTTCCGATGTTTCTATCTAAAAATGACATTCAGCTCGGCCGCGGCGAACCGATCATGGACACGGCCCGCGTGCTGGGCCGGATGGTTCACGGTGCCATCATCCGCACCTTCGCCCAACAGGACGTCAGCGACTTCGCCGCCTTTTCCAACATTCCGACCGTCAACGCGCTCACGGATGACGAGCATCCGTGCCAGATTCTGGCTGATCTCCTAACAATCAAGGAGGCCCTGGGTGGCTGGGACGGTCGAAAAATCGCCTTTATCGGCGACGGATTTTCCAACATGACCCGTTCGTGGATGTGGGCGGCCAAGCATTTGGGATTTGAATTGGTGGTGGCTTCGCCGGCCGCCTGCCTGCCGCCGAGCTCGTTTCTCGCCGCGCTCGACGCACCTAACGTCAGTGTGACGCTCGATCCGGCGCTAGCCGCCAAAGGGGCTCACGTCATCAACACAGACGTCTGGCTGTCTATGGGCCAGGAAGATCAAACCGAGAAAGAGCGCGAATTCACCGGTTTCCAAGTCAATGCCCACCTTTTGTGTCAGGCAGCCCACGGGCATATCGTGTTGCATTGCCTGCCGGCCTATCGTGGCAAGGAAATCACCGCTGAAGTGCTGGAACTCCACGCTAACACGATTTTCCAGCAAGCTGAAAACCGCCTCCACGCCCAAAAGGCCGTCCTGACAAAATTGGTGGAATCCCGCACCTGATAGACGGCAAAATGGAGACTTAAATTAGCGATGGAGACTCCTCTTGCACATGCGCTTAAAGATTTGAAACGGGCAATTCTCAAAATGCGGCCTTGCCAACTCCTTCTACAGGCATACCCTTCGAGCCAACAAACCGCCCATGAATTCAACTCCAATCCCGCTTGTTCCGTTAGAGTTCTGCGTGCAATATCGGCGTCCCCTCCTGCCAGCAGTCTCATGAGCCGATACGTGTTGGGATTGTGGCTTTGGGCCGGATTTGCGTTGGCTGGATTGGCGTGGGCTGCGCCTGTCGTTGGTGACAAGGGCTCTGAGGTTGCGCCTGAGGTCGTGCCACGGGCCGTGCCCGTTACGGGTGACGACGACTCTGGCGAGCCTGCGCGGGGAGTGCAAATCGCCAAGGATTCTGCGGCGCTCTGCTTGACGGCTGCATCGGACAAGGGGTTGCGCGTGCTCATTTTGTCCGACTCGATGGGCATCGGCGGATTTGCCGGCGAATTGGATGCCTGTTTCCGCGCCTGTCCTGGCGTGGCAGCTGTGCATACGATTGTCGCCTGCGGCACCAATCCGCTGAGCTGGTTGAAGGCTCCCCCTTACACCAATGCCTCAACCCGTTGCGGGTTTATTCGCATCGAAACAGTCGTCGGCAAGACCAAGCCAGCGACGGAATCGGATTGCTACGGCACGCCTAAGGGACACAAACCCGGAGCCCATACCGTGCCAAAAATCGAGGATTTGCTCGAGCGGGTGAAACCGGACATTGTGGTGTTCCAGAACGGCAATAACTTTTTCGATTTTTTCAGTCAAGGCAGCACCATCAAGGAGGAGACTCACGGCAACCTGATTCGGGCCCATGTCTTACCTCTGGCCCGATGGCTCGCGGCAAATGCGTCAAGCGTCAAAAAATTCTATTGGGTCGGCCCACCCCAGGCCGGCAACGTGTCTCCCGAAGTCCAGCAATTTGTTTTTGATAGCATCAGCACCGGGGTGACCAAAATCGGGGTCATGTTGGATAGTCGAAAAATCACCCATTACCCGTATAAGAATCAGGACAAGGACAAGATGCACTTTTTCGGGCAAGCGGCACTCGATTGGGGCGACGACACCTTCCGCTTGATCGCGCAGGATCTGGGAGCCAATGATATTGAAGCCGCGCAGGTCCTCACCAAGCGCAGCATCGAGTTTTCGCCGCCGGTTGTGCAGGCCAAGGAGGGGGATGTCCAGCTGCGCCTGCGCTTGAAGGCCGTGACGAAAGTGCCAGAACCGGAAACCTTCGCCCCCTATGGAGAATTCCTCGTCGGCTACGTGTACGATGTGGTGAAGGTGTTAGATGGTAAGTATGATGAAAAGCAGGTGCTGGTGATGCACCCGGCTTACATCAAACATATCAAGCAGGACCTGACCCGCTACAAATTGGCCAAGGAGTTCGACTTGAGCTTGGCGGAAATCGAGGAGGACTCGCTGTGGGCGACGGTTCATCGCCGCGACGACGTCAGCACGCCAGAGCTTTTTCCCTTTATGTTAACCCAAGACATAGGTCGTCATCCTGATAGTCCCGAATGTGGCTGCACTGAGCAAGATAACTCCAAATGAACGTCCTGCCTGGATCTAGCAACCAACTTTCACTTGTCCTGCCGCTGTTGCTAACAGCGTTGTGTGCCAGTTGCGCATCGCCTGACACCTTGGCACCGAGCCAAAGCGTGCCGCCGACCCGTGCTGATCGCGGCGCTACCGCGTACCATCCGCCTGCGGTGGCTCAGGGCCAGCAGGCCACATCGTTTTCTGGAGGCAGCAGTGCTTCTACCTTCAGGGCGATCTCCTCCAATTCGTTAGGTCCCACCTCCAAGGTATTGATGATCGGTGACTCTCTGACGGTGGGGCCATTTGGCGATCTGATTGAGGCATGGCTGCTGCAAAACCTCGGGCCCAATCGGGTGGCCATTTACGGATCATGCGGATCCTCGCCAGAGCAATGGCTCGCTTCACACAAGAATTTTGTCTCGCCCTGTGGTTACCGAGAGACGACCTCGATGTCGCATATCACCCATGAATCCGGGCGTGGCCACCGGTCCAACGCGATTAGCACCCCGAAGATCGAGACGTTGATGGCAAGATACCGCCCTCAGATTGTTATCGTGCAACTCGGCACCAATCATTTTGACACAGTGCTCAGGGAGGGCAAGCGCTCATTGCCGCAGCTGGCGGAGATCTATGAGGCGTTCGCCAACGCCGTGTACGGCCCCGGCAGTTCGACGCGCATGGTCATCTGGATTGCTCCGCCGGATTCCTCGAAATTCCCCAAATGGGTTCAGGATGAAGTTGAGTATTTGATCAGCAGCACCAACAAGAAGCGCGGATTCTATACCTTTCAATCCCGGAAATTCACACACTATACGCCTGCCTGCGGCTCGGATGGCGTCCACTACAACACTGCCGCGGCAAGCGCGTGGGCAGCCCCCGTCATCCGCATGTTGGATTCAGCCTTCACCAAACATCGGGTAAAGAATTGAGGGGTTTGATCGATGGTCTTTAGTTCTCATATCTTCCTGTTTGTCTTTCTGCCGCTGGTCCTGTTGACCTATTACGCATGTCCACGTGGCGGGCGTTCGGTGTTGCTGACGGTTTTCAGCTATGCTTTTTACGGCTGGGCCAATCCCTTGTTTGTGGTGTTGATGCTCACTTCTACCGCCATTGATTTTTTCGCCGGCCGAGCCATTGCACGCGGCGACCCGCGCAACTGCGGTGGCGAGTATTTCACGCTGGTGGAGGGTGGTCCGCGCAGCCGCGGACAGTTGCTCGCCTTGGTTGTGAGCATGACGAGCAACCTGACGATGCTTGGGTTTTTCAAGTACTTTGATTTCGGTGCGGAGTATTTCGCTCGAGCATTCGTGGCGCTCGGTTGGGCCGGAACAGGCCAGGTGCATTTCCTTCACGTAGTGCTGCCTCTGGGCATCAGTTTCTACACGTTCCAGTCGATGAGTTATGCCATCGATGTTTACCGTGGCCATGCGAAACCCCTGCGCAGCTTTCTGGATTTTGCCTGCTTTATCTCGCTATTCCCGCAGTTGGTCGCCGGGCCTATCAACCGCTACCAGGACGTCGCCGACCAATTGCTCTACCGCACCCATACACTCGCCAAGTTCGCCCGCGGCGTGGCCTTTTTCTCACTCGGCATGGGCAAAAAGGTCTTGCTCGCCAATCCCTGTGGCCGCATCGCCGACACCGCTTTCGATAGCGGCACTCTCAGCACACTGGACTCTTGGACTGGCATGTTCGCCTACACCTTCCAAATTTACTTTGATTTCAGCGGTTATTCGGACATGGCGGTGGGTTTGGGCCTAATGTTAGGCTTTGTGTTCATCAAGAATTTTGACTCGCCGTATCGCTCCATGAGTTTAACGGATTTCTGGCAGCGCTGGCACATCAGTCTTTCGACGTGGCTGCGCGATTACCTGTATATCCCTCTCGGAGGCAACCGCAAGGGCGACGGTCGCACCTATGTCAACCTGATCGTCGTCATGCTCTTGGGCGGCCTCTGGCACGGCGCCAGTTGGAACTTTGTCATCTGGGGCGGCGCACACGGCACCTGGTTGGCACTCGAACGGCTGTGGACGCGCCACTGCCAATTCAGGCCTCCCGCCTGGCTGCAATGCCCGCTGACATTTGTAGGTGTTTCGTTGTTATGGATTCCATTCCGCGCGGCGGACCTGCCGAGCACCTTGCGTTATTTCGCCAGCCTGTGGCCGGGCCACGGACCGGATCTGTCACTGGTGAGCGCGGCCACCCGCACGCCTTATCTCATGATCAGCCTGACACTTGCCGGAGGGATTGCGTTTTTCGGGATCCAGTCATGGTATTTTACCCGTCAACTGCAACCGTGGAAGCTTGGCCTGTTGTTAGCTCTGTTGCTGTTCGGAACCGTGACGCTTTCTAGCCAAAGTTACAATCCTTTCATCTACTTCATTTTCTAACTCATGGATCCTCTTCGCTCTGCGCCTGACGCTGCCAATCCGTCACCGATGATCGGGCGCGGTGAGCGCATGGCAATGGAGGAAATCGGCCGCACGGAGATTCGGAAGGTGCATGCGGTGGTGTTCGTCGGGCTGTTTCTCGCCTTTTTGTACGGGGTGTTGCTGTGGGACCTTCCCGTCCTGCGAACCTTGCCGGGCATTGCCGGAGGAAAAGCCGCCACTGTGGCAAACGCAACGCAGGGGAAGGGGATCCGCGTCGCGTCGGTGATCCCCCACTGGCTCAATCCTCTCTTTGCCGAGAACCGCAAAGTTCTCGATTGGATCAAGGGCACCGAGCGTCAGGTGGATGAGCGCTCGCCCTTCGTCCGGGCAACCCAGCCCGGCGTGCAGAGTTTATTGGTGGCTTGTGGTGAGGGCGGCACCGACGTGCTGGCCGGCAAGGATGGCTGGCTGTTCTATCGGCCAAGCCTGCGCTTTATGACCCGCCCGGCCGAGGATCTAATCAAGGATGAAGCGCTGTCAGCGCGCGCCAATCCGGCCAAGGCTGCAGGCTACCGTGCGTCGCTGGTACCGATCACCCGGTTTGCGGCGGCCCTGCGCGAGCGTGGAATTTCCTTGGTGTTAGTACCGCTCTGGCCAAAGCAGAGCATCCAACCGGAGAATCTGGGAGGCCCGGCTTATCGCTCATCGGAGGGCTTGAAACCCGATGGCTTCACTGCGTGGCGCGCTGCCGTGGAGCAGGCCGGGGTCAGGGTTTTCGATCCGGCTCCCTCACTGATGGCTGCCAAGTCGGCTAACCGCGGCATCGCCTATCTCAAAACCGATAGCCACTGGACTCCCGCGGCCATGCAGACATGTGCGGCCGACCTTGCCGGCTATCTAACAGCCCAAGGGTTGGCCACCCGTGGCACCACGCAAGCGACGCTGGTGCCTAGCACGGTCACCAACCAAGGCGACCTAGCCCGCATGCTCCAGTTGCCGGCCGGGTCCCGTTATTTTCCTGCGGAACCGATCGAGATAGCGGAGGTGCGCGGTGCCAAGGGCATCCGCTGGCTGACAAGCCGCGCGTCCTCGATATTATTGTTAGGTGATAGTTTCAGCAACATTTTCAGTCTCGCCAGCATGGGCTGGGGGCAGGACGCGGGATTCGCCGAGCACCTCGCTGCCCAACTCGGCAGGCCGGTGGACGCGATCCTGCGCAATGGTGATGGAGAGTCGGCCACGCGCGGTTTGTTGGCTCGCGAGTTAGCCTCCGGCAAGGACCGCCTCGTCGGCAAGCAAGTGGTGGTCTGGGAATTCTCGGCAACTCAAATCACCGAGGGCCGATGGCTCGACTTTGATTATGATCTTGGCACACCTCAGCCATCTGACGGACTCTATCTGGACCTCGCCGACGAGGAGTCCCGCCAAGTGACTGCCACCATCACCGAGATGGGAATCGTGCCACACCCGAGCGCCACGGTGTACAAGGAGTACGTTGGCTATTTTGTGTTAGATGACATGACGACACTGGCTGGACCCGCACTCAGCGGCCGCAAGTCGCTCGTCTATGGTTTGGTCATGAAGGACCATGTATGGACGGCCGCTGCAAACCTGCGGCCTGGCCAACGGATTCGGGCGGACCTGCGCTCGTGGAGTTCAGCGGAGGAGGAGTTCGGACGTCACCAGCGTTGCGAGCCACCCGGCGACCTGATCATGGAACCCGTCAACTGGCTTGCAGATTTTTCGATTGAAGACTGAACTACCACCCGTAGTTACCGCTGATGAATCTATTCAAGCCTATCAACACCACCGCCACCCAACCGGCAGGACGCCGCGTTTTTTTGTTAGCTTCGTTGCTCCTCGCTTTATTGCCGACGCTACAGGCCCAGAATGTGGCCACAGCCCTGCCCGCCTTACCTGCCATCCCGGATGCCGCCGCGCGTGCTGTTAGCGGCCGTGACGGTTGGTTTTTCCTGCCTGCCGAACTCCGGCACCTGGCGACAGCGGCGAAGGCCCCGGCCCTAACCGGTGAGAACGATCCGTTGCCTGCCATTCTCGATTTCAACAAATCCCTGGCTGCCAAGGGCATCCACCTGGTGCTTCTGCCGGTGCCGGAGAAGTCCCTGATCCGCGCCGATCAATTGTTTCCACCTGCCGACGTGGCCGCTGCTGCGGGATATGCCAAGGCCAGCGGCAGGTTTATCGAGGCACTCGGGAAACAGGGTGTCGATGTCATGGATGTCGGCCCCGCTCTAACCGCCGAAGCCGCCCGCTCCGCCACCGGCGGCGATCCGGTTTATTGCAAGACCGATTCGCATTTCACACCGCACACCACCGCCGTGTTGGCCCGCGCCATCGCCGCGCACCTCCGCGAGGTGGCACCAACGGCTGTTAGCAAGATCGCCGCCTCGCCCGTTGTCGGTCCGGAAACCAAGATTGCCATTCAGGGCGATTTGGCCCCGACCGGTACCAGCGAGGAGCTTGCCTTCCAAGGCGTGCTGAAAACTGCCGGTGCCACCGAGCCTCCCGCATCAGATCCCGCATCGCCGGTTCTTTTGTTAGGTGATAGCCACTGCCTCATCTTCCACTCCGGCGGCGACATGCTGGCCAAGGGGGGCGGCTTGGCTGACCACCTTGGCGTTGAGTTGGGCAGCGTCCCCGAGGTGATGGCTGTGCGCGGCAGCGGTGCCACCGCCGCTCGCGTCAATCTTTACCGCAAGGCCCGCAAGGAGCCAGCGTACCTTGCCAAAAAGAAGGTGATCATCTGGTGTTTCGCCGCCCGCGAATTCACCCAGAGCGATGGTTGGAAAATCGTGCCCATGCCCTGAGGCTTGTCCATGCCGTGAGGCGCGTGGCTAATACCCTGCATGTAGCGCTCATTGATCTTGACTTTTGCGGTGTCTGGTTGTCAGGTTCGGCCACATCCATGTCCCTCATACTTGAAAAACTCGCTGCGCTGGGTCTGGTACTTCCTGCGGTGCCCACTCCGGTGGCGGCCTATGTGAATTGTGTGCGCAGCGGCAACCTGCTATTTTTATCCGGTGGGTTGCCGATTGATGGGGACGTCAAAGTCATCGGCAAGGTGCCTGGTGATGTTTCCATTGAGCAAGCCAAGGAGGGTGCGCGAATGATTGTCCTCAACCGCCTTGCGGTGATTCAGGATGCGATTGGTTCGCTCGACAAGGTCAGGCAAATCGTATCTCTCACGGGTTTTGTAAATTCTGCGGCTGATTTTTACGGACATCCGCAAGTGATCAACGGTGCCTCGGAATTGCTGGTGGAAATTTTTGGTGACAAGGGCAGGCATTCACGGACCGCGCTGGGAGCGGCGGCGCTGCCGTTGAATGTGGCGGTGGAGATCAATCTCATTGTTGAGATCGAGGACTGACGATGAGGATTCATTACCTCCAACACATGGGTTGTGAAGGCCTGGGACGGATCGCTAACTGGGCTGCAGAGCGCGGCCATGCCGTCAGCGGCACTCATCTCTATCGGGGCGATCCCTTGCCTAACGACGATGCCTTTGATTGTCTGGTGATCATGGGCGGGCCGATGAACATCTACGAGCACCGCAACCATCCATGGCTGACCGCCGAAAAGCCTTTCATCAAGCGCGCCATTGAGAATGGCAAAATCGTGCTCGGCGTCTGCCTTGGGGCGCAACTCATTGCCGACGTGTTAGGAGCCAAAATCCATCAGAATGCCACGTTTGAAATCGGATGGTTTCCGGTGCGCTTCACCGCCGCGCGACGGTCGATCCCCGCGATGCACGATTTTCCAGAGGAACTCACCGTGCTCCACTGGCACGGCGATACCTTTGACCTGCCACCCGGCACCGTGCATCTAGCCACCAGCCAGGCCTGCCACCACCAGGCATTCGCCTTTGGCAACCGGGTCATCGGATTGCAATTCCATATTGAGGTGGACGAGCCGGACGTCGTCGCGTTCCTGGACGACACGCTGCCCGATCCGGTACCCGGGCAGATTCAGTCGGCTGCGGACATTCTCGCGGGCCGCAGCCACCTTCCGGCGATTCATACTGCACTTTATGCCATGCTGGATGCGCTGGTGATGTCCTGAAAATTAAGGCCAATTTTCACGTCAATCCCAGTTTTGGCCCAATTTCCTTCTTCCCGCTTGCCCGCCGGGCTGCTTCCTGCTTGCCTCTGCGCCACATGAAAATTCTCGTTGCCTATTCTGGGGGGCTCGACACCTCCGTCCTGCTCAAGTGGCTCAAGGAAAAGTATTCTGCTGAGATTCTCGCCTATTGCGCCGACGTCGGGCAAGCCGATGAATTGGACGGGCTGGAACAAAAGGCACTGAGCACCGGGGCGTCGAAGTATTTCCTCGGCGATCTGAAGGAGGAATTTGCCCGCGACTACATTTTTCCGATGCTCCAGGCCAACGCGATTTATGAGGGCCGCTACCTGCTAGGCACATCCATCGCGCGTCCCTGCATCACCAAGGGAATGCTCGATGTGGCGCTGGCCGAAGGTGCCGACGCCATCGCCCACGGGGCCACCGGCAAGGGCAATGACCAAGTGCGCTTCGAACTATCAGCCGCCACCCTGGCCCCGCAAATCAAGTGCATCGCCCCGTGGCGTGATGCCTCGTTCCGCGCTCAATTTCCCGGCCGTGCCGAAATGATCGCTTACGCTGAAGCCAATGCGATCCCAATCAAGGCATCGATGAAAAAACCGTATTCGATGGATCGCAACCTGCTGCACATTTCGTTTGAAGCCGGCATGCTGGAAGACCCGTGGTACGATGCCACAACTCCGGCCGACAAGGAGATGTATGTTCTATCCAGTTCGCCCGAGGACGCCCCGGACCAACCTCAGTACGTCCAAATCCTCTTCTCCAAGGGCGATGCCATTGGTCTCCAGTCCGATGGTTTAGCTCCTCTCATTGCCAGCCTCGGGGACTTTCAGGTGCTTGGCGAACGCGACGGCTATACCCTGCTTTCTCCCTACGGAATCATGCGCGTCCTCAACGCCCTCGGTGGCAAACATGGCGTCGGCCGCGTCGATATCGTCGAAAACCGTTTCGTCGGAATGAAATCCCGCGGGATCTATGAAACCCCGGGCGGAACGATTTTGTTAGCAGCGCATCGCGATCTCGAAGCGCTCACCGTGGACCGCGAAGCGATGCACGTCCGGGACACACTCATTCCTAAATACGCCCAGCTCGTCTATAACGGGTTCTGGTTTGCCCCCGAGCGCGAGGCCATTCAGGCACTGGTGAGCCACACTCAGCAAACGGTTTCCGGTGAGGTGCGCGTCAAGCTCTACAAGGGCAATATCATCAATGCCGGCCGCCGCTCGCCTCACAGTCTCTACTCGGAAGCCATCGCCACCATGGAAGGCGGCCAGGAAGCTGCCTATAACCAAGATGATGCCAGCGGCTTCATCGCTCTCAATGCGTTGCGACTCAAGGCCAGTGCCCGGCAGAGGAAATAGCGGGCTGTCCGTGAGAGCGATGGCAGCATGGTTTCGTTAGATTTCAACAACAAGCGGGGCCGCCGTGGTGAAACGGCGGCCCCGGGGTTAGGGATTGTAGCGGGTCGGGGGGGGGGGATCAGTTAGGGTGCTAGCACTTCCAAGCGCACGAACAGTTCCGTCGTGACCTTCGGTAGGGTGTAGGTCACAAATCCGTCGGCATCCACGGCGTCGGCCGTCACATCCGTCCAAGTCTGCAGGTTCTGCGATGTCTGGACCTTCCATGTGATGCCGACGGCGGTGGCGTCGTGCGGCCAGGCGAGCTTGCCATTCACGATGCCCGGCAGGGTGGCAACACCGGTAGCGCCCATGAGATAGGCGATGCCGTTCTGCACCCCGTCATGGTTGTAGTCCTTCTCAGCCGTCTGGCCGCCAACGTGCTGCGCCGCCCAACTGGCATAGCCACTTACGGGGGCGGTGAACCACTTGCTCGTCAGATAGGCCTCTACCTGCAAGCGCTCCTGTTCGGATAGCAGGCGGTCGTAGATAATGACCTCGGCCTGATACTGATTGCCTGCGTGATAGGAGCGGTCCTTGTTGAAGGAATCCGCCGTCACATTGCCGGTGGTGAGAACTTCCACCAGGTTGAATCCGCCGTGAAGGGTTGTGGGCATGGCGAAACTGCTCCCATTTACCAAGGCTCCATTCACATAGGTGGATCCACCGGTGACGTTGCCGCTGGTTGGCCCGGTCCAAAGTGGGTCGGTCGCGTTGTCGTCGGTGTTGCGGTGGAAGTGGTATTGTGAGGTATCTGTCAGCAGGAAGCTGTTGCCCTTGAACACGGAGAACACGGTGCGGATGGTGGTGTCTTCTGTGAACTTGAAGGCCGCGCTGTTGCCGGCACCGCCATTTTTGGCAAAGTAGATCGCGCCCAGACCACTTTCCATGCCTGAGTTCGCAACATAGACCGGTGTGGCATTGCCGCTGGGCACCGTGGCGTTGGCTGAATTGCCACTGCTGTCATTCCACTGAGCGACGGGGGTGGTATCCGCCAGGCCGAGCGCCGAGGCGTCGAACCAACGGGCAAAACCTCCCACCGGCGGGCCGGGCGGCAGGACGGTGACCGTCACGGTATAGTCCTTGGTGGTGTTATCCGAGGCAGTGACGAGGTAATGCACGGGAGTGCTGAAGTTATGGGTGGAACCGCTAACTGGAACGCAGGTGGCATCGGCGGAGAGGGTGAACGTGGGTGCCAGCGCCGTCACTGTCGTGCCGTTGGGCACATACTTGGTGATGGTGGTACCGGTGATGCTGGCGTCTCCATTCGTCGGGAATGTGAAACTGGTGATGGTTGCCTGCGGGCCGGTCGGATAGGTAGAAGCCGTGATGTTGTACTTGACCGTTAGGTAGGCACCTAGGGCGAGTTCCTGTTCGGCGGTAAGCACATGGTCATAGGCGATGATTTCTGCCACGTCCAAGTTGTTATTGTGATACTGCGGTGATCCGTTGCCATAAGCATTGCCAAGACTGTAACTGCGAGGATTGGTATCAGGATAGAGACCGTCGATTTTCAAGATGAGGAAGGTGCCCATGTTGGTGATGTTCCAAGGATTGACCAAGACTGTGCCGTTTTGAGACACGGCCGCAGGGTAATTGCCATTCCAGAAGTTGGTTCCGTTGCCCATCATGTAGCCATGTTGATCGGTGACGTCGCCTAGGATGGCACCCCAGTCGCCGTTATAGCTGTTGCCGGTCGGGCTTTTGAATACGATGTACTGTTCCTTGGCGAACAGGGTGCCGGTGATGTTCGCATACGCTTGGCTGCGGAACTGCACCGTCGGCAGGCCATTGACCTGGCTGGTGGCATAGGTCATGGTGCCAGCCGTACGCGACGCTTTGTGCCCGTAGCTGGAAAGGTCTGCCCAGACGTCCACCGAATTGCCGTTGCTCAGGCCGCTGAGTTGTGAGGCATCATACCAAGCGACGAGCCCGGCATCCACGCCCAGGCCGGCTGGAGGAGCCGGTGCCACAGTGACCGTAACAACATAGGAATTGACCGCGGCACCATCAGTGACGGTGTAGGTCGTCGGGTTGTTCACGGAAAAGCCCGGTGTGGGGGCCGAGCCGCTGCTCACCGTGACGCCATTGACCGCAACTGTCCCGGATGTCGCCGTGAAGGTCGGCGCGAGGGTTGACAAATCCGTTCCAAAGGGCACCGACAGGGCGATGGTCCCTGACGAACCTTGCACAATGGCACCGTTATGTCCGGGAATGCCAAAGGCCGTGATCGTTGACAGGGTATTGACGCTGAGCACGCCACTCGCCTGGCTGAAGGTCCAGGTGGTGAATCCAATCACGTTCGTCCACACGCCGCCGGACCCGCTGAAGCCGGTCAAGGAAAAGCTAGATCCATAGGTCTTATTGGTGATATCGACCACGGTCCAGGAAGCGATGGCTGAGGTGACGCCGGAGGTGTCGATATTAAACGCGCCATTCAACGTGGCGGTGCCGGCACCGGTTAGCTTGTTGCAGGCAGTGCTGCTGGTAGGTTTGAAGGTCAATGCGCCGGCGGAGTCGATTACCAGTGTGCTGCCGCTGATGACGGTGGTGTTGCCGGAATAGGTGTTAGTTCCTGCTAGGGTCAGGATGCCGGTTCCGCTCACGGTCAGGGCGCCGGGTCCGGAAATGATGCCCGACAAGGTCTGATCGACTCCACTGGCGTAGTTGAGCAGCACAGTGGCCGGACTCGCAGTGAAGGTGATGTTGCCCGCGTAGGTGCCGTTGCCTAACACCGCCGTGCCACCAGTGGCGATGGTGCTGGAATTGCTGGCCGAGCCGCCAATCAGGAAGGTCCCCGGACCTCCGTTGCCCCCGCCGTTAAGAGTCATTGGCCCGGTGAAAGTATTGATGCCCTGAAGGTTGATTAGACCGTTAGAACTGGAACTGCCGGAACTCCAGGTGCATGTCAGCGAGACTTGGCTGCTATCGGACATATCCGGGATGCCGCTCGTGTAGGTGTAAACCGGACGGTCACCTCTGCAATTGATCAGTAAGGTCCTGGTCCCGGTTCCCGTGGCGCTAATCCCGCCAAATCGGAACCCGGTGTCGTTCACATTGCTGCCGTTGAGTGTCACTGTCCCGGATCCGGAGCCAGCGAGGTTGATGATGCGGTCGGTGGAAACCAGAGGAGGAGACATGGAGCCTTGGGGTCCGCCATAAACAAACGTGGTGCCTGGGTAGAGGTCAATGACTGAGTCGGGGCCGGCTGGTGGCGCGCCCAATGGGCCGGCGACGCCGGCATTGGACAGAGGTTTCTGGTAATTCAACCCGCCGCTCTGGACGACCGTCTTGCCGGTGTAGTCGCTGATGCCGTTGAGGATGAGGGTGCCGCCACCGGTGTGAGTCAGGCCGCCGGGGCCGGTCACAACACCAACGAGTGATTGGTTGTAGCCGCCAGAGATGATGGAGTTGGCAGTCAAAACGACTGGTCCAGTCCAGCTTCCTCCGAAGCCGTTGTTTTCCGCATACGTCCCGCCGTTTAAGGTGAGGCTGCCCGTCATGTTCGCCCTCTCCCCACGGATCGAAGCTCCGCTTTCAACCGTCACAGTGCCCATGTTAAAGGACGCGCCGTTGGCAGCGAACTTGTCGGCGGCGTGCAAATACAGGGTGCCGCCATTGACTGCGATGCTGCTGAAGTTGGCCGGTGTGACTTCAAGGCTTAGTGTGCCGGTTCCGGACTTGATCAGCGAGCCCGAACTGATCGGATTGCCGCTAAAGGTATAGTCGCCGCCGCTCACGGTGGTGGATGCCGGCGACATGCTGGGGGAGATAGTGATCCTGTGGCCGGCGGTGCCAGCGGCAAACAACGCATCCTCGGTGCCATCGGAGGCGAAGGTGGTGGTGGTGGAACCCCCATCTGTGGTCCAATTGGCGGTGGCGCTATCCCACGCTCCATCGATTGCCAGGTTCCAGGTGAGTGATGTGCCTGCTTGCGAAAATCCCGTTAGAAATACCCCGCTTGCCGCCATGCCCATCGCCAAAGCGAGGGATCGCATCTTCGATTTTGTTTGTTGGTCTCTCTTCTGTATTCTCATTTTTTTGTTAGGTTGCTGATTCCATATCTTTACCGGCATCGCGATCACGAAGGAGCACGCCACCGATCAATCTGGGCAAATGCGTTTTTGAGGCATGCCGCTGGCAAACAAAGCCATTTCTTTTTTGGCACTAGCCCTAACTGGGAACTAGTTTGGTCTGATGAAGAGGGTTCCTCGGAATGTTAGGATAAAGAAAGTATTATTCTCGACGCCGGTCTAACTTAGGACTAATTTGAGTTCCATGAACCGGATTCTGAGGCCAACGGTGCCTGAATTAGTTGCTGCGCAGCTGCGTGAAGGCATTCGTGAGGGGCGTTGGAGCGAGTGCTTGCCGGGGGTGGCGCGCTTGGCGGTGGAGTTGGATGTCTCGCGGCACACGGTTCGGCGCGCGCTGCAGAGTTTGGAGGCGGAGGGTTTGCTAGACGGGCGGGGGTTGGGCCGCAGTCGCGGCGTCATTGCGCAAGCGGTGAGCATACATCCGTTGCGGGTGGGGATTTTGACCAGCATGCTTCTGACGGAATGCCAATTCAAAACCGCCCATGTTCTATCACAAATCCATGGTGTTTTCTTCTACCCCTCTTCAGCGCTTATGAGAGTAAGGGAAACCACTTTGGGCTAGACAAAGCGGCGTGTTTTTGATGGTTTCGGGTGGCATGAACTCAAAAATCGCAACTG
>CAIKHZ010000154.1 GCA_903827375.1 Akkermansiaceae bacterium
CACAAGTCGGCGATGATTGCGGCATTCTCCATTGTGGCAATCTTGTCGCATTTGGGTCTTCGCTATGGCTTCCATTCGCCTGCTGGAACCTATCAGATTCCCTTGTTGGTTACGCTTATACTCGGGGGTCTGCCGCTGCTTTACGACTTGCTCTGGAAGATTCTCAAACGTGAATTCGGTTCTGATCTCTTGGGTGGAATCTCTATCATCACATCTGTTGTCCTTAGCGAAT
This sequence comes from Akkermansiaceae bacterium, assembly GCA_903827375.1. Lineage (GTDB taxonomy): Bacteria > Verrucomicrobiota > Verrucomicrobiia > Verrucomicrobiales > Akkermansiaceae > Luteolibacter. The sequence continues at coordinate 233 of CAIKHZ010000154.1, forward strand.
ATTTAGCGGGTTCCATCATTGTGCTGATGCTCGCCGGAGGTGAAGCGTTGGAGAGATACGCGTTGCGGAGCGCCTCCTCGGTGCTGGCCGCGCTGGCCAAGCGGATGCCATCGACCGCACATCGGAAACAGGCCTCTGAAATCAACGACGTGGCGCTGCAGGAGGTGGCCGTGGACGACACACTTGTGATCTATCCGCATGACATCTGCCCCGTGGATGGCGTGGTGACCGAAGGCCATGGCATGATGGACGAATCGTACCTGACAGGCGAACCTTTCCAAATTTCTAAAACTTCCGGCTCGACGGTGATTTCGGGCGCGATCAACGGAGACTCGGCTTTGACCATTCGTGTAACCAAGGTCGCCGCTGATTCGCGCTATGCCAAAATCATGGAGGTGATGCGCGAATCCGAAAGTAAGCGCCCCCAGCTGCAGCGACTCGGTGATCAACTGGGAGCCATTTACACGCCGGTGGCCTTGACGGTTGCCGTGTTAGCTTGGGTGATCGGTGGGGATTCGCTTCGCTTTCTGGCGGTGTTGGTCATTGCTACGCCTTGCCCCCTGCTGCTCGCAATTCCCATTGCCATCATGGGGTCGATTTCGCTCTGTGCCCGACGCGCAATCATTGTAAAGAGTCCTGTGGTGCTAGAGCAGATTACCGGCTGCCGGACTGCGATCTTTGACAAAACAGGGACACTCACCTACGGCGAGCCAAAGTTGACAGAACAGATCATCGCCCAAAGTTTTGATCAGAAAGAAGTTCTAACACTCGTGGCGGGCCTGGAACGATATTCAAAACATCCCTTGGCGCGCGCCATTATTGAAGCGGCGAAGGAGGCCGGTATTAAACTGCCGGAGGCCAGCGATGTGGGAGAACCTCCCGGCCAGGGGTTGCGCGGTACCGTCTCCGGCCGCCCGGTGCAGGTCATCAGCCGGGACCAATTGGCGGCTCTCAATGTGGTGGGCTCGGATCAACTCCCGCCGGTCGCTGGTGGGCTCGAATGCGTGGTTGTGATTGGCCAGCGTTATGCCGCAGCCCTGCGCTTTCGCGATGCCCCGCGCGCAGAGAGCTGCGGCTTTGTGAGTCACTTGGGGCCGAAGCATCAATTCGCCCGCGTGATGCTTGTGTCGGGTGACCGCGAGTCAGAGGTGCAATACCTAGCTGATCAGGTGGGCATTACGGTCATTCATGCGCAAAAAAAGCCTGAAGAGAAACTCGCCATCGTCCGTGAGGAAACCGCTAAAGCGAAAACCCTCTATGTCGGTGATGGAATCAATGACGCCCCGGCCATGATGGCAGCAACAGTTGGCATGGCCATCGGACAGAATAGCGACGTCACAGCAGAAGCGGCGGGTGTTGTGATCATGGACAACTCCCTCGAGAAGGTGGACGAGTTCATGCATATCAGCCGCCGGATGAGGATCATTGCGCTCCAGAGCGCCGTGGGTGGCATGGTGCTGAGTGTCATCGGCATGGCGTTCGCCGCCACCGGTCATTTAGGCCCGGTAAGCGGTGCCATCATGCAGGAAATCATCGACGTGCTGGCCGTGCTCAATGCCCTGCGCGCCTCCTTCCCTCCCAAGCAAATCCATGACATCTAGCATATGCGACTTCCTGGATGACTGATTTTGGCTGAGGCGGCCCGCAGGAATCGGACCAGTTGCTAGCAAAAAGGTACGTCGCCGCGTGTGGGTAGAACTGCTGTTGCTGGTTGTTGTGTGGTCGGTCATAAGCACGCATTCATCGGCCCTTGGCCACCGCTGAAGAATGATCACTCGCTGCGAGTATGCATGGAAAACGTCAGGTTAAGAAATGAAACCTCTTCATTCCGTCTTATCCGCGAAATCAGCGGTCAAACTAATCCAAAGAATTTTTAACCGCTGATTGCGCGGATAGCGCTGATGTCAGGTCATTAACGACCACTCTTGCAGGTCTAAGGATCCTTTCGCCTTGCCAGTAACCTCGCTGAAGGACCTCGAGAATTATGTGATCGCCCTGAGACGGATCGTAGCGCTGGGAAATCGCTTCATGCCGGTGCGGGTCAAACATCTGGCCGATGCACTCCTCTGTTACTATGCCGTGTTTGTTTAGCAATAGGCGAAGTTGTTGCAACGTCATTGCTACCCCCTGATGAATTTGCTGGGAACCGGGAGATGCGCCGGAGGCCAGCGCCCGTTCGAGGTTGTCAATGACAGGCAGCAATTCATGGAAGAGCGAGGCCATTTGCGCAGCTGTCCGAGCCTCGCCCTCCTTGCGGGTGCGCTTTTTGAAATTATCGATATTGGCGTTAGTCGGATTGGAATCCGGCGCGCTGAATGGCAATTCGAAGGCGTATTCCTCGGTCATGCTGTCGCCAATGGCCAGTACCCGCAGCGGTGCGGCGTGAAGCGCTGAAAATGCCATCGCAACGAGCCAACAAGCGAAAATACAGGATGTCATAGATTTCACAATTGGAGCATAAGCGGGCTTAACCTGTCGTCCATCTCTCGGGGTACAATTTGCAAACAAGCGGAGGAAGCCTCCACAACCTATAGGTCTAGCGACTGAGCAGTTGGTGCTTTTGGTATTATTGGTTGTAGTTATCGGCTCAGTCATTTTTCCATTCCACATCTGGTGGTTATCGCGCAACACGCCCCCGGTCGCAATGGGGTGAACGCCCCAGCCGGTTGCGCGCACAATTTCCCCCAATTCGGGTAAATGCCGTCACGGTTGCAAGCTGACAAGTAGAAGTAGAATCCCTAGCCGCGCGTATCTGTAGATTATGGATTTGATAGAAGTCCCTTAATGTTTGCCGCCGACAACCCATTGCCACGCTCCATCATCACGAGGTCGCTGGGAGCGTTAAGGAATCGGCAGTTTGTGAGATTATTCCAACCGGTTCATTGAACGAGAGGATTTGAGGACGGGCGAGCAGGTCCTGGCATTTCGACCATGCAGTGGCGTTGGTGATAGATGGTGCGGGGCCGCTCACCCGCCCAGTTGTGCGCGGCGAATCCGGCCAGGGGATTTTTTGAGGAATTGCCGGGCCAGTTGCTCGAACTGTTCGGACAAGTCAGTTAGATAAAGCTCCAAGCTGCCGGTTTGGTCCGCTGGGGCTAGCAGGTCGAGGCGGGTCAGTTCCCGTTTCAGGTGTTCGGCGCAGGTGGTGGCGGAGTCCACCAAGCGGACGCCGGGCGGCAACAATGTCTTGAGGATTGGAATGAGCAAGGGGTAATGGGTGCAGGCGAGCATCAGGGTGTCGATCCCCTTGTCAACCAGCGGATCCAGATAGACCTGAAGGATTTGGCGGGTGGCCGGGTGCTCAATCCAGTTTTCCTCAATCAGCGGCACGAGCAGAGGTGCGGCTTGACCGTGGATCATCAGGCCGGTGCGGCGCTGGGCCAGAGCATGTTGATAGGCATGCGAGCTGATGGTGCCGCGGGTGGCGATGATGCCGATGCGCTCGGCCTTGGGGTCGGCAAGGGCATCCTCCACGCCGGCCTCGATGACGCCGAGGATGGGCACGCGGTAGTGCTCTCGGAGGCGTGGCAAGGCGTGAGCACTGGCGGTATTGCAGGCGACGACCACAGCCTTGACGCCGTGGGCCAGCAGGAAGCGCACATCTTCGTCGGCGAACTGGCGGATGGTTTCCGGGCTTTTTGAGCCATAAGGCAGGCGGGCGGTATCGCCGAGGTAGAGGATATTTTCGGCGGGCATGAGTTCCTGGACGGCGCGCACCACGGTGAGGCCACCGACACCAGAATCAAAAAATCCCAAAGGAGTTGAGTTCACGCCGCCGAGTCTGCCGGGTTCGCCGCAAGCCGCAAGTCGGAACCGTTGCCGGATCCGCCGCCTTTGATAGGGAAATCGTCACGTATTTCTTGTGGGGACGAGTCGCTGGCCTGGGGTTTGCCCTCAGAGCATTTGCAGCACCCGAGGGAGTGTCTCGCACCAGGCACGGGCAATGGCGGCTTGGATCACCGCGTCCTCGTCGTCGCTGCGGATGAAGGCACGGGACTCGCGCAGAGCCCGAGCGACGCGGCTGATGGCACGCAATTCCTCACCGAGTGTGAGCAAGCCAAATGCCGTGGCCAACGCCGTGGCCGCGATGAAAATTGCGATAGCGCCGACCACCGGGATCTTAGCCAGGATCATCGCAAACACCGCCACCATCGCACTGAACGGTGGCACCGCCAGACCGAAGCGGCGGCTGGATTCACGGGCGGCGGCACGCTTCGGGTCATCCCGCTGCCATTGGGCCAGGGCGGCAAGGCGCAAGCGCTCGCCAAACTCACCCGCTGGCGCGTCCTGGCTGGCGGGCAACAGCGCGCTGGTGCCAACGGCGCGGTCCCAGCGGGCCTGGTCGCAGCGGCAGGGCCGTCCGCCCAAGGCTGCCAGCACACGAGTGCCAAACCACCAGCGCAGCAACAGGGCCGCACCGATCGGAAGAATCGAAAATATCATCAGTAAGCGCCACATGGGGGGATTTGTCGGTTATTTGGAGAAGATGGAAGAGGAGAGACAGAAGCCCGGAATCCGGGGCGTGTATGGAGTTGGCAGTCACTTAAACTTTAGCGAGATGGAGTCTCAAATCAGACGAGAGGGGAAGAGGATTTCGGCGTGAGCTCAGTGGAATGACTCAGAAGATTCATCTTGAGTCTTGGGTCTTGTGGTCTTGGGTCTTCTCCTTCAGCCAGGCTTTCGGATCGTCGGGCCAAGGGTGGCGCGGGTAGCGGCCGGCGACTTCCTTCTTCATCTGAGAATAGCCGCTTTGCCAGAAACCGTTGAGGTCTTTGGTCATCTGCCAGGGTTTCTGGCCGGGTGTTAGAATGTGCACCAGCAACGGGACCCGCCCGTTGGCGAGGGTCGGCGTGCTCCAAATACCAAATAAGTGAGATACGCGGATGGCAATGAACGGATCCGCGGCATCGGCATAGGTGATTTTCGCGGATTGACCGTTAGGCAGAGTGATGCGTTCGGGGCAATAGGAATCCAGCGCCGCACGCTGGGCCGCGCTGAGCCATTCGCGCAGGACCCTCCAGACGTTGGCCTCCTTGATTTCCTTGTAGCTAACAGATCCGTGGCATATTTGGGCGATCGCGGCACAGCGGTCGTCGTCCGACCACCCAGGCATGCCGAGTTCGGGCATCCAGCGGCCCAATGAGGCCAAGCGAGCGGTCCATTGCTCGACTGCGTGGTCCCAATTTTTGAGGGTGAGTTCGCCGGAGATGACGCGGGCGGCGAGCAATTCTGCCGCTTGATCCAAGTTAACGCCGTGATCGCACTCCTTGGCCTCGATGACCAAATCGCGAAATCGTGTCTCTTTGCGGGCCACCACCCGCTTGCGTGGCTCATCATAGGCAGCCCCGTTTGTTATCGTTAGGTCCGCCGGAAACAACTCGGCGAGCCAGGCGGGATCGATGCCGGTGGCGCGGCGCAGGTGGACGATGACCTCGCGGGCCTCCACCTCGGTGATCTCGGCGGCGACAAAGGCCGGGGCGTTTTTAACGCACGACTCGTCGTCGAGCTTGCCGCGGCGGTTGCCCACCAAGCGGCAGGCGAGTGTGCTTTGGCTGGAGCGGATGGCGAGGTGGTCGCTGAAGGCGGCGAGCATGGCCTTGCCGACGTTTTCACGGTGGGCGTGAAAATCGATGGGGTGGCAGTGCCAGCCGAAGCGTTTGGCGAGGGCGAGGAGTCGCTCGAATCCTTGAGCGGTTTCCCGTGCGCCGCGGGCGAGGATGCCCATCGGGGCGCAGCGGGCTGCATCAAAGTTGACGGCTTGGGCGGAATCAAAGGCACGCCACTCGCCGGCAAAGTCGGAGCCGTCCTCCGGATAAAGGAAATCCTTGCGTCCGGCGCTGCCGGGTTTGCCCGAGAATATCCCTTCGCCCTGCACCGCGGCGGCGATGAAGGCCGTCTCACTCACACAACCGTGCTCGTAGCCGGCTAGCATCAATCGCGAAAACCGCGGCTCCAGCGGCAGTGCGGCCATTTGGAGGCCTTCGCCGGTGGGCTCGCCCGCCGCGTCGAGCGCGCCGAGGTCGTGGAGCAGGTGCTCGGCGCGGGCCAGCGCCGCCTCACCGGGAGCATCGAGCCAGCGGAACCCCCGCAAATCCTGCACTCCGGCAGTTTTGAGCAGGAGAGCCGCCTCTGATAGATCGACGCGATGGATTTCCGGGGCCTCAAACTCGGCGCGACGCGCCTGTTCAGGTTGGCTCCACAGACGGAAGCAGCGGCCGGGTGCGGTGCGCCCGGCACGTCCGGCGCGTTGCTCGGCGGCTGCCCGCGAGATTTTTTTGATGAGCAGTGTGTTGATGCCGCGCCGCGGCTCGAAGGCGGCGATGCGGGCCAGCCCGGAATCGATCACGGTGCGCACGCCTTCGATGGTGATCGAGGTTTCCGCGACGTTGGTGGCCACGATGATCTTCGGCCGCAGGCCGGGCGTGATCGCCGCCTCCTGGGCGGCCGGCGGCAAAGTGCTGTGCAATGGATAGACGTCCCACCCACGGGCAATGGACCCATTTTCTAACAACTCGATAGTCCTCCGAATTTCATGGGTGCCCGGCAGAAACATCAAAATGTCACCCACGTCATCCAGCTCCATCGCCTCCCGGCAAACCCCGGCCATGCGCTCCCAAACGGGCACTTCACGCGGCGGACCGCCCCGCCGGTCATGGGTGGCTGGGCGTTCCGGGCGGTAGAGGATTTCCACCGGATGGACGCGGCCACCGGCTTCCAGCGCACACACTGGTGTTAGAAACTCCGCCAACCCGGCGGTTTCCAAAGTGGCCGACATGACCACCACCCGCAGTTCGGGCCTTGGGCCGTCCTGCAAGTTCAGGCAACGGGCCAGCGCCATGTCCACCGCCAGTCGCCGTTCGTGAAATTCGTCAAACACGACCGCGCCTACCCCGCGCAATTGCGGATCGTCCTGCAGCCAGCGCTGGAAGACCCCGTCGGTCAGATAGATGATACGCGTGTCGTCGCGGTAACGGCTGTCGAAGCGCACTGCGTAGCCCACGTCCTGGCCGAGTGGCGATCCGCGTTGTTTGGCGACCCAGCCGGCCAGCAGCCGCGCTGCCATCCGCCGCGGTTCGACGACGAGGATGCGGCCCCTGAGGCCCGCGTCGAGCAGCATGCCGGGAACGGAGGTGCTCTTGCCCGACCCGGTAGGCGCTTTGAGCAATACCCGAGGGCGAGCATTGCCACGGATGGCGGCACGCAGCGCATCGGCAATTTCAAAAACGGGAAGCATGGGGAAGAATTGGCGAACACGGGAGCGCCCCGTGGTATGTGCGGCAAGTTGCGGTTGTGTTTGGAGGGGTGGTTCGCGACGAATCATCGCAATGCGGGTATTTTACCACGCATCGGATGTTGCGCCTACCTTGCAGCGATGACTTCGGCGGTGAAGCCTTTCAAGTAGCTGGTTTCAGGGATGGAGATCAGGACCGGGTGATCGGCGCGCTGGGAGTGCTCTGAGACGAGGCGGAGGGATTTTTTGGCATCGACTGAGGCGTCCACAAGGTTTTCGAGGAACAATTCGCGGGATGCGTGATGGGAGCAACAGAAGGTGGAGAGGATGCCGCCCTTATCTAGCAACTTGAGTGAGCGCAGGTGGATTTCCTTGTAGCCGCGCATGGCGTCCATGAGCGTCTTTTTGTTGCGGGTGAAGCTGGGCGGATCCAAGATGATGAGGTCGTAGTCCGGCTTGGCGTGCTTGAGAAAATCGAAAACATTGTGTTCGAGCACCTCGATTTCCAGGCCGTTGAGACTGGCGTTGTGCCGGGCGGCCTCGCAGGCGCTGGCGGAGACGTCCACGGCGGTCACCTTGGCGGCACCAGCCTTGGCGCAGGCGAGGGCGAAGCCGCCCTGATTGGTGAAGCAATCGAGCACGCGCTTCCCTTTGGCGAGGCGGGCGACATCGGCGTGGGACTGGAGTTGGTCGAGGTAGAGGCCGGTTTTCTGGCCGTCGTAGAGGTCGATTTCGAAATCGAGGTCGTTGGATCGGACGACGAAGGGCCCGGGGTTTTCGCGGTAGAGCATTTCGATGCCTGGTTCCATGCCCTCGGCTTTGCGGAACGGGGAATCATTGCGCAGGACGATGGAGGCTGGGGCGAGCAGGGTGATGAGGGCGTCGCGGATGAGCTCGCGGCGGAGGTCCATGGCGAGGGTGAGCGTTTGGACGGAGATGTGGGGGCCGTAGCGATCGATGACTAGGCCGGGCAGGCCATCGGATTCGCTCCAGACGAGGCGGCAGAGGGATTCATCGAGGCCACAGCGGCGGCGGTGCTCGATGGCTTGGCGGATGCGGCGGGTGAAAAAGTCCAAATCGAGGTCTTGGCGGCGGCGTGAGAACCGTCGTGCGACAATCTGGGACTGCGGATTGTAGATGGCTGAGCCGAGCGGGCGGTCGCGAAAATCCTTGAGGGTGATGACGTCGCCGGGTTGAGGGTCGCCAAAGGTTTTCTTGATCTCGGTGGAGTAAATCCACTCGTGACCGTGGAAAATGCGTGCGCGGGGTGCGATGATGAGGCCTGCCATGGGACCGGAATTTGGGACAGGGGCAGGGGCCTTGTCGAATGCGAAAGCAGCCGTGGGCAAACTCTTTTACGTTTTGCGCTTGCCCGTCGCGAGATTTGCGAGTACCCCGGTGGTCACCAACCATGGGCCAACAATCGAATAAAATCATCAAACGCCGTCGACGTGCGGATTATTTGAAGCGCAAGCACGAGCAGGCGAAGCTTGGCGGAACCGCGAAACACAAGGCGGTTTCAAGCAAATCCACCGACGCCAAGTCTTCCTCCACGAAAAAAACCGCCGCCAAGAAGGTTGCGAAAAAGGCTCCAGCCAAGAAAGTCGCCAAGAAAGTGACCAAGGCAACGGAGGCTGAAGTGGCGCTTGATACCGGCCTTGAGACCGCAGTTGAGGAAACTGCAGTTGAGGAGACCCCTGTTGAGGAGGTTGCAGCCGAGGAGGCTGCCAACGCAGAAACAGCGGAGGCATGAAGCACGCAGGTTGAGCCTGCATGCTGGATTTTTTGAATTGGATGCCTCCATGAATTGGGGGCATCCGTTATAGTTTTCGTCGCAACCTTAGCCGTGAGACGGAAACCGGACCTTGCCAGGGGCTGGGATGTGGCATAAAACTGGCCTATCGACCACTCCATGCCGCGTCCACTATTTGCCATTGTAGCAGTTTTGCTGTTGCTGTTTTGCCATCGGGTGATGGGCGGCAACGAACCCGATCCGGCCTATCAGGCGGACACTGGTCAAGCGCTGCCCCATGCGGCGTTTCCCAAGCCATTGCAGACGTATGAGCCGGTGGACGGCGGATTGTTGGAGGTGCTCAAGGCGCGGACGGTGGTGGCACCGTTTAATTTGGTGGCCAGTGGGATCTTCCTGTTGGCGATCCTTCACACGTTCGCCTGTGGATTTTTCACCCGCCTGGCGCTGCAGTTTGAGCAGCGCCATCGGGTGGAGTTGCAACGCCGCAAGCCAGTGGACGGGCCGCAGCCGGAGCTCATCGAGGAAGTGTCGTTTTTGGGCACGCTGATGCACTTTTTAGGCGAGGTGGAGGTGGTGTTCGGGCTGTGGGTCATCGTATTGGCTGCGGCCGCCACCCATTATTATAGCTGGCTCGATTTCAAAAATTACCTCAGCGAGGACTGCCGCTTCACCGAACCGTTGTTCGTGGTGGTCATCATGGCGCTAGCCGCCAGCCGCCCGGTGCTGCGGGCGGCCGAGCAGTTGCTGGCGTTAGCCGCAGGGCTGGGCCGAGGCCGTCCCGTTGCCTGGTGGCTGAGCGTGTTGACCCTGGCACCCGTGCTGGGCTCGTTCATCACCGAGCCGGCGGCCATGACCATTGCGGCACTGCTGCTGGCGAAGCGGTTTTTTCCGCTCAAGCCATCGCCACGGTTGGCGTATGCCACGCTTGGGTTGTTATTTGTGAACATATCAGTTGGCGGCACGCTGACCAGTTTCGCTGCGCCGCCGGTGCTGATGGTGGCCGGTAGATGGGGTTGGGACACCCCCTACATGTTGCTGCATTTTGGTTGGAAAGCCTTGGTCGGGGTTGCCTTGTCGAGCTTTTGTTATTTCCTATGTTTTCGCAGGGAATTGCGCCAGCTCGGGGCCGCTCCGCCACTTATTGCTGGTGGCAGCGCGGTGGTCACGCCATGGGTGCAACGTGAAACGCCGATTCCGTTTTGGGTCACGGGGGTGCATCTGGGGTTTCTTGCTTGGACCGTCTATGCCGCACACTATCCGGTATTGTTCGTTGGCGGATTCTTGTTCTTCATCGCGTTCGTAACTGCCACCCGCCATCACCAAAATGCCGTCGCCTTGCGCAGCCCGATATTGGTCGGCTTCTTTCTAGCGGGTTTAGTGATTCACGGGGGGTGCCAGGGCTGGTGGATCGAGCCGATCATCATGAACCTGCGCGAGCAGGCCTTGATGTTAGGAGCGAGCTTATTGACGGCCTTCAATGATAACGCGGCCATTACCTATCTGGCGGCGCAGGCTGGGGAGATATCCGCCACGGCCAAGTACGCAGTGGTGGCAGGCGCGGTGGTGGGTGGTGGTTTGACGGTGATCGCCAATGCGCCAAATCCTGCGGGTCAAAGCCTGCTGGCACGGTTTTTTAAATATGGCATTTCACCGGTCGGGCTGGCGCTGGGGGCCATTCCGGCCACCGTCATCGTCTATCTTTGCCTGATGCTACTGCCTAGCGGGCAGCTGAAGGAGCCCACGCCGGTGCCCGCCAACGAGGCGGCTGAATCACCGACTCCTCAGCCGGGCCGCGAGTGAAACAACCAACAACCGATGAAAGGTAGATGAAATGAAAGGTAAAAATGTTCTGACAAAGGCAGTGGCTCTGGTCATTTGGATGGCGCTGATGCCCTGCGGTGTGGATGCGGCCTCGCCGCCAGTCGGGCCGGTGACGCAGGCTAGTGCCTCCGGGCCGTTGCAGAAACACTGGCTGTTCATCTGGCGGGATATGAAGGATCCGAAGGAAGTGGACCGGGTGATCGAGCGCTTTGCCCGTGCCAAGGCCGCTGGCTACAACGGGGTGGCATTCAGTTGTGACCTTGCGGAATCAAAAGCAGCGGAATTGCGCCAGGCCGCCAAGCTCAACGGGCTGGAGCTCATCGCCATTGTCATGGGCGGCAGCCACGATCACAACTGCGTCGAGGGCTTGGCGGTGAAGGATGCGCTGTTCGTGGTGCAGGGCGGCAAGGCCACTTTGGTTGCGGACAACCCAACACGAGTGGTGAACGCTGATTTCGAGGAGTTTGTAGGTAACCATTTCAAAAATTGGGCATTTCAAGATGACGAGGGGGTGACGACGTTTGCCGATCGGGAGATCAAGCATGGAGGTGTGGCTTCGCTGCGCATGGAGAATATTGCCAAGAACCCGGCGTTCCACTGCCGCATCATGCAGCCAATCAAGCTACAGCCATGGCGCCAATACCGCATCTCATTCTGGCTCAAGTCGCAAGACCTGACGCCAGCCGATGCCGAGGTGAAGGTTCTCAAGACCGATGGGTCGAACTCGCTGAGTTTCCAAACCGTTCACATCGATCAAACCCAAGATTGGAAACATTATGATATCGTTTTTAACAGCATGGAATGCAGCACTGCCAACCTCTATCTCGGATCTTGGAATGGCAAAAATGGCAAAATGTGGTGGGACGACCTCAGCGTGGAAGAAATCGGCCTCGTCAATGTGCTCCGCCGACCCGGCTGCCCGGTCGCTCTGCGCGGCGAAAATGGGATGGCCTACGAGGAAGGTCGGGATTTTGTTAGGATCGTCGATCCGCAGTTGCATCCATGGCGGGCCTATCACGAACAGCCGCCGATTAAGCTGGCACCTAACACCCGCATCAAGGATGGGGAGCGGCTGCGGGTCAGCTACTATCATCCCATCATTGTGTACGAAGACCGGCTCACAAGTTGCCTCAGCGAACCGAAAATTTTCACTGAGTGGGAGGCGGATGTGAAGCGCATCAATGAGCTGGTGCATCCGGCGGCATTTCTGATGTCGCACGACGAGTTGCGGGTGATAAACCAGTGTGCGCTGTGCCAAAGCAAGCATCTGACGCCCGGCGAGTTATTGGCTGGGAACGTGCATCAGGCGGCCCAAATCATCCGGGGTATCCGGCCGGATGCCGGCATCTGGGTTTGGAGCGATATGTTTGACCCTCTGCACAACGCGGTGGATCACTTCTACGCGGTGAATGGTTCGCTTAAGGGGTCGTGGAAAGGTTTGGACAAGGATGTGGGCATCGTCAATTGGTATGGCTCATTGCTAGGGAAAAACTGCCAATTCTTCGCTGATCTGGGCCTCAAACAGATTCTTTCCGGCTACTACGATAGCGACGAGGACGGCTCACAGATTGCCGCATGGCGCCACAACACCAAGCATCTGCTTGGAATCCAAGGCGCGATGTACACCACCTGGCAGGATAAATATGACGCCATGGACGCTTGGGCCAAATGCGCCTGGGCCAGCCCGCCCTAGGCCCGTTTGTTTAGTGCTCATGGATCGGACACCATGCGAGGACGTCGGCAGGTTGCGGCGTCCTGTCGCAATCCACAGCGCCGATGTGGGCAAGTGCCGTTCCCTATCAGCACCAGAACCCGGCGCTGGCTAAGGGTGTGGACATAAGGAACTTGGCCTGTAAAGCGGGTTCTCGCCGAGCTGGGGCTCGGCGTTCCCGGGGGCATGTCCTTCGGGAGGCTGAGGGCCGTTGGAGGAGGCAGATTGAGGGCGTCAGAGGAAGGGCAAATGAGGATATATATCACCATTTAGGGGCGATCTCTCACCGGCCAAATGCCGCAACAGCGCCGCAAAACCAATCATCGCCGCGTTGTCCGTGCACAAGGAC
>CAIKHZ010000155.1 GCA_903827375.1 Akkermansiaceae bacterium
GGCGGTGGTTCTAACATGGAGGCTGCGGATCACCACAGTCCCTCGAGACTCAAGGCCCAGTGTGCGTCCGGCCGGACGAATGAAAAAGGTGGCGGCATATTGAGAATTCACAAAAACTTCTGCGATGCCGCCCAGAATGAACGCCTGAATCGAGACCGGACGGGTGAAATCAATTGGCAGCGGCCGTGATTCCAACGACTGCCCACCAAGGGTCATGAGCGACCTTTTTTCGGCGGACAAGACGATGCGACAGGCATCCGCGATTCCATCCCCTCGGACGCTCAAGCCAAACTCGCGCCCCTTGGACATATCGACGGTTGCTTCAAGCAGGTATTCCTGCGGCACCTCTTTGGTCACAGCAATGCCCGGCTCTAGCAGTATGTTAGAAATCGAAAGGGCTGATTCACTGAAAATGCTCACCACTTCCGGCACGGGTTTCATGAACAGCAAACCATCGGGTCCCTCGTAAACTTCACGTGGAATGCTCATGGGGCCGTTGAGCCAGCCGCCGAACCAGACATGGCGTTTGCCATCGAACACGCGTTTCGCTGCCATGCGTCGGTCCACCCTGTTATATGACGGGAATTTCCAGGGTCCACTTGCGTTTTTTGCGAAGGCATACACATTGCAGCCATGCATGTAGTAGGTCTCGCCGGACTGAAAAAAGTCTGGGCATTCATCGCCCGGGATGTTTTCCAGAGCGGGATGTTGTTGCCACTGCTTGAGGTCCGGTGACGTTAGGTGTCCGAAAACAAATCCACCTTTGCCGGGTTGGTTCGCGTTGACATACATCACAAACTGTTTTTGTTCCGGATCCCACACCACGCACGGATCGCGAAAATCCCGCTCGCGGTGATTCGCATAGTGAGTTCCGTCAGGTCCGAACATGTCTTTGGGTTGTTTGGTCCAACTGATGAGATCCTTGCTGGTGGCATGACAGACAAACTCACGCCCGGCAGAATTCTCGGGATTCCAACTGGTATAAAACGCATGAAATGTTCCGTTGTGTTCGATGATGGACCCCGTGAACATGCAACCGCCCTCGGGGCCGGTCTTGTCAGCGGGATCGTGAAGGATGGCCGCAGGCAGGTTGCGCCAGTGGACCAAGTCTTTAGAGACGGCATGTTCCCAGTCGATATCGGCGTTGCCTGAGTTATTGAGCAAATAGAACACATGATACTCGCCCTTCCAATAGAACGGCATCACATCACCCACCGAACGTTTTTCCGGACAAAACCGCACCGAGGAAGACGACATTGTGCCGACATCGGGCGGCGCGGGCGGCGCGGGCGGCGCGGGCGGCGCGGGCGGCACGGCAAGCATGCGCTGCGAACACAGCAGCAGGGCGGCAAGGAGGAGAATTGAGGGTTTGTTCATATTGGTTGCCATGGGTTCTTGAGATTGAATTTCATATCACCAGTCATCTGTTCTGAACGGCGAGGCGGGCAGGCCTTCCTTGTTATACAAATTGCAGCCTTCCGGGTTCATCGAGAAGGCATATCTAACAGCAACAGGCTTCGGCACTTCCGGGCTGGAGACGACCACGGTCTTGCCGTCGATCACGGCGTCAGCCCAGACCCACTTCTTATCCTCGCCTGCGATGGCAAATCGCTGTAGTTTAGCACCCATGTCCTGGACCGTGGGTTGGCGCCCGTCTTTCTTCCCGACCATCAGACCGGTGCCGGTGTTATCGAAGGATAGGATGATCTTGCCGTTAGCGATTCTATTGGTTTGATAGAGTGGACCGGAATAAGCGATTTTCTTTCCGTAATCCTTCGCGAGCGACCAGAGTGCCAGGCGTTCGCCCATATCGCCTTTGTTCGGGGGATGCAGATCAACGGGATCGCCGACGTCGATTGTCACGGCCAGGCCCACATTAGGCATTTGCAGGCATTTGAGTTGTTGCTCGCGGGTGGTGGGCCACTTGTCAGGTTCTCCCTGAGGATCATCGCTGGCCTTGTCGAAATTCGGCAGTTGCACGATATAAACGGGGAACGGGTTGTTGCGTGCCTTGCGCATGGTTTCCACCATGCTGCGCATCCGCCAGTAGTAGGACTTTCCGCTGCCGTTTTCTCCCTGATACCACAGCATCCCTTTCATGGTGTAGGGAGTGAGCGGATGAATCATGCCGTTGTAGAGAGTTTGCCAGCGAAACCACCCGTGGCCACCCACTCCATAGCGGTCGGCTGGATGTGGCAGCAACGGAATGCGCTTGAGGTTGTCCGGCAGGGACGTCGCTAACAACCACTTGCCCACGGCTTCAAACTCCGGTTGTGTCGGAACCGGCTTGTGTTGCGCCAATGCATCCCGTGCCGCCGCAACCCAGGATTCCAACTCCATGAAACTTGGATCCAACGGGGTGGCGGAAATCTTTAACTTCGACCGCACATCGGCCAGCCACGCGGATGCGAGATCCAGTCCGATGGGTTGCTCCACCGGAAGGTATGCCGGGCGGTTGCCGCCAGTCGCTTTCGATGATGGCAGTTCGCGCTCCCATTCTTGAATCGATTCCTTGCACCGCTTCGCCATATCTGCATTTTCCGGGTAGTTATAGATCGCCTCAGGCGACATCCAGCACTCGATTTCAGTGCCACCCACCGCGCAGCTCAGAATGCCGATGGGCACCCCGGTTTCATGTTGCACCTTCCGTGCAAAATAAAAGGCGATCGCGCTGCAGCCACCCGCCGACCCTGGTTGCACAACATTCCAGCTAGATCCGCCGTCGATCTGTGGCGCACCGACGAAATGCTCCCAGCCACCCGTGAAACGAATCAGCGGGAAGTTGGCGCTGCTGATATCCTCGGGGGTCTTGCATCCCCCGAGGCCGAATGCGGCGTTCGATTGTCCGCTGACCATCCACACGTCACCCACCAACACATCGGTGAGCTTCATGGTGTTCTTGCCGGTTACCGTGAGTTCCTGTGCGATGGCATTGGCCTTCATCGGCGAAAGCGCCACCGACCACGCGCCGGTTTTGTCGGCTTTGCAGGCCAGATTCTGGCCGTCAAACTGCACCGTTATCGACTCACCCGGGGCGGCCCAACCCCAGACGTTGGTTTTCATATCTCGCTGCAAAACCATGTGGTCACTGAAGCTTCGTGGCAGACGGACATTCGCATGTGCCGCCGCCGCGCCCAGCACGGCCAAAAATATCATCCCAAGTGGCATTCTCGTATTCATTAGTTTATATATTTTTTGAGTGTGTCAGCAGCAGTCGTGTGAGGCATCAATTCTTCTGGAGATCACGCATGGCGTGTGCGAATCGTTGGCCGAGAGATATCATGCCGGCGGTATCGTAGTGCCACGGGTCGCCGAGTTTGTAATCCTCCGTTCCGAAAGTGGCGGTGTGAGGGACTGACTTGGTTACCTCCAACTGCGCTGCGCGAAGGCCATCGCCAAGGTCTGGCCCCCAAGCCGGTGTTCTGGATATCTGCGCTAGGACAAATGGCATTTCCGGCTGTTTCACCTCAGCCCGAACATCCTTGATCAATGATGCTAGATTCTTCGCGTAGTCGGCAGTCATTTTCTTATCAGAGGCGTCAGACTCGCCCTGCATCCAAAGCATGCCTGCGAATTCCGGCACAAACGCCGGATCGAGCTTCACCATGGCTTCCTTCAAAAACCTTACCCAGTCGGTGTAGAGATTGCCGGTGGCTCCCCCTGCGCTTGGCGAGCGCCATTGCACACCGAGATTGGTTGCCCCCCAGGCAATCTTGATAATCGCCATCACCTGGGCGGGGTCCTGGGGTGCCATCGTATAACCAAACAGAAGTTCAGGGCCAAAGGTGCCTTTCCCATCTCTGTCTCCAAAACCGGAACCAAGCCCATCTCTCAAATACGCCCAACCATATTCGCCGAGACGGCACTCACCGCGCACAAAAACAATGACGTTCGGATTGAGGCCCTTGTATTTTTCAGGCATGGGAGAGACCATGCTACAGCCGACCGCGTTGGACTGCCCCGAAGATATATATACCTTTAGATTTTTTTTGACTGTCCGGAATTTCCAGCATTCACCTGCAGAAGTTGCCAAGGAACCCCTGTTGATCGATTCCACCCGCCAGAAATAGGACTTCCCAGGAACAGGAGCCTTGATTGGCAACTCGACGGATGTGACCGTCGGTGCCAGTCCGGCGAAATCTGGAATCTTCTTGGCGAGCACTTCAGCGGCGGTCTCACCGATATAGACATTCTGTTTGGTGGCATATTGGCCTGGTATCCAGGACAATTCGTGCTTGCCGCCCTCAACCATGATATAGCTATCTGCCGGAATCGGCTTGGCGGCGTTGCCAGTCATGGTCTTGAACTCCGAGACAAGGCCCTTCTGAGTGATTTTCCCGGAGGCATCGAGTTGATCAACCCGCCAATAGTAAGTCGTGCCGAGTGCCAGCTTCAGCGGCCCGTAATGTGACTCCGCCAGTCTGTCGATCGCAAGCGGAAAGGACTCGCCAATTGCAGGTGCGCCACTCGCTGCCAACTCCAACTGTCCCTTCTCAGTGGAAACGTGTAGAGCAAAGCCAGCCACATCCTGAGAACCTTTCTCCCACTCAAGCGTGGTGGTGACGCCATCCAGGGTCGAGCCGCTCCGGGGTGCTATTAAGTGAGCTGACTTGAAACCACTCACATTCCAACATTCAAGCGTCGTAAAGCCCCGGTCAAAAATTGACATGGCCGCTATCGATCCGTCGATGTGATGGGTATATCCAACGTTCGCTGCTGGATCACCTGCCATGCAGGCACCAATCACAAATGGTCTGTCCGCTTTGATAGCTAACGAGAATTTTTGACTCACGCGAAGATTGCCGTCGCACCACACATTGAATTCCCCTTCCCTGCCGCCTGCGTATGTATAGATCAGCGTGTGCCATGCGTTTTTTTCGGGGAGATTGCCTTGCCAGCCAGACACATTGCCGCTCCATGTTCCGAGTGCGCCATACTGGGAGGAATCGCCGTATTGCAGTTGAAGACAATTGTCCGGCCGGTTAGCCCATGACACAAGCGTCCGCTCATCGCTCAGATTCCTGCAATGAGTTTTAACAATAACGGTCCACGGGTGGTCGCCGACAATTCCCGCCGGGGCCTTAAAATCCGCCAGCATGTGGTCTTTTCCGCTGAAATCCACCGCCTTCACGCCATCGATCACTTTAACCTGTGGATTGGTACCATCGTTCTTAAAGACACCCTTCAAGCTGCCGGTGTTATCCCACGATGCCAACGGTCCTTCCGGCAAATTGGCAGCCTGCAGCGCCACCAGCGGCGCGGATGCCCCGTGGCTGATGTCTGCAGAAAATGCCACTGCCAAGGCGAGCGCCAGTATCCATGAGGAGGGAGGGGATTGTGGTTTCATTGATTTCGTCATTATGTGTTTTTTTGTGATTGATGTGATTGCTGGATAAATCTGCTGGCAGCAGAGGATTCGTGCTATTTGGCAGAGGCCGCCCTCGGCATCAGGTCGATGAGTGTCGTTAGTTCCGGAGCATTGCTTCCGGGTCTCATATAGGCAATAAAAATCTGCCGGTACGCATCAAGGTATTTCATCTTGCACTCGCTGAAGACGATCCAGGAATCATTCTTCTTGAAGTAGAAATTGGTTTGCGCCATGTTGTACGGATCGAGCGTTTTGACAGCCGCCACATTGGTAACTTTGCCCGGAGCGCAGAGAACCTTATGCTCTCCCGCCTCAAGCGCGGTATCAAACGAGACCAGCGTCAGCACCTTGGATGCCCCTGGTGGAAAGGCTTCGGCTGAATCATCTATCAAAACCATGCGGTACGCTGGCGATGAGTTTGCGGGACCGGGAATGATAATAACGATGGCGCGTTGCATGTTTTTCGGCACCGCAACCTGTGCGGCGACGATCGATTCCGGGTTCTTTGGATCAACGCCTGCCGTGTTGAAGAGTATCAATGAACCATCAACAGGAATCGTTCGCTGCGGCTTGCCAAGCTCGTCTGGCGTTAGGTTCAATTTGACCATCGTCCCTTTTTCATCCTTCAGATACATCTGCGCAGCAGTGCTTGACGGGTCATGCATGAAGGCACGAATCGATAGCGACGCCTTGGATGGCTTGGCTTCCTGGGAATGGGCTAACGCAGTCAGCAGGAAAATGGCAATCAGCGTTGTATAATTTTGAGCGAGCACGGCAAATTTAAATTTCAGTGAGTGAGAGCCAACGGAACGATACAAGTTGCATGCGCCGGCCGAATCTTGTGTTAGCCAGCGGGAATGAGGGGCCGCCCAGATCCACGGAGGCGGGAGAGCTTGCCGGATCCACATACTCGGGGATCCGCTGACAGACCGCCTCGGCGTAGGCACGGACCACCTTGTCGCCGTCCTTCGCTTCACCACACACGCGGATGACAAAGGTATCCGAGCGGACGGTTGCGGCAGGCTCCAGGATGCGCATCAGGTCGCCCTGGCAGATCCATCCTGGCGCTCCAGCTGCTGGATTGCCAGTGACGACCGTGGGGGTTTGGAAGCCGTAGATAGCGGGATCGGATATATCGGCAGCTTGGATGGGGATTTGATTGGTGAACCTGCCGTTGTTGATACCGGAAGCCTCGATCGCGGCTTCCAGCGCACCTCGGCGGGTCAAATCGCTGTCAGATCCGATGCGGCGATTCACGAATTCCGACAAGGAGAGGAACGGGCCGCGGGATTTCACCTGATCGACGACGCACTTGGCAAGAGTATCGAGTTCGGTAGCACTGAGTTGGCGGAATCCGTTCCAGCGGTTCTCCTTGCCCGTATCCGTGGCCACACCCAGACTGAGATCATTAGCCGCGGCGTTCAACAAGGACATTGGGAAGATGGGATTATCCGTCGCGGGCTGGAGGATTTTCGTGCCAGTAAGCAACGACAGGTAGGGGACGTTGCTGCCTCTCATGGATGCGAGCTTCGCCTTCCAAGCATTCACATTGGTGGAGTTCACGTTGAAAGGTCCCTGAACCATCTGATATTGGGCCACTGATTTATAGGCGTCGTTTTTCGGCTTGCCTCCCGCAAACAACGCTGTCGCCGCGTCCTGCGCCGTCATTCCCCCAGGCAAATAGGGCAGAAACGCTTGCGAAGCCAGTGTCCGGGTTCCAGCCATGAATCCAGTGAACACCGCGTCAGGCGCTCCGCCGTCGGTCGCGAAAGTCGAGAAGTAAAACCCATCATAGAGCGCGTGGTTGGCCAGCACCGAGTGATCGAGCAGATTGTATCCATCCGGGCCGGGTTCCGAAACCTTGCCGGTCTTCATCAGCGGAGAAGCCGTGGAATTTCCAACCGGCTGGACGAAACTCGGTGCAAAAGGCGAAGCCAGGGCGTTGGAGCGGCGGAAATCCGCGATGGTTTGCATTGGCCCTAACGGAAGTTCCAGATAACTGCCGGATTTGGTGCCAAGGGTGTTCGTGTTGCCGGTGAGGTAGCGTGTGCGGTTGGTGGCGTCGCTCTGTAAAAGCTTAATGAGACTGCTCGTCGTCACGGGCTCGAGGCTCAACTCATACGCCAGGTCTCCCAATTTGCTATTCTTCAAATTCGCCATGGAAATGGGCAGCGCGGGATTATTGAACAGGAACGGCTTGCCAGCAAACCGGCCATTGAGCAAGGCGTTGCCGGGCACGCTGACTTTCGATCGGACAGCCGATTCATTGACCCCTCCGCTGGTCGTCCGGGCACAGGCGGAAAACAGTGCGAAGGGCTTGGCGTTGGGGTGACTCTTGATCGGATCATTCCAGTCAACGAATGCATCCAAGGCAGTCGTATTATATGTCACTGTCTTGAGCGTGCCATTTAAATTCGATAGGGCCGGGTATTCAAAGCGAATGCCTCCGTAGTCGCGCACGGCGGTGCCGACGCCGATTTTCACTTTCACATCGAACGTGGCGCTGCCCCCCTGGGTGGGCATCGTCGGGCCGCAGACCACCTGAATGGAGGAAGTGGCCGGTTCATTCCTCTTGCATTCGAACGTCGGTCCGCCGCCATGCGATTGATACGGGTCGAGCCAATCGAGATCAAGCCCGATGGATGAACCGGTGTATCCCGGCTTTCCCTTGAGCGATCGGCTCAAGGAATTCGCATAGTCGAAAAAGGTGGTGCCGCCGTAATTAAGAGCAGGGTTCCCTTCCCCATTGGTGTTGAAGAATTCGGCTGGATTCAAATACGGCGCGCAGAGGAGGGTTTGGCCCGGCTTCATGATAACCGGGCCGCTCTTGGGCTGGCTGTTTTCGGCATCCGCTTCAGACTCGATTTGAGCAGGCGAGAGGGTTCTGCTGGTGGTTTTGTCATAGTCACTCCAATTCGCGATTTTCATCACGATCGACTTCTTGATATAGCCGCCCGTCCGGCCGCTGCCGTCGTAGAGTTCGTTAAAGGGAACAAGTTTCCCATTCGTGCCAGTGCCGACCGTGAATTGGAATCCGATCGGCATGCTGTCGAAACCCACCTCCATGAAATCGAATGAAAGATTGATATTGTACGGATTGTGCAGGGTAACGAGAGGGGTGAACATCAGGTGGATTTTGGTGTCATTGGCACCGCCCCAGTGGTTATTGCGCGCCACCATGCTGAAAAGGACCTGCATTTTGGCAATCACCGGGACGGGCACGAAGCCGACCGGCTGTGTCGGCTGGCTGCCGATGGCCGGCATGGTGATGCTTGCCGGAGGTGGCTGGGAAAAGGTCGGCGAGGAATTGATGTTGGTGATTTTCCGGAATATGTTATAGTATGCGGACAGCGTGTTCCATTGGGGGTCGGATTTCCCGGAGATGCCGTGTGTGGATACGTACAAGCCCCTGTTCTTATATTCCGGGGGCAGATCGACCACGCCAGACGCGGAGTACATCTCAAAGATGGATGAGAGATCCCGCTTGAGGCCGCCCTTGCGGACATCCACCAACACGCCCAGCGAGTATGGAGTGACGTCGTTGCGGAATTCCCTGATGGTCTCCTTCGGCGATGCTTGGCCACCGAGCAATTCAACCTGAGCGAGACTCGTGATTTTTGGCGCGCCGTCTTTGGCTTGTTTGTATTCCTGCTGAGTCGAGTCTTTCGGGAGAAAACTCAAAGCTTTATCCATGACTGTAACATCGGGCCGGTGGCCCGCGAGCAGGGCGCACTGTTGGGCGAGGGTCGGCTGGGCACGAGGATCCCGATAGAGATTGATGCGTGCCTTGACGGACTCATCGGAGACGTGCCAGGCGTAGGCCCCCAGCTCTTTGCCATTCTTGGAAATGGGCACCCTGCCCGCGACGATGGGACGCCCGTCAGGCAATACCCCGCCGAAGGTCGCCTTGTCAGCCAGTGTGATCCGTTCCCCGGACCACGGGGAAGTGCCGAAATCACGCTGGGTCGCAGCGCTTGGGTCAGGACAGGAAACAAGCCAGCGCCTGAAACCCACGGCATTGGTGCCGGTTGCCATCTGGGTTTTGGGGCCGATATAATCCAAGCTGGCGGAGGATGGGTTATAGTCCCACGAACTCCAAACCCCTGTGAGGCCGGATTTGCCCGGACTCTTAAGGATCTCGGAGGTGGCGGTAACGGCTTTATCTGGCCCCAGCGATTTTTGCAAATCGCCAAGCGCCAGCATGAGCGCCATGCGCGCATTCGCCCTTGCAGTGGCCATCGCCTCGCCTGCGCCGCTGGTGCGCAGCGAGACCGCCGAGAGACTTAACAATCCGACCAGAATAACGGTCAGAAGAACCATCAAGGCGAGCGTAACGACCAAGGCAAATCCGGGATGACGTACCGGAGTTGTTTTGGGCAATGTGACGATTTTCTTCATGGCGGTTTACGTCCTCCTGACAATTGTTTTTGTTGTTTTAACGGCGTGTGTCTTCCCAGTTGTCGGTGCGGAACGGCGAGGCGGGCAAGCCTTCCTTGTTGTAGAGATTGGCACCTTGCGGATTCATGCTATAGGCATATCTCACGGCCACGGGCTTCGGCACCGAGGGGCTGGATACGAGCACCGTCTTGCCGTCGATCACGGCATCCGCCCAAACCCATTGCTTATCCTCACCGGCGATGGCAAAACGCTGGAGCTTGGCACCCGCATCGGCCTGCACCGGATCGAGGCCGTCTTTCTTGCCGGCCATCAGGCCGCTGCCGGTGCCGTCGAACGTCAGCCGGATTTTGCCGCCTTCGCTCCGCATGCCGGTATAGAGTGGGCTGCTAAACACCAGGCCGGTCTTGCCGTAATCCTTGGCCAATGCCCACAGCGCCAGTCTCTCGCCGACATCGCGCTTGTTCCTGGGATGGATGTCCTTGGGATCGCCGACATCGATGGTCACCGCCATGCCGCTCTTGGGGATTACTTTAAGCGCCTGGAGCATTCCCATACGGATCATCTGCCATCCGGGTTTGCCGCCAGATGGGTCGTCCACAGCTTGTTCGAAGTTGGGGAGCTGGACATAATAGAAAGGAAACTCATATCCCCAAAGCTTGCGCCAACTGCCAGCCAAGGCGCTGAGTTTGTCGATATAGGTTTGCTGTTCCGAGCCGTTGTTCTCCCCTTGATACCAAAGCACGCCTTTGATGGGAAATTGAATCAACGGGTGGATCATGCCATTGTAGAGGGAGCTGACTTCGCAGCGGCCTCTGAAGTCTTCGTTGGGATGCGGAGCAACGGCCGGAGGATTGGAAACTTCTTTCCCATCCGCCATGTTCCTTTTTGCCTCGTCAACCCATTTCTCCATGTCTTCAATGGTCTTCTTGTGCCAGTTATCGAGTGCCTGCTGTCGTTGCTTCGCCAGATATGCCACAGCCGAATAGTCGGTGAAGGCGGTCGGCGGCAGCCAGGCCTCGATGGACGACCCACCGATGGCACATTCCAGAATGCCGATGGGAACGCCAGTCTCCTTTTGCACCTTGCGGGCAAAATAGAAGCCAACACCTGGGCAATCGTCGATGGCTTTCACATCAGGTACGATGCGTTTCCACGGCTTGAGGCGGTTGAGGTCTTCGTCGATAGCGACGCGGAACCACGGCTTTTCCACCAAATCCTCCATGAGCGAGCCCGACCAGCATCCCCAACCACCGCGATAGCGCATCAACGGGTAATCGGCGGTCTTGATGTCCTCCGGGGTGTTGATGCCACCCACACCGAAAGCCATGTTGGATTGACCGCTGCAAAGCCAGATGTCCCCAACCAGAATGTCCGTCAACTCGATCTTATTCTTGCCGGAGACAGTTAGATTCTGAGGCGTTGGGTTGGCCTTCAACGGGGCAAGCTTGACGGACCACTTCCCCTTATCGTCAGTTAGTGCCGACATGTTCTGGCCGCCAAACTGCACGATCACCTTTTCGCCCGGAGCCGCCAGGCCCCAAACGTTCACGTTGATATCCCGCTGGAGAACCATGTGGTCGGTGAACACCCGGTGAAGTTTCACGTCTGCATGCGCCGCCGGTGCCGCACCCAGCACGGCCGCAAAGACCACGGGTGATATCAATTTCATGTTCATAAATTCCTGTTTTGTTTGTTGTTATTAAATTCAATGATGTAGCTGCCAGATTACTTCAAGGATTCGGCGTCTGGCCCGCCGGGAGTTGTCGTGGGTTGCTCATCCAGGTCATGAAAGAGTGCCAGCAGCGCGGGTTTGTCGCCGCGGATGAATACGGGAAGATGCGCCAGCGGAGCGGCGGCGGTGATCGTCTGGCCGCCGGGGATTTTCTTGCCGGTCCAGGCATCGGTCCAGGCAGTTCCCGCCGGAAGATAGACCTCGCGGCTGCGCATCTCGTACTTGGTTATTGGAACAACCAGCAGATCCGATCCGAACATATATTCATCTTCCACGGCCGCAGCCTTGGGGTCGTTCATGAAGTCGAAGAACAACGGGCGCATCGGCGGCAATCCACGCTTGGTGGCCAGTTTCATCTGGTCCATCACATACGGACGCAGCCGTTCCCGGAGCAGCAGAGAGGCCCGGATATGGCTATAAGTCGTCTCGTCGCCGAGATTCCACGGCTCGTTGTTAGGGCGACTGGAATGGGTGCGGAAGACGGGCAGGAAGACCCCATATTGATACCAGCGCGTTATCAATTCCTGGAAGTGGGGACTTTTATTATCCGGACTTATAAAGCCGGTATCGCAACTCCACCAGGGCATGCCGCTCATCATCACGTTGAGGCCAACCTTAAGGTAGATTTCCAGATCCTCAAAGGTGCATTGGATATCATGCGGCGCGAGGCAGGCCCCGTAGCGCTGGCTGCCGGCCCAGGCATTGCGGCAGATGGTCACCACCTCCTTTTCGCCGGCGGACAACAATCCCTCATAGATGTTTTTCTGATGGGCTATCGGGAACCACGCATGGCATTCCTTGCCCGTACCAATGTGAAAGCGCACCTGGTCGTAATCCTGAATCTGATGAAATTCATCGCACGGATCGAGCCAAAACGTCCGGATGCCGAGGTCCACGTAATTCTGCTTCCATTTGCTCCAGAGGAATTTGGCGGCTTCCGGGTTGGTCGGATCATATTGGTATAAGTGCGGGCCAAAGTCATTCACGGTGTCCTTCTTCCCGTCAATGGAACCGGTAAACAGTCCGTGCTCTTTCATGTACGAGAAGTTCTCGCTCTTCTCGTTTACCAGGGTCCAGGGCGAGATCATGATCCGGCAGCCAATCTCATCCATTTCCTTGACCATGGCCTTGGGGTCGGGCCAACACTTGGGGTCGAGCCTCCAGTTGCCGAAAACGTCCCAGTGGAAGAAATCAATGACCAACACCGACAAGGGCAGGTTGCGCCGCTTGAACTCGCGCGCCACGTTGAGTAGCTTCTCCTGGTCCTTGTAGCGATTCTTGCACTGCCAGAATCCCGACGCCCAGTAAGGAAACTCCGGCGCGTGCCCGGTGGCATCCGCATAGTTAGACATGATGTCGGCATAGGAATCGCCGGCGGTGATGAAATAGTCGAGTTGTTTGCAGCCCTTGGACATCCAGCTGGTTTTGCTATTACCGAACTCGACCTTGCCCAGCGACGGGTTGTTCCAGAGAAACCCATAGCCCTCGCTGGAGACCACAAAAGGCACAACTGCTTTCATGTGGCGCTGGAAGAGGTCGATCGTGCAGCCTTTCAGGTTAACCTTGTTAGGGACGTTCACCGCGTTCTCACCCATGCCGTAGAGGCATTCTCCTGCAGGCGGAGCAAACTGCAGTTCGGAGGAAAACAGGCCGTCGCCCACTGGTTTGAACGTGCGTGCGCCGGGATTGTTGGCATCAGTGGCATCATCTGACTCGCTCAGGATCGGAACCGGTTTGTCACCGGCATGCCTGAAGAACTGCATATGGCCGTTCCGGTTGGGTGTGTCATGGATACTAACGGAGATCTTCCCGTTGCGGAGTGTGGCTTCCTTGGGAGTGATCTCAATCTTCGCTGGCTTTTCAAGCGGGATATCCAGCGCCCAGTCCGAGGTTTGCCCGCCGCCCTCAGGAGTGACCCGCACGCGGAGGCTATCCCGACCCCACGCCTGGATGACAATCGTTTGCCCGCCATCCTTGTAGATCAGCTTGTTGCCTTCATGGGTGGCACGCGTCGCAAAACCAGCGACCTTCTTGCTCAGTTCCTTCACCGGTTCCTCTGCCGCGCAGACCGTCAGTCCGCCCGCCAATAACCCCAATACCGCCCACCTTTTCACTATTTGGTTCATGCCAATCGCTATTTGTTAGGTTGCTCAATCAGGTTTGGTTGGCATGGTTGCATTCACGGTTTTCCGCCAGTCGTGGAGCATCGTCCGCAAGGCGGCGGCCTTATCCGGCATTTTGGCGGCCAGATCGTTGTTTTCGCCAAGGTCGTTCTTGAGGTTATACAACTCAACCCGGTCATCCTCATACCACTCGATGAGCTTCATGTCACCCAACCGCACGGCTCCACAAGGCCCGCCGCCCTGGTTGCTGTAGTGGGGATAATGCCAGAACAAGGGACGCTGCGGCAACGCTGCACCCTTCAGCAATGGCAGCAGGCCCACTCCGTCAAGGTGCTGCTTGGGCTTCAAAGGCAACCCGGCAAGCTCGAGAATCGTTGGATAGAAATCCGTGCTGATGACCGGCGTGTTGCACAGAGCGCCCGCTTTCGTCACACCCGGCGCCTTGATGAGCATTGGCTCGCGGATACCTCCCTCATAAAGCCAGCCTTTCCCCGCCAACAGAGGCAAATTCGAGGTGGGCGATCCTTCCGAGGTGGACAGACCGCCGTTGTCGGACATGAACATCACAATGGTGTTCTGAGTCACTTCCTCCAACACCAAACGGCCGACAAACGGAGCCGGCTTCAGCTTGCCCGCCTTGCCGCCACCAATGTAGTTTGTTAGATTCAGCCGCGCGGGATATTTTCCGGTTAGAATACTGGCACGCGTTGGCGAACAAACCGGGCAGGCGGCATAACCCTCGGTAAAGCGCATCCCCTGCGCCGCCAGCCGATTGATGTTAGGAGTCTCATAAAACGTCTGCGGATAGTTCGCGCCGATATCCATATAGCCGAGATCGTCGGCAAGGATGAACACCACGTTCGGCCGCCGCGTTTCCGCTTGGGCGGGCATTGCCATGCATCCCAGCACGGTGCCTGCAAAAGCGAACCATTGAATGTTTGTCATAGTGCTTTGAATAATGCGTTATTGGTTTATGGCTTTGGCCAGATCGACTTCATTGGCCAGACGTCCGCCGTTGATTTGCCGTCAGAGAAGACCTCGATGCCCTTGTCTTCGAGGGGCGGATAGAGCACCCGGGCCACGGTCTTCTTGCCGTCGTTGATGAAGACTTCCATGACCGACTTGTCGAGGAGGACCTGCAGGGAAAGCGTTTTGCCTGCACCTAACGGAGCGATCGCCACCTTGGTGCCAAACACATCGAGCGTGCCTCCTTCATAGGTGATTGTTAGAGTCCGTGTGCCATCTTCGGAGCGGCGCACGCGCAGTCCACACTTGCCCTTATCCGCCTGTTGGAAGAGCGCGCGGATCTCGAGCGTGTCGCCCGTGGTCTTGAGCACCTTGGCTCCGGCGGTGGTTGTGACGCTTTCCTGTTCCCCGTGGAGTTTGCTTAATTCAGGCACCGGTTTTTGCACGGGATGGCCGTCATCGCCCAGGGTCACCACCCTCGGCAGAGCGAAACAGCAGTTCCAGCCTTTCGCCTGCCGGGTATCTTGAATCCAGGAGTAGGTGATGTGACGTCCGTTAGAGTCGGTGGCGTGGCTGATATGGGCGTAGTGGTCGCCCAGATCAAGTTTGCCCTCGGTTTCCTTGGTAAACTTTGCCGTCTCCGGGTCGAAGGTGCCGACGCAGTATTCGCCGCGATTCAAGGCGTAGAGCCACTTGGTTCCAAACGGGATCATTTGCGGGCAATCAAAGCCCATATCGCACATGCTCCCGCGGTGTTTCCATTGCGTGAGCTCCTTGTTCAGCGCCTCATAAATGGGCGCACCTGCGCCCGAGGCACCCAGAACCATGAACGTGCGTCCGCCCGCGCTGAAGAACGACGGATCCCGGAGGTACTTTTTCCAGACGTAGCCGTCGATCGTGCTCGGCAGCGTTGGCTTGTTGACCGGATCCTCCGTGGTCTTACCCCACTTGATGAAATCCTTGTCCATCGGCTTGAGCATGACCTGTCCGTTGAACACCATATCCAGCGGGCCCTTGTCCTTGTCCTTTTCCCGGACCTGCGACACGGAGGCATACCAGAGTTGCCAGTTGCCGTAACCGTCCTTGACCGTGCTCCCGGAATAACAGTGATCCTCGCCCTTTTCGGTCGTAGGCCACACGGCCACCGGAAGACGCTCCCAGATGACGTTGTCCCGGCTGCGCGCGTGACCCCAGTGCATGTGGCCCCAACCCGTGTCATAGGGATTGGACTGATAGAACACGTGGAACCAGCCGTCGGCAAAGAATGCCCCGTTCGGGTCATTCATCCATTGGGCTTCAGGCATCATATGATAAACCGGCCTGCTGGGATCGGCTTTGGTGATGGGGACCGACTTTTGGATCCCCTCCATGGCCTTGCTAATGGCCGCCGCATCATGAAGCAGCACGCCTTCAGCCCGCAACTCCATCTGACATACTGTCAATGCGATCGCGGACAATGTGATGGATCCAATGGCTTTATAGTCTTTTTTCATGGTGTTGAATTCTTGGTTTGTTGATCTTTTTCTTGGTGGGTGTTAGCTGTGCGTCATCTCCGGCATTTTAGTTAGAACCGCACGGACCAGTCGATGATGGTTGTTGCTGTCGGCGTATAGTGATGTACAAACAGATTTATTGATCTTTGATCCAGACAATGGACGGAGTGCCAACCTTGCGGTTGTTACGGGCATAGTTAGGGATTGCCAGCAGCGGGCTGCCCGTGGCGAACGAACCCTTGATGACGATCACACCCTCGGGCGCGCCATTCACGGCCTTCAGGAGGTCGGGCTTCCATTCCGTGGTCAGAGGTGAGTTAGATTTCAAAATGCCGGCGAGATCCTGGTCCACGCTTTCGAAGTTGTAAATCAGCGGGCCATAGCGCAGGGCCACACGACCTCGATTGGCGGCGATCTTTTCGCTGGCTTGAACGCGCTGGACCTTCAGCGGGAGGACCAACTCGATTTTGTCACCGGCCTTCCAGGCGCGGTGAAACACGACGTAGCCCTTGTCGATGACCGGAGCGGCCACGGCCACACCATTGAGCGCGATGGAGGTGACGCCGTTGGCATCCGGGGTACTGGTATAGAGTTCACTGACATTGCGTTTGGGGATGCGGACCTTGACGGTGAAGGTTTTGGGTGTGGCGGGGTTCACGGTGATGGCGACTTTGCCGTCCCAGGGATAATCGGTGGCTTGCACCATCTGAACGTCGGTGCCGGCGATGCTTTCCACCGTCGCGGTGCTGCCGATGAACAAATTCACATAAATGCTATCGGCACTGCGGGCGTACATCCACGTCGGCAACATGAGCAGGGTGCGCGGGATGTTGCCCACGCAGCAGGGGCAGGCGTGCCAGGGCGTGCGCGGGCCGTCCACGTCGAGCGGGTTGGTATAACAAAAGTTTTTGCCTTCCAGGTCGATGGATCCGAGCAGGGCGTTGTAGAGTGTCTCCTCATAAAGGTCGGCGAATTTTGCATCCTGATAGGCGAGGTTCAATTTGTATTGGAAGAAGATCATGCCGCAGCTCGAGCAGGCTTCGCAGTAGGCATTGTTGCGCAGTGAGTAGTTAGGGCCGAAGCCTTCGGCAGTCTCGCCGCTGCCCACGCCGCCGGTGAGATAGTATTTCTTGTTGACCAGGTTGTCCCACAGGGACATGACGGCGCTTTGATAGTCGATATCGTGGGTTTCGGTGGCGACATCGGCCATCCCGGAATAGGTATAGACGGCGCGCACGGCATGCCCGACAGCCTCGTATTGCTGCGTGACGGGCAAGAGGCTTTGATCGTATTCGCGGCCATTCTTGCGGCTGTCGAGGAGGAACTTGGCCAGATCGATGTAGTTCTGGCCCTTGCCCGGGCCTTCCATGGCATTGACGAAACGGCCGAAGCGCACCAGCGCCTGTTCCATTTCCTGGTGGCCGTCGAACCATTCCTTCTTGGGGGCTGGGCCGATGTTGGTGAACCAGCAGTCGGCGAGTTTCTTGGCCGCATTGTACATGCGGGCGTCCTTGCGGTCCGTCATGAGGTAATGGTTGATGGCGGACTCGAGGAAATAGCCAGCGACATAACCTTCATGCGCGCCCCGTGTGGCGGGGTCCCAGTGCCGGACGTTGAGATTGAGCGTAAAGCGGGTCTGCATATAGCCATCGGGTTCCTGGGCGGCAAGGATCTTGGGAATCCAATCCTCCAGGGTGGCTTTCATTTTCTTCTGCGCCTCGAGGATGTCCGCGTCTCCTTGAGGATCGATCATGAGGGCGATGCACATGGCCTCGACGGTTTGATGGACCCACGCGTTGGAGAAAGGCGCGCCTTTATGCCGGACATGTGGCTGGCCGGCCAGTGCCTTGGCGGCTTCTTCGAAATTGTCGATGCCGCCCTGGGGCAGTTGATGATTGTTAATCTCGCTGACGCAATGGGGAATCCAGTTTACGACGAGCGCCTTGATCCGGCTGTTCCACAGCGGGCTGTTGATCTTGAAAGTCTTGGTGTTGACCGCGTCGAGTTGCACCGTCGGCGGCGGGGCCATGACTTTGACATTGAGGGTATCGGAAGAGCTTGCAGCGCCGTCGCTGACGGTCAACTTGAGGACATACGCGCCCACCTCGGAAAATTTGGCAGTGGTAAGCGGGGCCGCCGGGTTGTCGAACGCGACCTCGCCCGGTCCGGAGGCTTTACTCCATGCGAAGGTGGTGGAGTTGCCCTGCGGACCATTGGCTCTGCCACTGAGATAAGTCTTGCCAGCCAGCATCACAACTCGGTCCACGCCCGCGACTGCGGCCGGCGTGGCGGACAGTGGTTGGGCAAGTGTGGCGAGCATACAAACGGCAATTAGACCCTGGGGGATGCTTGATTTCATGATCATAGAGGAGTTTTTATCATTGTGGATCCAGGTCATGGTTTAAAATCCCAGCCGACCTTGACCGGATAGTAATCGCTGCGCAAGCCATCGGAGCCTTCGGCCCAGACATAAATGAATTCGTTCTCCTGGATGGCGGCGCGGTTGCCGGGCACCACCTTGGCGGTCCAGCACCCGGCTGCTTTGTCATAGCGGAGGTTTTCCTGGCCCATCCAGCCGAAGCCAGATTGGAAAAACGCAACCTGGCGGATTTTTTCCGGCACTTGGTCGATCTTAACGCGCAATTCGGCGGGGTCTTTCAGGGTGACATTGCCGATCATTTTCGCTTCGATCACCTTCGGACCCTCACCCTTTCGATACCGAGGTTGAAGCGCGGGCACCAGGGATCGCGTGTAAACGACCGCTTGATCCGCCAAGCCGGGCGTCGGCAACACGCTGTCTGTGGCGGCTTCCTCCGGATACAGGAGGAACGGCCCCATGAACCGGTTGGAATCCATGCCTTTGATGAATAGGGTGATGCGGTTTTCGCCGCCATACTTGACCCGGTCGGTGACATCGGCAAACGCGCTGCTGGAAGGGTCGTCCCAAGCCAGTGGTTCCAGCTTATCGCCGTTGAGCATCACCTCAACATCGGTATGTGTCAGGAACGGAAGGATCAACCACAGCCGTGACGGGCGCTCGCAGATGAAGTTGTGATAAGCGTAGGAACCATTCCTTTTTCCTTCCGGCGTCTGCCATCCGGCAATTTTTGCGTCCATTGCGGCGAAGTTCTTCGGCTTCGCCATTTCCAACAATCGCTTCACGTCTGCATTGAGCGCGAACATCGATGTGAGTTGGCATGCCTGCACCGCCGCATGATAGGGGAAATCAAAACGCTTTCCATCGGCCAGAAACCAGGTGTCCAGTTCACGCACATATCTCCCGCCGGCAAACTGCGGCTCTAGGCAGATCTCACGCTCCGTTCGGGTGAACTTCTGAGCGATGCCATTGACGGTTACACTCTGCACCGCATTGGGATCGGTGACACGAACGCGGATCGCAGCGGTCTGGCCCGGCTTGCCTGCAATACCCGTGACCGCCAGCTGGCCGTTAGCAAGCACGGCCTCCCCTGCCACGCCTAGAAGGATCGGCTCGCTTTGCTTAATAGCTTTCTTCAGTTCGAGCAGGTAACAACAGTTAGATGGAATGGTGATGGTCATCTTCTCACCCAGGGCGAAGACCGACCTGCCGTTGTCATCCAAGACCCTCCGCAATTTTTCCGAGGGATAGAGTTCGGTGAACTCGTAGTTGCCCGTGGTTTGCAGGTTGATCTCATCACCGACTTCAAAGGTGATGCGGGACGGCCGCGGATTGCCATTGAACAGGAAAACAAACCCGTGATCCCCTTTGATGCGCGCATAACCATCAACCGCACCAGGCTGGACTTGTTCGCCGAATGGCTCGGTGGCGTTCACCAACGCAAAGTTGTCCTTGGCCCAGCGCGTCCACTTCTGATAGAACTCGGCAAACCCAGGCGTAAGATCCGCTTCATAGGGCAGAATCGTTGGCATGATAGAACCCGACACTGCCAGAGCGGACATGACTCCGTATTGCCAGCCATAGTAATCCCAGGCCTTGATCAATTCG
The DNA here is from genome assembly GCA_903827375.1 of Akkermansiaceae bacterium. Classification (GTDB taxonomy): domain Bacteria; phylum Verrucomicrobiota; class Verrucomicrobiia; order Verrucomicrobiales; family Akkermansiaceae; genus Luteolibacter. The sequence continues at coordinate 20,066 of CAIKHZ010000155.1, forward strand.
GGATCGAATCCGCCCTCGCTGACCCGATGAGTGAGCGCGTGGCCCATGACGGCGGGGGTAAAGCGGAAGCGCATGCTCCAGTTGTTCTGGAAGCGGAGGCCGTCGGCATTCTGGCGATCATCGCTGATCTGGTTGTGGCGGGTACTCACAATGATGGATTGCTCGTTGAGCACCTCGTGCTGGTCCACGTTCTTGAGGCCCCAGAGGCCGAAGTTCTTGGTGCCATAAAACCCCTGGATGAACAAGCCCGGCTTAGCCGCCTTCAAGCGGGCCATCAACTCAATGCAGCGCCGCCAACCTTTGTAGCCGCCCTGGTTGGCGAAATGCCCATGGCTTTCATCATAACAGTTCATGCCTGAACCGAGGCTCGGATCCCAACTCCAGTTGCTTAGGTTGTACTTTTGAATCGTGTTATTCTGCACAGTGAACCACCACTCGTAAAAGTCATCGCAGGCCAGACAGTTGTCCGGAGCGCGTCGTCCTTCGGCATCACTCTTCTTCCAATTGGGTCTATCGGGTCGGAAGTTAAGTCCAGCGGCATTGCCCTCGCCGCCATGCGCGGCGCAACCCATGTAGAACCCATACGAAATCCCCTTGCTCCTAGCGTAGTCGCATATCTGCCGGGCCACCGCATTTGAGTCGTCCGGCACCACATCCCAATAGGACCGGTCCACAGTCGGCTTCTGATAGGGATGCAGTGGTTTAAAGATAATCATGTCGCCGCCAATCGCGGCAAACGTGTCGATCGTTTTGGTGAAGTAGTCCTTGTCCTTTTCAGTTCGCGGCATTTGCGGCAACGGGTGGAAGAACTGATAGTTGATATTGAGGAATTCTTGCTGGGCGGGTGCGAGGTAATCGAGGGCGAACGCCCGCATGGCGCGGGTTTCATTGCGGTCGAGGGGTTTGTAGCCGGAGCCGTTGGCGTTGTAGCGGAAGCCGCGGCCGCTGTCCTCGGTCATCACCCCGGACTTGGTGTAAACCCCCATGAACTGCGACTCGCTCGTGTAGCCCTCGCCAGCTTTCAGGATCAACGCCGGCTCGAAGCTCAGCGCAACACCTTGTTCTGACAAGTCCGCCTTGAAATACGGGTTCTCGATGCCAGTGAAAAGTCCGCCCTTGTCAAAGCGGATGAACTCCACCGTGGGCGCGGCGATGAAGGTGACGTAATGGACGGTTTCACTGGCAGGCGCGGCAAATGCCGTATTCGCGAGCACCAGGTTCTTCAAGCGCAACGGGGTGGGGTTGGTGATCTTGAGGCAACGGCGGAAGAACGCGCTCTCCGGCCCCAGCATATAGATCAAACTGACGCCCACATGATCCGCTCCTTCGGGCGAATGAAAGTCGTAACAAAACTCGATCCGCTGCCCATGTTCGGTCACAACGGTTGGCTTGACAGAACGGCTAGAAAACACCCCAAGATCCGTGTCCAATGTGAACACATCGGCATTGAAAGTGTAGGTCTCCGCAGCGGGAATGTTCTCGACCGACTCAAGGCTGCCGCCGCCCGAGACTATCAGCTTGATCTTGGCATTGCCCAGCACTCGTGAGCCTGCGACCACCGATGGCGGGCGCTCATCAGCGCCGTGAAGGGCGGCCACTGGCGCAAGCAACAGCAGTGTGATAATGGGTCGGGGGTTCATTGGGTATCTTTCTATGGCTTCCCCGCCAGCTATGGAAGATGCGCCGCTTGTTCCGTCACCGGGAACATCGAGACCCGGAACTTGGTGCAGCCGTAGGGAATCAAGGTGAGTTTCACCGCTTCACCGGTGGCGGGCACCGGTGATGTTGGCAGGGCCGCTTGGTTTGTGGGCTTCCAGTCGAAACTCACCGCCTTGGCATGCAGTTTCAAGGGCGACTCCAGAGGCCAATCCCACTTGGCGGGCATGCTGTTGCGCTCCACTGTGATGTCTTTCCCCGCGAGCTCTCCGACAACACTCAAGGCATAATTCCAGCGGGATGTCGAGGCTGGCGTATTCGGGTCGCCCGTGTCGGGCATGCCGAGCGCAAACAGCAGCGGTCCATAGCTAACGGTGGCGTAAGGGGCCGCTGGCTTGAGGTTCTTGTCGCTCCCGTTAGCTACCTGAACCGTCATTGGAAAATGCAGGTGAACCGTATCGCCCGTATTCCATTTGCGATGAATCCGGACGAACCCCTTGGCGTCAGCAACCGCGTCGATCGCGCTGCCGTTGACTGAAACCACCGGCCGCTTGCACCACGCGGGAATCCGGAGCAGGAGCGGGAAGGTGCTCGGCTTCGCGGGCTTGATGATCATCTCAATGGACTCGTTGAAGGGATAATCCGTCTGACAATCGATCTGGACCCGACCGCCATCACCCGCCAGGGCCGATACCTGACACGGGCCATACTGCACTGCCGCCAGACCGTTGTCATAGGTTGCCATCCACATGTGCATCACGTAATTGGGCGTGATGCGATTCAGGGCGGCGGTACAACACAGCGGTTGGTGCTTCACCTGGAAAGTATTCTGGCCGGCAGCGGGCAGTGATTTGTCGGCCATGCGGTTGGGGGTCTGGAAATAGACATGCTGCTTGAAATCGCGCGACACCGTCGCCGGGCCGGCATTGAAAAATGCCCGCTCGATCCGGTCGCCCATGGCTCCCTCACCCGAAATGCTTAGCAGCAGGCTCTGGCTCCACATATAGGCCGCCACATCACAGGTCTCCGTTGCCCGGAATGCACCGGTGGGTCCATAAGCCTCGTCGAAAACGGGCACGCCATGCGGTTGCATGCAGTCACGTTCAACTATCCGGTACCATCCGAGAGTCGCGTCGAGAAATTCGCGCCGACCCGTCCAAAGGTAACCCAATGACCAGGCCGCCGTGCTCTCGCAAAAATGCACGCCATGGTCTGCCCCCTCGTGATCGTTGGGCATCTGCCGATAGCGCTGGCTCGACTGGCGCTTGTGTTCGTCGCCTATGATATTAAAAAAGTTGGTGAGGGCTTGAGCGATCTTCTGGTTTCCAGTCCACAGATATGTCTGATAGGCTGGCCAAATGTTCGAGATGCCCCAGCCCTCCATCGTGGGCCAACCGGTGCCATTGCTATAGGCGGTTTCCAAAGCGCGAAGCGCCTGCGGGTCACCGGAACCTGCATAGTATCCCGCCAACGCCCGGCCGAGAAGCCCGCTGGACCAGATTGGCCATTCAGGTTCGCCGTAGTTTGCCCCCGCAGTTGCCTTGAGGTCCTCGGGGTTGTCCTTGTTCAGCCACCATTGGAACAAGATGCTATTGGCGTTCATGTTGCCGCTGATGCAATCGAACCGAGATTTAGCCTGGGTGATGAGCGAGTCGTCATGCAGGACAAAACCCAGCCGCGCCAGTCCGTCAAACCAGTAACCGCCGCCTTCATATGGCCAGCCGCCGTTGGGCCAATACAGCTTGTCTCCAGTCATCTTATAGTCTGCGGCCCACGCCTGTTTGAAAGCCGGATCAACCTCATCCATGTGGCCCGTATATCCATTCTTGGCGGTCAAACACCAGTCGCGGAGCCAGCCAGCGGGTTGGACCGCGCCGGGCGGCAACGGAATGAGCGCAGGTTGCGCCTGCGCCTCAAACGGCCGTGCATAGTTCGCATGTGCCGGCTGTGGCGCAAGGGCTTCGGCGGCAGCGAGCAATGAGCTGGATGCCGCGGCGAGCGCGAACACGGATAATCCGGGGAAGATCCGGGAATGGTGGTTCCTAAACGTGATGAATCCAATCGTATTCTTGGTGATTTTCACATATACCGTTGTCAGGATCGCTCGCAGATGCATATAGCTATTTGGGGGTGGGATCCAAGACCGATGGCTGACTAACGAGCGGGTCGCCCGTGGCTTTCAACTCGGCCATGAGTGTGGCATCAAGTTCCTTTACAATGGCTGCACACACAGGATCTTCAGCCATGTTCTTCATCTCGAACGGATCGTTGCGGAGATCGAAAAGCTCGCATGAGGGCCGCTTGCCAAATGCGCGATGGAAGGCAGCGTCATCGGGATGCGTCACCAACCATGCCTTCGTCGGTCCGGCGTCAACATCCATATAGGCCACATGGGTGTTCCGGGCAATCTCATCGAAGGTCGGCATCGAGCCCAATGGCGGGTCACCGGCCGGCCAGCGATTGGGGTGGAAATTTCGGATATAGTGGAACTTCGCAGTGATGATGGAACGCATCGGATAGCCGACGCCGCGCTGCACGCCGTCGCTGCGACCGCCGCGCACATGGCATTCCATGCCGGTAAGAACATGGTCTCGTGTCGGGTCTATCTGGCCGGACTTATCCGACAGCAGAACGTTTAGGAAACTGCGTGCCGTCATCGCCGATGGCACTGGCACCCCGGCCGCTTCAAGGAAAGTTGGTGCGAGGTCGGCAAGGCTAACGAAATCCTCCACGCTGCGACCGCCCTTGACGCGGGCACCCCAACGCACTGCCATCGGCTGGTGTGTGCCCGTGTCATAGCAAGTGGCTTTGCAGCGCGGGAACGGCCAACCGTTATCGCCGGTCATCACCACGAGTGTATTTTCGAGTTCACCGGCTTTCTCAAGCGCGGCGATTGCCTCAGCGCACTGATGATCAAACGACTGTGAGGCATCGTAGTAGTCGCAGATATCACTGCGGACTGTTTCGTTGTCGGGAAGGTAGGGCGGGACAACGACCTTGGCGGGGTCGATGCCGTGTTTCACGCCGCTGCCTTTCTGATAGGCCCGGTGCGGGAAGTGGCTGCCAAACCAGAAGCAGAAGGGCTTGCCCTTGGGGCGCGCGGCAAGAAATGCATCGAAGGTTTTGAAATCAGGTCCGGCGGCGTTATGCGACCTTCCTTCGTTGGTGCCGGGGCCATATCCTTTGCCAGTGAGGCCAATGAAGTAACCGGCGGACTCAAGGACATCGGGATACACGGCGAACTTTTCGGGAATGAAGGCGTTCAAGTTGACTGCATCTTCGAGTCGCCAGTGCCATTGGCCGGTGAGAATGGCAGCGCGCGACGGCGAGCACGATGGCGCGGCGACATGCGCATTGCGGAAAAGCACCCCTTCGCGCGCCAACCGGTCAAACGTCGGCGTCTGGATCCCCGGTGCCCCGAGACACGAGGCATGCGGCCACGCCCAATCATCGGCTAGCAGAAACAAGATGTTCGGCTTCTTAGCCTGATGCTCTGCGGCGTCCAATGACGACCGATCGCCCGCACCGTGCAGTGCGGCCAGCGGCGCTAGCACCAACCATGTGATGATAAGTTTGGAATTCATAGGACTCCGGATCCTCAGTAAGGGTTGGACGGCATCATTTCCCAAGCCTTCACGCCTTTGATTATCGCCTGTCCTCCTTCAGCGAAAAGGACGATGCCAAGTGCATCTTTTCGGCTGGGATAAACACGCCTGCTGAGAACCTGCCGATCATTGGCAAATATCTCGATGATCGACTTATCGATAAACACCCGCAACTGGAGCGGTTCGTTTGGTGCCAGGACAAAGGGCGCGGCTTCGACCACCATGCGTCCGTCCTTGCCACTCTTGGTGGAATCGAAGACGAGTTCCTTTTTCTCCGCATCGTAATAGAGCAGCGTTTCTTCTTCGCCAGCGGGAGATGTGCGGACTTTCACGCCATAATGTTTCGCTGTTGCACTGGAGATATTGATTTCCAGCTCGCAGGAATCACCGATGACATTTTGCAGCGGCTTTGTTTGGCCAGCATCGAGCTTGATGTCGTTCCATGATTGCTCATCACCGCGGAGCATGTTAAGTTCGGGGACGGGCTTCATGCGGAGCGTGTTGTCGGCACCCAGCCAGAGAAGCCGTGGCAGGCACATGGCACCGGACCAGCCTCGTTCCTTTTCATCGCGAGGATTGTCGTGCAACCATGCCCACATGATCTGGCGGCCCTTACCATCAATCATGGCTTCAGGAGCAAAAGTGGTGGTGTCTTTCCACGTCATGCGTCCGTGGTTTTCGGGGATGAATTTATCGTTCTTTGTGTCGTAATTTCCGACATAATACTGGCAGCCCCTGTTGTGTGCGATGAAGAGCAGCAGATGCTTCCCGCTCGGTTTGCCGCCATCGGGGCTCGATGGAAGCGGAAGGAAACTCGGGCACATATCATCCTCGCTCACATCCGTCCACGCGGGGTTACGTTCATAGAACTCGCCTTTGTATTTCCAGCTTTCCAAGTTTGCCGACTCATACAAATAGAGATGATCCCCTTTGAATTGTGCAGGGGAATCCGGTTTGCGTCCGTACTTGTCGAGCACCGGGCAATTTCCACCAAGCACATAATACTTCCCGTCTTTCTTCCAAATATTTGATGGATCCGCCGAACCGGTCACAGTCATGGACCCATCCGAATTCTTGGTTTCGGTGATGCCGAAGGCGGTGGATTTCACTGCAGGTTCTTTGAATAGCTCCCAAAGTTCATATTTGGCATCCGAGCTTTTCGCCACGCCAATCCCTTCGCTTCCACCGCCGAGTTTCCAATAGGTGAGATAGGCCGTACCATCATCATCAAGGAAACCGCCACCGCTCCAAGCCCCATTTGCAATGGCGTCGGGATGGTGCCGCCAATGAATGAGGTCATTGCTAGATATGTGGCTCCACGTCTGCCAGCGCAAGTACATTAAATGGTATCGACCCTTCGCGTAAAACGCCCCGTTAGGATCGCCCGGCCATGAGAACCCGTCCACGCAGGCGAAGTGGTAACCGGGACGCGTGGAATCGGCCAAGTACTTTTCGCGAAGCTGCCTAGCCGATTGCAATACCAGTTCCGGAACCTCACCCGGGTCTGACTTCGACCAGTGCCCCGTGATGGTGGGTGCAGGCGGTGCTTTCTTCTCCGCGGTGGCAATTGGCATAGCCTGGGTGGCTTTTGTGCCAACGAGCGTCGGTGCAATCTCCGCAAATCGGGTAGATAGCGCCCCAGTAGGCAGAGCGACAAGTGAAGATCCATCGCTGGGGAGAATCAGCTTTCCATCCTTCACATGTGTGTTGCCGGTAACGTAGAGATCGGTGAAACGACCGGTCTTGTCGGAAAGTTTTCCATCCTCAAAATCAAACCAAATCACCGGCTTGATGGCAGATGGCTTGTTAGGGACCAGTGTCTTGATTTCGGCTTGCGTCAGGGCGCGGTCATAAACCCGCGCGTCATCGATAGCTCCGACAAAGGTATTCTTGTTGTCCGGTTTGATGTGCCGCACTCCGAACACAATCGCAAGCTCATCGGAGAATGAGCATGTCCTCTCAACCTTGTAATCGCAGGTTTTTTCGCCATTCCGATAAATCGTGACTGCCTTATCCTGATAGGTGATCGCGAGCTGGATAAACTGGCCGGGCAGGGCGGCTTCCAACGGCAAAGTGTCCTTGGTTTTAGGGGCCCGGTTGAAACTATCACTTCCGGGTGCCCAGGCCTTTGGCTTAATCTCCGCGAAGACAATTCCATCGAACCCCCCGTTGAGATTGTCCATCGTTAGGGCACTCCCACCGCCCTGATCGAGGGTGGCGGGGCTCGACCAAACGACGAGTGTCTTGTCTGTAAGCGTCTTGCCCTTACCCGCTGGATTGTCCGCCTGCACAGCCGTCAAGCTGCAAAGCACGAGCGTTGCGTAACCGGTCATCATTCTTGTGGTCATTGTCTTCATGGTGGATTTGTTAGTATCTATTTTTGCTTATCGAGCGAACTTGCTCTTCAGGTCTGCTTCCAATGTTTGTCTATCGGCATCGCTCAGGGCGAGCCTATACACAAACACATCGCCGATGTTGCCGTTGAAGGTGGACCAACCGCCGGAACCCCCGCCAAGTGTCAATTCCCTCTGGTGGCCGCCGTTGAAATTCGGATTGATCGAAGTCATGTCGCTGAGGCGTCCGGTATTGTCCATGACCTCGGTGCCGTTGGCATAGACCTTGTATTTTGCGTCGGGCTGGACCACCAGGCTCAGGATGGTGACCTGTCCGTCGGGAATGGTCTTTTCGCTGTTGTTGCGAAAGCCGTTGCAAAACACAAAAACCTGCCCGCTATCGTTCTTGAGGCCTAGCACCAGCCGGTCGCCGAAGTAATCCACTATGCATGTCCAATCCGCCCCGATCCCATTGCGCTTCGGTTTGACCGCCATCACAATGGTGGCCCCATTCGCCGGTATCGGCTCTGAAAACTTTTTATCCAGCCGGTATCCGTCGGTGGTGGCAACGGAATTTTTCTGCCATTTCACGTCGCCGAGTTTTTCGACGGTGGGTTTGCCGATGGTGGTGAGCGATTGACCACTTGGCAGATAGGACGTCCGGTTACCGGTCTCACCGCTGTCTGGCAAGCTGTCAGTGACCATCGAGAACAGCAGATCCGCAGTCCGCGGCACATTCCGGCCGCTGGCCGCCAGCGCAATGTGGCTATCCAATATCGGCGCATTTTTCACCGTCACGCTTTTGGCTGCCGATGGCATGTAACCCGTCGCCGAGGCACTCGTATGCCAAGTGCCGGCAATCGCGCTGATGCTATACTTGCCGGAGGCATCCGTGATCGCACTATAGAGCGGGCTACCCGTGAGGTCCGCTGCGGCGTAAATGCCCACGGTGGCCCCGGCAATGCCCGATCCCCCACCCTGCTTGGTGACTTTTCCGGAAATCGGATAGGTTGGCAGCGCCGCGAAAGTGGCGGTAATGGTGTGGTTGGCCGTGATATTGGCCACCGTGAAGGTGCTGGCGTCGCCTTTGGAAACCTCGTCCACCTTGACCTCCTTGATGCGATAGCCAAAGGCGGGCAGCACTCTGTATGTCTGACTGCCACCGGGATTTGCCAACACGGTTCCGGCGGGACTGAGTGATCCGTTCTCAACCGGTGCCATGCTGAGCGTGTAAACGGGCGGGCCTGTCTCATATAACTGGCTCTGCGGGACCACCTCCCACGGCTGGCTCGCACTCAACCATTCAAGATTGAAAAAACCCCCGCCATTGTTCGTGATTTCCGCGTTATAGTAATATTCGATTTTGACAGGGACTTTCTTCCCGGCGCTCAGGGCGATGCTGCCGCTGCCGGTTTCGGGGGCCTTGGTATCCCAGTTATCAACGAGCAACTTGTCGTTGACCCACAGCCGCGCCCGATAGGTTTGCGTCATGCGGAACGTATAAGTTTCGCTAAACTGCGGTTCGATTTCTCCGGTCCACCGGACCGAGTAAGCGGCCGCCGGCACCTCGGGCGTGGGGGCGAAGATCCACCAACCGTGTGTGATCGAGGGGTCCGCGCGGCTCACTCGGAACGTGTCGAACTTATCGCCCGCATAGTAGTCGCTGCGAAGTCCCTTGCCCGTGCCAGGCTCAGGGATGGGCGCGAACAGCGCTGAAATCGTGTGATTCGTCCTGACGTCGGTGAAGGTGAAACGATTCCGGTTACCCACCGGCGCGCCGTCCGCCGTCACCGAGAGGATGCGGTAATTGGCGTTGGGCATCACGCTGAAGGATTGCGAGGCGCCCTGGGTGACCTTGAGGGCTGCGCTGGGGACGATGGTGCCGCCAGTATTGCTGGAAACCGCAATGGTATAACTTGGGGCGCTTGAAGCAAACGTCGCCGAGATCGTGTGATTGGCGCTGAGCGGATCGAATGTATATGCCTTCACTGAGCCAACCGATACCCCGTCCACTTTGACGTCCTGAATGAAGCGGCCTTTCTCGGGCGTGATCGTATAGAGAGCGGTTCTGCGCTTCAGATAGGCCTTGGCTCCAACCGGGCCGATGCTGCCGCCAGATCCCGCTGCTGCCGTCACGGTGAATTTCGCGCTGACATCGTCCACAAAAAACGGCGAGGCCGGCAGGCCGTCCTTGTTATATAGATTGGCGCCGGCCGGGTTCTGCCAATAGGCATAGGCGACTTGCGTCGGCTCCGCCACGGTGGCCGAAGAAACCTCCACGGTGCTGCCTTTGATGACTGCATCCGCCACCGACCAAACACCGTCCGCCCCGGCTATCACAAACTTTTGCAGAGTGCCGCTTGCGTCCTGCTTGGCGGCCACGTAGGGCTCCTTGCTTCCCACCATGAGCCCCGCGCCGACAAAGTCAAAACCGCACACAATCGATTTGCGGGTCGGATAGGCCGTGGTCGATTTCACCACCACCGTGTCATTGAGAATCGGGCCGCTAGTCACTAAATTCGTGCGGCCATAATCATTTTTGAGCGCCCACAACGCCAAGCGCTCGCCTACCGCCAGCTTGTCCTTGGGATGAATATCTCGGTTATCCCCTATATCGATGGCCGAGGCCATTCCTCCATGGGGCAGGTTGACAACCATTTCCTGCATCTGACGCACATCCGCCCATGAGCCGGGTTTGTCCGGGGTAGGGCCGTTAGATTGGCCATCGAGGTTGGCCAATTGAACCACGTACATGGCAAAATCATCCAACCCGAAGGCGCGCTGCCATCCCTGCTGCAGGGTCTTTTCCTTGAGGTAGTAGCCGTCGGGGACCTCGTGGCTAAGCTCACCGCTCTCGCCTTGATACCAAATCATGCCTTTCGCCCGGCACGGCACCAACGGATATAGCATGCTGTTGAACGCGGAAAATGTGAGTCCTGGGTTGAAGGGATTGGGCCGCGCCGGCATGATGTCGAGCTTGTAGATCGGCTTGAGCGCGGGAATGTCGGCGGCACCTTCCGGGGCCATCCAAATGTCAATGACCGTGCCGCCGCTCGCTGCGGTGATCAAGCCAATAGGAATTTTGGCGGATTGATCCTGATAGATTTTCTTGCCGAAATAGTAGGCAACCGCCGAGAACGGGGCCACGCTGGCGGGACTGCAAACATTCCAACTGGCTTTCAGGGTTTTTTGGGGGGCGATCGTCCTGTCTCCGGGAACCGTTAGAAAACGGATCCCGGGAAAATTCGCGCTGTCAACATCGGCCTGCCGGTTGCAGCCCCAGCCACCGTCAAATCCCAGGGGAAAGGCCATGTTGGACTGGCCGCCGCAGATCCAGACATCGCCGACCACCACGTCGCTGAACGTCAGGGTGTTGGCGCCATCTTCGGCAATCGTCAGGCTGCTGCCCGTCGTCTTGGCTGGGATGGCATCCAAATTGAGCTGCCAGTTGCCTGCGGCATCGGATGTGGCGGTCTTGGTCTGGCCGTTGAAGGCCACCGTGATGGTCTTGCTGGCCGCCGCTGTGCCCCAGATTGGGCACGGCATGTCGCGCTGCAGCACCATGTGGTCGCTGAACAGACCGTTGACGGCCACAGTCGCGCTGGCCATCGGGGCGGCCAGGCAGCATGCGGCAATTGGCAGAACTAGGATGGAATTAATAGTCATGGTTGATGGATGTGATTTGTGTAGGTCTGTGTCACCAAGTTTGTCAAGGGATTAGAGGGCAGGGATTAGAGTGCAGCGCAGGCACGTTTGCGAATGTGTCATTAGCCTAAAGAGGCAGTTGATTTACCTTTCGCGTTGGGTTCGGCAACATCGATCATGTTAGGGATTTCCGGTTGAGCGATTCCAATAAACGGAATAGCGCTGATGATGCAGGTCGTAGAGCGGACGGAAGATGATTCCATCGGCCGGGCCCACTCCGTGAGCTTTGAAAACCAATGAAGCACCCGTCAACGGCTCCAGCCAGTCGGCGGGATTCTCGGAGGCGGATTTGATCTGCGGAACCGCCACCGGCGGCATGTTCAAATAAGCAGGCTTGTCGGCCAGGTCATTGGGCATGTTTTCGCGGCCCAGTTCCCCCGCTAACAGCACCGGTCCAAAAAACACCGACACCTTCGAGGGCGCATCTTTCGCCTGTTCCAGCCGCAACGCGGCGGGGAGTGTTAGGGTAATAACGTCACCCGCTTGCCACTTCCGTTTCAGCGAGACGTAGGTGGACGGTTTGCCTCCGCGCTCCATCACCTTGCCGTTCAGCGTCACAACCACCGGTTTGGAAATCCAGCGGGGAATTCGGAAATTCAGGTTGCTCGGGTGTTTTCCCGCTTTAATGACTGCGAATCGCAATGGTTCGCCGCGCATGATGTCACCTTCCTGACGAACGACCAATCCCGCCTCCCGCCAGTCGAGTTCGGACGGAATGTAGAGGTTCACCCACAGCGAATCGCCCTGCTGAAAATAAATCCCCTCGTTGTAGCGCGGCGTGTTCTCGATGCCGGAACCGACGCAACAAAACGTGCCGGTGAGGTAGGTGCGGAAATTCCCGCTCAATGGCATAAAGTAGGTCACCGCTCCATTGTCCGGCGCGACCGTGGCCAGCAGGTGGTTGTAAAGCGCGCGTTCAAAATAGTCGACGTATGCGGCGTCCGGCTTCCGCTCGAACAGGTGCGTCGTGAGCTTGAGCATGTTGTGCGTGTTGCAGCTTTCGGCGGTTGTCGCCGGCAGTGTCTTGTTACCGTCAATGCAGGGGCCGGTTTCCACGCCGGGCTTGTCAAACCATTCGCGGAAGCTATTGCCGCCGATGACGAACGAATGCTCCCGGGTGAGAATTTTCCAGAAATTCTCCGACGCCTGCGTCTCGTCGGCATCTCCGGAAAGATTGGCACAATGGGCGATGCCGATCGCTTGGGCGATGTGCGTGTTGCCGTGCAATCCCGCCAGCTGATCCTCGCCTTTGGCCAGCGGGCCGACGAACCAGGAGCGGTTGAACAGCCGCGCTGCATCCAGATGCCTTCGATCTCCGGTGACCGCGTAGAGTTCGGCCAGCACATTGCTCATCGCTCCGAATTCATTCTGCGGATTCCGGCCTCCGTCGGTGCGAAAAATTCTTTCGAGCTGCTCCCCGCTGAGCGCGGCCAGACGCTTTGCAAAATAGTCAGCCATCTTCACCGCGATCGGGAGCGCCTGCGGATTGCCGAGGTAGTGATGCGCGTCCACAAGACCCGCCATGATTTTGTGCACCGTATAATAAGGCACCACCACGCCGCCGCCGTTGCCGGGTTTGCCTTCAAGAATGTCGAAGGCCCCGGAAGGAAACGCCGCGAGGTAGCCGCCTTGATTCAGGGCGGTTTGGCATTTCGCGAGTTCCGCGACCATGTAATCCGCCTTCTGCTTAAACGACGCGTCACCCGTCGCCGCCGCCATGCGGGACGCGGCGGATAGATAATGTCCCGCCATGTGGCCGCGAATGAATCCGCTGTCCCAACCGTTGTATCCACCGCTCACGCCTGCGGGCTGGGGCAAGCCAGCCAGAGTCCGGTAGTGGAACAGCAGCTTGTCGCAATTGAACGACGCCAAATAACCCTTACGATGCAACTCCTGTCGTTCATAGAACGCACTACCCGGCAGCAGCCGCACCCGCGTGGCATCCATTGCCTGAACGCCGTTGGGAACACCGCTGGCAACCGCTGCTAGTGGCAGCGAACCGGTTTGCGCCGGCACCGCCGCTAGGGAACCTCCGAGCGTCAACAAGATCAATTTGATTGGGTTCAATTGCATGGATTCTCAGGGAGAGATGAGTGAAGCCTTGATTGATGATTGATGAGTGACGATTGTTGATTTTTGAAGTGACCGAAGGGCGGACGCAGAGGGAACCATAGAAAACCCAGGCAGGTAGATTGAAGGCAGGGAAATTAAAACGGAAAATACCTCTGCAAAAATTTTCCTGCCCTGAATTTTCCTACCTTAATCCAAGGCTCACCGGTCAGGACGGATGCGGATGAGCATGCAACCGTGGCGCGGGATGACCGCCTCAAACTTGTCTTTGGAAATCCCCAGATCTTTTTGCCGCCACAGGTCGCGGACCTTTTGCGGGCCGGTCAAGCCGAGGTCGGACCATTTGGCGCTGACCTTGGCCGGCCAGTAGGTCCGGTTGAAAAGACCGACCGCTTTTGAGCCGTCCTCCATGTCCTTGGCCCAGACTTCAAGCCCATCCTCGTGGGATATTCTGCTGGCCGCGCTGCCGAGCGGATCCTGGTCGACTTCCAGGACCTCATCATTGGTCAGCAAATTGATCGTGAATTCATCGGCCTGGCTCAGGTCGCAGCCCAGCAGCAATGGAGCCGCATGCAGGCACCACAGGCTGATGTGGGTATACTGCTCGTTAGGTGTCAGTTGGGTAGGTTTGGGGGCGTTTCCCCATCCCACGTAACCCACAACCAGCATGTCCGGATCGTTCCAATGACCCGGCCCCGCGAATTTCCTCCAAGGTTCCTGACTGAAGCCGATGCGATCCATGCACCACCAACGGTCAAAGATATCGCCAGTGGTGCGCCAGAACTGCGAAAGCTCCGCCCACTTGTCGGCCTGGTTGATATCCGCGGTGTTGGACAGAGTGAAAAGGATGTCGCGGCCGCAGTTGCGCAGGGCCTCGGACATGCGTTTGGTGTTGGGCACGTCAATCGCGTTCCAATCGTATTTCATGGAATCAATTCCCCAGGCGGCCCACTGTTTGGCATCCTGCACCTCGAAGGTGACTTTACCGACGGCGTGACCTTCCTTATCGATGGTGCCTTTGGCGTCATTGCCCGAGCCGCCGGTGTAACCGCCATAAGAAATCATCCATGGCGTTGAATAAGTGCCGATCTTGAGACCCAGGCCGTGCACGTAGTCGCAGAGGCCTTTCATGTCGGGAAACCTATCGTTAGGCTCGAGGGAGAAGTTAGGGGCTTTGCGGGCCTCGCCGGCAAGGCCCTTATCGGTGCAGGCCTGCCAGCCGTCATCGATGTTCATATAAGTCCAGCCGTGGTTGATCAGGTCGGTTTTGACAAACGCATCCGCAATCGCTCTCATCCGCGCATCTGTAATTTCACATCTCCAGCAGTTATAGCTGGCCCAGCCCATCGGCGGGGTCAACGCCAGCTTCTCGCCGACCACGATTTTCAACGGTTTGGTCGTTTTGCCTTTGGCGTTGGTGGCGGTCAACGTCACCGGATAGTCGCCGGCCTTGCGGATCGACCCGGTGATGAGGCCGGTCTTGGGATCCACCTTGAGACCGTCCGGCAGGCCTTTGGCGCCAAAGGTGAGCGGAGCGGTTCCGGTGGCGGGGATTTTGAAGAAGAACGGGTTGCCGGGCCGCACGCCAAACACCCTGGCACCGGTGATTTTGGGGGCCGGGCCGGGCTTGGGAGTTAGAATCTCGGCCGGCTCGGGCCCTGCCACACTGACCAGATCGCCGGATGTGTTGCTATCGAGCGAAATCCGCGCATCCGCCCAGTCGACATTGCAACCATTGTTGTCAGCGCTCTTGGCTATCAAGAGCAGACGTTTTTTTCCCGCCACGGGCACGTCAACGGGTTTGGCGGCATCCTTGTATTGCATTCTACCGCTGGACCAAAGGAGTTCTTGATCGCCATAAACCAAGACCTCAACTGCGCCTAACTGGTCGCCATTGTCATCGACGCCGACCGACGCCATGAACCTCTGCACACCGGGCTTGAGTTCAAGTTCGAACGTGCCGCTGACATCATTGCCAAAAACAGCCTGAAAGCCTCGCTCATATATCTTGCCGGCTATCGTCAATGGCTTGCCATAGTAGCTCTTGTCTTTTTGCAAGCCAAAGCCTCCACTCTGCTCCACCTTGGTTAGATCCAAATCCGAAAGCCAGCAGACGCGGGCTTTTTCCGCGGCCCCTGCGGGCTCGGCGCCTGCGGCCAGCGCACTTTGAGGCAGCACGGATGCGCCAGCCAGTGTTATAATTGCGTTGAGTAGATGTGTTTTCATTGTGTGTGTGATGTAAAATATGGCGGTTATTTATCGGTGTAGCTGGAATGCATTTTCCAGCCTTTGACCTGCTTGACCATGACATCCGCGCCGCTGCTGAACAGGCTGATGCCGAGATTCTCCGGGACATAGCTGCGAGCGGTGACGGCGGCCTGGCGGTCGTTGGCAAAGACTTCCACGAGGTTTTTATCGATGAACACGCGCAAGGTGAGGTCTTCGCCCGGCTTGAGTTCAAACAGCGCGTCAACTTTTCCAACCATCAACGTCTTGGTTGCGGGAATATAGGCGATCCTCACGCCGTTGGCTCCATCCTTGTCGCTCAGAACATCCAGACCGCACTCCTTGGCTTTCGGGTTTTTGATAGTGACTTCCAGCTCCAGCGTGTTGCCACTGAATTCCGTGAGCTTGTATGGGGCGCTGCTTTTCACGGCGATGTTTTGTTGCTGTTTTTCATCGTAGCGCAGCGATTCGAGTTCCTTCAACGGCTTGATGCGCAACACGCCGTCTTTTGGCAGCGACAACTCACGCGGCAGCGACTGCACACCCGACGGCTCAATGGGCATGTTCAGCAGCCACGCCCACATCACGCGGCGGCCGTCCTTGGTCAGCAGCGATTCGGGCGCAAAGAAATTCCCGCCATGCCACGTCATGCGGGCATGGAAGTCGGGCGAAAACTTCTCGTTTTTCCATTCGCCGAGGTAGTAGCGGCAGCCTAACTTATGGCTGATGCACAGGAGCATCCACTTGTTGCCGATTTTGAAGAAGTTTGGACACGAGACGTCTTCGCATTGCATCACGTCGGGCATTTCGTGGTCGAGAAACAAGCCGAGATAATCCCAGTTTTTGAGGTCCTTCGACTTGAACAGTGTTGGCGGCTTGCCATTCCACGGATTGCCACCGGACACCGCGTAGTAAGAGTCCCCATCGAGCCAGGCGTCCGGGTCCCAGTTGGCGATCTTGTCGCCATCCTGGCCCGGCTTGATCTTCGGCTCGAGCGGATAGGACTTGCTCCACGTCTCCAGATTATCGTCCAGCGCGACGGCCAGTTGATTGCGGCCAGTACCGTTCCCGTGATAGATGATGGCCGGTTGGCCTTCCTTGGTGAAAAATCCCGTGCCGCTGTACATGCCGTGGCCGATGGCTTTCTCGGTGAGCGTCGTCGGCTGCCACTTCCAGTGCACCATGTCGTCGCTGGACACATGGGCGAAATTGACGCCGTCGCATTTGTAAATATAGTGCAAGTGATACTTGCCCTTCCAGTAGAAGGCGCAATTCGGATCGCCCGGGTTGGCGTATTCCGGGCCGGGATGGACCAGGTGATAGGTCATCCAGTTGGGTGGCGGATTGGCCGGCATGGCCGGAATCACCTGGGTAGGCACCCCTTGTGCGCAGGGCATCATGGCGCTTGCCAGCAACCAGGCCGCCCTCATCACTTTTGTAATGGGTTTCATATCAATGGTTGTCAAGTTATGAACGGGATTGGGTGGTTATTTGTCGGTCCAGATGGATTTCAGTTCATGCACTTCGAGTTTCTCGAAGGTGACATTGCCGCCGGTCACGGCGACCTCGGCACCCAGCGCGGCCGGTTCGGGCATGCAGCGCAGCGGCACGTAGCACAGGCCGCCGCCGGCGTACACTTCGAAGACCGTCCGGTCGATGAAAACCGTCAGGTCGAGCTTGCCATCGCGCAGTGGCACCGTCACGCGGACACCACTCACGACGAGCTCCTGCAGCTCCGTGTTGTAAATGATCGGGATGCCGCGCAGGGTGAACCTCACCTCACCTTTGGCGGGTGGCGTGAAGGTGGCACGCAGTTCTAACATCTCGGCGGAGGCTTGCGCGAGCGGGTTGGGCGCGCCGGGTGCGAGGGTGAGCGCTCCCACAGTGATGGATTTGGCGCGCAGGGATTTCAATTCCTCCACCGGGGTCCACGCGAGGCGTGGGCCAGCAGGCGTGGAGCGCAGGGTGAGTTGGTTAGGCAGGCTGATTGGCTGGCTGAACGACAGAACTCTCTCATCGAGTTGCGGCCAGGCGAGTTGGATGGTGCGGCCTTTGGGGTCATTTGAGAACGTCTGTGCCGCGACGTAAGCCATCCCGGGATGACCTTTGAGCATCGCGGTTTCGGGCGTGAAGGCCTTGCCGTCGAACGTGCCAACCCTATAGTCACCGCTAGCCGAAGTGAGCACCCATTTCTTGTTGCTGGCCACCCCGTCCACTGCGAGTTCAAAGATATCCGGGCATTGATTAAACCCATCGCTGCGGCTTTGATACGTCCACTTCTTCAAATCCGGTGATGTGTGGAAGGCAATCCCCTGATCGGCTTGCACGGCCATCACCCACTGCTTGCTCGGCGCGTGCCACAGCAGGCGCGGGTCGCGCCCGGGGTGCTTCTTCACCGGGTTGCCGTCGCATTCCTTGAACGTTCGCCCCGCGTCGTTGGAATAGACGATGCAGACGCCGCGGATGTAGCTGGTGAAGGCGGCCGCGATCAAATCGGCCGTGCCGTTTTTCCAACCGGCGGTGTTGGCGGTATCGAGCACGGCACTGCCGGAAAAAAAGCTATCGCCCGGGGTGTGCGGTTCGACAAGAACCTGCGATTCCTTCCAATGAACCATGTCGCTGCTCACGGCGTGGCCCCACTGCATGTTGAGCCCGTCAACATTGTAAGGGTTGCATTGATAGAAAAGATGATACTCGCCATGGGAAAACACCATGCCGTAGGGATTGGTATTCCAACCGCTGCGCGGGGAGAAATGCAGCTGAGCGCGCAATGGCTCATGGTAGAGGGTTGCCGCATCCACGATGGAATCGCTCTGCTCGATCGAATCCAGCACCATGGAACCCGGGATCATTTTCTCCACCTGGAGCGTGAGGGTCTTGCCTTTCCACGCGCCCACATCCATGCACGCCCACCAGTCGGGCGGGGCATCCGCCAGCCCAATCGTGTTTTTCGCCACCACTTTGCCATCGACGATGGTGTTGACGAGAAGGAGCGGGAACACGCCGTTCTTGATAGGAATGCGGAGATAACGCTTGTCGATTTTGAAGTCGCGCTTGACGTCGGCAAACAATTGCAGTTTGGGAGATTTGGGGGCGCCTGGGGGTGGCTTGACGTCGGTTTGAACGATCTGGTCCACGTTGATATGCCCTTGCCAGGCCTGGTCATCAATCTGAATGACGGCGGACTGGCCGGCGAATTCAGCCACATTCCACGAACCCGGCACGGCGGTTTCGCTGTCATCAGGCAAATCCTTAGAGGTGCCGGCCACCCGCACGACCTTGCCAGCGATGAGCAGGTTCATGCAGGATTCCAAGGTCTTGGTCCCGCCTATCAGGAAGGTGAGATACTTGCGCTCGATCTTGAACTCCGGCGAGGTGAGCGAACCGATGCCGCATTCCCCCGAACAGAATGAGCTGGCGAAGCCCTTGCCCTTGTACCCGTCCACAGGCGTGAGCAACTCAGGGCGCCACGGATTGGGCAGGCCGCCATGCGCCGGACCGGTAGCGAAGGCATCGCCGGTCACTTTCCAGTTGCCGAAATTGGCGCCCTCGAAATCCGCGATGAGAATGTCATCTGCGGCCAAGCAGGTTGCCAACCCGGTCGCTAGCATGGCTGCCGTGATGCATGGCAAGTGGTAGTTCATATCATATTTATGTGGATATCCAAACTTCATGGCTGCCAAATTTATCTTGGTTTGCCTTTCGCGACGTTATCCGCAGCACCGATGCTGACGTCATCGAACGCGACGTCGCGGTTTTCGCCTGGCAGCACAACGGTCGGGGTGCACAGTGAAAGCCGGTAGGTGCCCGCGGCGGCCACCGTGAAATATTGCCGGTGTTGCTTCCACCAAACCGGAGACTTGATGGTTCTCGCGTCATTGATGAACTGGGGATCCGCTCCGACGGTTAGATCGAGCAGGCTGCCGTCGTTCTGGCTGAGAGCGTCCAGCTTGGATTTATCCGGCGGAACGCTCAGCGGCTTGCCAAGTCTAACCACTGCTTTGGACTTGGCAACCCGTTCACCGCCCGACACCCAGAAGGTGATCCGATAAGTGCCGGGCGCGAGCGTCACGTCCTGATAGGCGACACCATCGCCCGTGGGCATGCCCCATCTTCCGGGGTAGCCGTTCGGGTTGTCATTGTGCGCATGGTAGCGGTTCACCTTGCATGGCTCCAACAGCATCCAGTCGTCGCAGAGGTTGGTTTCTTCGGGCCATTTCTTGTTCCACTGGTTGTTCTCGAACCCGCCGTTCTTGACCATTTCGGGCGGGAGTTTGACCTCGCCGAGATCGGCCTGGCCGCGCGTCACATCGGCCGGGATGGATTTTCCGGCATATGCGGGGTTGCAGGACAGGACGTCGACCTCATAGTTGCCGACGCTCGCGGTAAATGAAAACATGCCGTCCTCCTTGGTGATGAATTGTTGGGGAATGCTCGTCTGGAGGGTGACATAGGCCCCGGCCAGCGGCTTGCCGCCAGCCATCACCTTGCCAGATACGGCATAGACCGGGGTGCTCTCAAACGCGACGGCGATGGTCATGTTGGCGGTGGCCGGCGCGAAAGTATAACTGGTGGCGGCACCTTTTTCAGACCCATTCACCAGCACGCTTTTGACTTTGTAGCCGGTCTGGGTCCGGATCGAGCAAGTTGGCGGAGCGCTCCCGGAGGCGACCACGGTCACGCCGGGCGGGGTGATATCCCCGCCGGTGGCGGCGGTGGCGGTGAGTGAGAAATTCTGTTTGAAACTGGCTGCGATGGTGTGATCGGTTCTCACATCAGTGAACGTGAAGCTGTGCCGCTCGCCCATCGGCTGGCCGTCGACGAGCACCACGGCATTGTTCACTCCATCCGGCGTGATGCGGAATGTCCTGGACTCACCCTGTTTGACTTGGGCTTTGCCGACCGGGCTAATCGCGCCACCTTTGCCATCGACGGATGCCGTGATGGTGTAAACCGGAGGGGATTGGCCGAAAGTCGCCGCGATGGTGTGGTTGGCAGTCAACGGATCAAATGTATAATACTTGACGGATTCGACCGACACGCCGTCCACCTTGACGTCCTGGATGTAAAACCCTTTCCCGGGTGTGATGGCATACAGCGCCGTTTTGCGTTTGAGATAGGTGGTCTTTCCCACCGGGCTGATCGTTCCGCCGGATCCGGCTGAGGCGGTGATGGTGAATTTCGCCGCGACGTCATCCACAAAGAACGGGGATGCGGGCAGGCCATCGGGTTTGCCATCCACGGTCACCTTGTTATAGAGATTGGCACCCAGGGGGTTGGTCCAGTTGGCGTATGCCAGTTTCTTGGGAGCGGCCACTGAAGGTGAGGACATTTCTATGGTGTTGCCAGCTATCTTGGTATCGGCCCAATACCACACACCATCCGCACCGGCGATGGAAAACAGGGCCAGCTTGGTGCCGCTTGCCTCCTTGGTTGGCTGATAGGGAGTCTTGGCTCCGACCATCAGGCCGCTGCCGGCGTGCTCAAACGTGCAGACCGCCTTGTTGCCAGTGACTGTCACATCCCTGAGGATCGGACCGCTGGTCTCGGCTATATCCCGCCCATAGTCGTTCTTAAGCGCCCATAGCGCCAGGCGTTCGCCCACATCCAGCTTGTCTTTGGGGTGCCAGTCGTTAGACTCGCCAATATCGAGGGCTGAGGCCATTCCCGAGTGTGGCAGAGCCATGGCATTCGCCTGCTGCAGGCGGGTATCGGCGGCCCACCCACCCTGGTTCAGCACCGGAGTCGGGCCTTTGGGCTGGAGCTCCGCGGTGTCTCCCCAGTTGGCTATTTGCACGAAATAGAACGCGAAATCATCCAATCCAAAGAGCCGCTTATACCCTTGATAGAGGCCTTTCATTTTAAGATAATAACTATCTTCCGACTGCACGTTGTTTTCGCTGTTCTCGCCCTGATACCAGATCATGCCCTTGAGGCCAAACGGCGCTAGCGGATGGATCAGGGTGTTGGCAAGGCAAAACGGCCCGGTCATCACCTCCATCTTGAAAAGCGGCGCGAGCACCGGAATATCGACGCACCCGTCCTGGATCAACCATGGGTCAATGCGCGTGCCACCCACCGAATTGCCGATCAGGCCAATGGGAATGTCCCCCTTCTGATCCAGATAGATTTTTCTGGCAAAATAGAATGCCACGGCCGAGAACCCGCCGATGTTGTCCGGGGCGCAAACTTTCCACGTGCTTTTGATAGAGCGAAGCGGGTCGGGAGCGACGAATGTTCCGCCGTTATCCACCCACATCCAGCGGATGCCGGGATAGTTGGCGGCGGCGACATCGCCATCGTGGCCGCCGCCAAGGTTATGAGCCATGTTCGATTGCCCGCTGCAGATCCAGACGTCGCCCACCACCACGTCGGTGACGCTCAGCGTGTTGGATCCAGCCTCGGTGATGGTCATGGCGGCCCCGGCGGCCTTGGCTGTCATCGCATCGAGCGCCAAGCGCCAGTTGCCCTGGGCGTCGGCGGTCGTGGTCTTCGTCTGACCGTTGAAAACCACCGTAATTTCCTTGCTAGGCGTGGCGGTGCCCCAGACTGGGCACGGTTTGCCGCGCTGTAATACCGTGTGGTCGCTGAACAGTCCGTTGGCTGCCACAGTCGCATGCGCTGTCGATGCCAAAGTCATCAAACCCGTCGCGCATAGCAACGCTGTCTTGGCTAGTGATTTCATAAACTAGAATTTGCTTTGGGAGATACCTGTGAATTCACGGTTTGACATCGTGGGCGAGCAGCTTCTCGATGACTTTGCCGGGGACGGCGAGGGCCGAGCCGTGCTTGGTACCAGGCGGCACCACCAGTTTGGTGCTCTGCTCTTCCCATTTGATAAAGTCCTTGGTTTTCATCGCGCCATAGCCACCGCCGGCGAATCCATCAAAGTAAACCACATACTCATCGCCCATTTTCAGCACGGAAGGTCCCTCAACGCCTTTTCTGGAGAAGGCGTCGGAGATATCGCGCCAGGGTCCGGTAGCGGAATCACCCACCGCAGAGCGCAAATCCTTGCGCGAGACCGGCTTGGAGCGCTCGTCCTTGAAGATGAGATGGTATTTGCCGCCCGCCTTGATCATGGTCGTGTCGATGCAGTTGAAGCCCGGATCCAAAAACAGCTTCGTTGGAGTATAGGTTTTGAAATCCGTGGTCGAGGTATAGTAGGTGCGGTGATTGCCATCACCGCCATCGATCGTCTCGGGAAACCTGCCGCCGATGGTGGACGACCAGAAGATGAGATATCTCTTCGTGGCATCATCGTAAAACAGCTCAGGCGCCCAGCAGTTGCCGGTCTGGTCGGCTTCACCCACCGGAATCGCCTGCTGCTCCGACCAGGTGATCAGATCCTTGGACGAGGCATAGCCGATGGTTTTACCACCCCACGAGGTGGTCCATACCATGCGGAAAATTCCATCTGGACCATACACGACGCATGGGTCGCGCATCAGCTTGGATTCACCGACGACGGGTTGAATATAACTTTTTTCGCCATTGAGGGCTTTCCAATTGAGGCCGTCCGTGCTCCAAGCCAGGTGCAGGCCATCTTCACCGTTATTGATGAAGTACGAGAACAGATAGGCGGTCTTGGGCAGGGCACCCGCTGGCTCGCCGCCAGCGGCCATCGCACTGTGAGGCAGCACAGATGCGCCAGCCAGTATTAGAATTGCGTTGAGCATGTGTGTTTTCATGGTGTGTATGCTTGTTCCAGACTTGTGAGAATGTTTATTTATGACTTCAGGGTGTGCCGCTGGCGGCCGCGGGTTTTTCCATGACCACGCCATCCAGGCCGAAGAAATACTTGGCATTCTTCGAGGCTGGGTTGGCGCCCACCACTTCCACGCGCAACTTGTATTTGCCTTCGCCCGGCTTAATCACACCCAAGTCAATCGCCGCCGCGGGCTGCACCGAGTCTGCATAACCGTCGAATTTAGTGCTTACCGCCTTACCGTTGACGGTGAAACGCAACTCGCCATAGTCCGGGGCCTGCGTGGCGTAGAGGAGCAGCTTGCGCGGCTGATCATCGGGTGCCGGCCATTCGATTTCCACGAAATCGCCGATAGCGCTGGCGGCGACTAGCAATTGTGCGCCGCCGCTCCAGCGCTCGGCACCAAAAGGTTGCATGGCTTGTGGGGTTGCAGATAAGCCGGCAGACTTCGCCACCACGGTCATGCCTTCGCATTCGATCACGCCGGGTTTGCGCGGCACTGGTGCCGCGACGACTGCGGGCCGCACGGCTCCGGGCACCACGGCAATGGGCAGGGCGGCTGCATGGGGTTGCGGCGGCACGTTAGATACAATTCCGGGGAACGCATACCAATAAGTCGTGGCAGCGTAGATGAGCGTTGTCGGTACCCACGAAATCAATTCCATGTCGAACTGCAATGAATGCTGAAACGGAATGCCGTCCAAATTTCGAGTGCGGGTGGAGGTGTTGTGGCCCTGGGTCATCTGCTGATCTATTCTCGGTTCGCCGCAAAACGGTGTGTTATGAGCCGGCTTGGGTGCGTAGGAATAGCCATAGTAATCCTCGGTGCCGGTGCCGATATGCGAGGGGAACGCTTCGCCGTCCACAAAGATCTTCTCGTCGCCTTCGCCATACCAGGTGGCTACGGGATTGAAGAGCGCCAGAGTGTCACCCACATAGACGCCGCGGCCGGTGAGTGTCACAAAGTTCCAGTCACGTAAGGGCGGCGTCTTGAGATCCGCCTCATGGTGCCACACCGCGTGAAAGTGCATCGAGCGCTCATCCCATGCCCACGGACTCACCGTCACGTTCAGCGAGAACTTGAGCGGCTGGGCGGCCAGGTTGACCAGCGTGAGCTGCGCGTTTTTCTTATATGGCATCACCCAGCGGCAGACCATCGTGCCATCCAGATCCACCGAGCGATACCAATTGGCGACCTTGTTGAGGCCGACGCCGCTGCCGAAGAAGTCGCTCGCCGGACACCAGACGGTGTCTTCGCCGTCGCAGGTCATTTGCAGGACCAATGAGCGCAACGCGAGTTGCGCAGAAGCCAGTGGGTCGGCAGGCACACGGAGTTCCAAGCGCCGCACTGCCGCAGGACCAGGCGGAAGTTTTAGCAGATATTTGCCGCCTGCGGTGAGTTCTATCTCCTTCGCAAGGATCCGTCCTTGCGGCTTGTCCGGACGCGCCGGCAACGCGCTATTCACCCGTTCGACCGTGGGCCGAGCCGCATCCAGAGCAGCGCCTGTATATGTTTCCACCCGGGCCCCCTCAGCATAGGTGCGATAATTAATCTGATAGTAACGCGCGCCATCGCTGCCTTCGTCCCACGTGACCTTGCAATGCTTGGCATAGGGAATGGGGAGGTAGAAGTTGTTTCCGCCATTGCCATTGGCATGATAGCCCGGATGGGGTTGAGCCAGCGGTGGACCGATCTTCAAATCTCCGCTGAGCAGGTCATAGGCGGGAAAGGCCAGTGCCGGCTCCGTCGCGCCATCAAAGTAGAACCGCAGCGAGCCCTTCTTGTTGCCGCCGGTAGTCAACCAGAAACGCACAATGCAGCCCGGACCATCGGCATCCATCATCACTTTCTCGGTGCGGCCCTGGTTCGTCTCGGTGCGGATGAATTGGTTTTGATCGCTGTTGGCGAACCAGCCTGGTTTGTCCGGAGCGACCGTCGCGCGATCATAACTGCTGGCCTGCTTGCAGGTATAGGCGGGATCAGGCCAGCGGGCTACGGAATCATAACTCACCATCTCCTCCAGCAGGGATTGAATACTCACCACTGGCGGCTTGGCCAACGCCGGGGTGAAGCCGCAAAGCGACAGCACCACGACACCGGACGCCATGCTTGCAGCACGAAGAGTGCCATCAGTAACAATTTTCATATTGGCAATCACCAGGCATCCGTTCGGAACGGCGAGGCAGGCAAACCGTCCTTGTTATACAAATTGCAGCCATCGGGGTTCATGGTGAAGGCATATCTCACAGCCACCGGCTGCGGCACCGCAGCGCTGGATACCACCACCGTCTTGCCGTCAATCACCGCATCCGCCCACACCCATTTCTTGTCCTCGCCGGCAATGGCGAAACGCGCAAGTTTGCCGCCCTTGTCCTCAAGCGTCGGGTTGCGGCCCTCCTTCTTGCCCACCATCAGACCGGTTCCGATGTGGTCGAATGCCAGCAGCGCCTTGCCGCCCTGAATCTTGAGCGCCTTGAACAAGGGTCCCGAAACCTCCAACTGCTTCTGGCCATAGTCGCGATTGAGCGCCCAACGGGCGAGGCGCATGCCGACATCGAATTTGTTTTTCGGGTGGATGTCGTCCTTTTCGGCGAGCGGCACGGTATCGATGATGACGGCCATGCCTGTGTTAGGAATGGTGAGCGACTTGGTTTGCGCCTCGCGCAGTTTGGCCCAGCCATCGCCGCCGGCGGGGTCTTGCGACGCGGCGGTGAAATTGGCAAGCTGGACGAAATAGAACGGAAAATCCCCCTGCTTCCATTGGTTGCGCCAGCCGCCGATCAAGGCGCGCATCTTATGGTAATAGGTTTCACCTTCGCCGCCGTTGCCTTCGCCCTGATACCACAGCGCTCCTTTGATAGGTGTACGCACGATGGGATGGATCATGGCGTTATACATTCCGCTCCAGCGCTCCGTGGCAGGATTGCCCGGGATGACCGGTGGCTGGGTCGGCGGGGTGCCGCTGGCCAATTGCTTTTTGGTCAGTGCAACCCATGCCTCCATGTCAGCAAGTGCCTTGGGCATTTGGGTGCTTTGAAAGAGCTTGATCGCGTCCTTCTGGCCGGTCAGATCCGCCTTTAACTCATCCACCATAGCGAGGCCCTCGGCGGGCGTCCACGGCTCAATCTGGGTACCGCCCCAGTTATCATCGACAATGCCGATGGGCACGCCGGATTTGGCGAGAATTTCCCGGGCGAAATAGAAACCCACCGCTGAGAATCTGCGGGCCGAGTCAGGCGTACACACCTGCCATGGGGTTTCGGTCGTGGGTTCAACTTGCGGCTCTGCTGCCCGTTCATGATTGAACTTGATGCGGCGAATTTTCGGCAAGTCGGCCGTCTTGAGGTCGTCCTGCAGACCGATGCAGCCACCCAGTTCCATCTCCATGTTGGATTGGCCACCGCACACCCAAATATCCCCTACGATGACATTCTTCAGCGTCAGGCTGTTGTTGCCCTTGACTAATAGCTCAAGATTTTCACCGGTTTTGATCGTCGGCAAGCTGAGCGCCCACTGGCCCTTGGCGTCGGCCTTGGTCGCGCCGGTTTTACCTGATAGAGTGAGGCTCACCGCCTCCCCTGCGTCGGCCCAACCCCAGACGTGCACCGGCAGGTCGCGCTGCAGCATCATGTTGTCGGTGAAGATTTTCGGCAGGCGCACGTCCGCGGAGGCGGGCATGGTGGCGAGCGCGCTGGCGAGCAGAATCAGGCGGTGACGCATTGTGGGTGTGCTAGTTTTTATGAGCGAACAGACCAGAGGGAGACGCTGGTGAGATGGGGGCGCGGCTTATTTATCGGTGTAACTGGACTTCATTTTCCAGCCTTTGACCTGCTTAACCGTGGCATCGGCGCCGGTACTGAACAGGTTGATGCCGAGATTTTCCGGGGCAAAACCGCCGCGTGCGGCGAGGGCCGCCTGGCGGTCATTGGCAAAGACTTCGACGAGGTTTTTGTCGATAAACACGCGCAAGGTGAGGTCTTCGCCCGGCTTGAGTTCAAACAGCGCGTCAACTTTACCAACCATCAAGGTCTTGGTCGCGGGAATATAGGCAATCCAGTTTTTGAGGTCCGTGGATTTGAAGAGAGTGGGCGGTTTACCACTGCCCGGACTGCCGCCGGAGAGCGCATAGTAATTGTCCCCATCGAGCCACGCGTCCGGATCCCAGTTGGCAATTAAGCCGCCGTCCTGGCCAGGCTTGATCTTGGGCTCGAGCGGATAGGACTTGCTCCAGGTCTCCAGCTTGTCGTCCTGCGCGATGGCCAGTTGATTTTTTCCCGACCCCCAGCCGTGATAGATGATGGCGGGTTTGCCTTCCTTGGTGAAAAAGCCGGTGCCGCTGAACATCCCGTGGCCAATGGCTTTCTGGGTGAGCGTCGTCGGTTGCCACTTCCAGTGCACCATGTCGTCGCTGGAAACGTGGGCAAAGTTGACGCCATCGTTGTTGTAGATATAGTGCAGGTGATACTTGCCCTTCCAGTAGAAGGCACAATTCGGATCGCCCGGGAACGCATTGCCCGGGCCGGGGTGGATCAGATGATAGGACAGCCAGTGCGGCGGCGGCGTGGCCGGCATGGCCGGGATTGCCACCTCTTGCGCGCTGGCCATCAGGCCGCCTCCCAACAACCCTGCCAGCACCGTCAATTTTGTTATCTGTTGCATGTCAATTTTTTGTTTTGTGTTTGTGTAATTGGATTCTCACTTCTTTGCTAGGCCACTTCATGGTTGAAGTGATGAATGGCAAATAATAGTTCAGTGATTTAGGAGATAAAGAAATGCTCAATTGGCAGGACGGATGCGGATCAGCATGCAGCCGTGGCGCGGAATAACCGCCTCGAACTGGTCTTTGGAAATCCCGAGATCTTTTTGGCGCCACAGGTCGCGGACCTTTTGCGGGCCGGTCAACCCGAGGTCGGACCATTTGACGCTGACCTTGGCCGGGAAGAGGGTCCTGTTGAACAACCCGACCGCCTTCGAGCCGTCCTCCATGTCCTTGGCCCAGACTTCCATACCGTCCTTGCTTGAGATGCGACCCGCCGCGCTGCCGAGCGGATCTTGGTCAACTTCTAGCACCTCATCGTTGTTGAGCAGATTGAGGGTGAATTCATCGGCCTGGCTCAGGTCGCAGCCGAGCAGCAATGGAGCCGAAAGCAGGCACCACAGGCTGATGTGGGTGTATTGCTCGTTGGGTGTTAGATAAGTGGGCCGCGGTTTCCCCCAGCCGACGTGGCCAACCACGAGCATGTCCGGGTCGTTCCAGTGGCCCGGCCCGGCGAATTTTTTCCACGGATCCTGGGCGAAGCCGATGCCAGACATGCTCCACCAGGTGTCGGTGATGTCGCCGGTGGTGCGCCAGAACTGGGCGAGCTCCGCCCACTTGTCGGCCTGGCCGAGGTCGGCGCTGTTAGACAGGGTGAGGAGGATGTCGCGTCCGCATTTGCGCAGGGCCTCGGACATGCGCTTGGTGTTAGGCACGTCATTCGGGCGCCAGTCATATTTCATGCTATCAAATCCCCACGCGGCCCATTGCTTGGCATCCTGCTCCTCGAAGGTGACTTTGCCGTTTTGCCCTTCGTTATCGATAGTACCCTTTGCATCATTGCCCGAGCCGCCGGTGTAACCGCCGTAGGAGATTTTCCAGGGTGTCGAGTAAATGCCGATTTTCAGGCCGAGGCCGTGGACGTAGTCGCAAAGGCCTTTCATGTCGGGAAACCTATCGTTAGGTTCGAGCGAGAAGTTAGGGGCTTTGCGGGCCTCGCCAGCACGTCCCTTGTCGACGCGGGCCTGCCAGCCGTCATCGATGTTCATATAGGTCCAGCCGTGATTGATGAGGTCGGTTTTGACAAACGCCTCGGCAATCGCCCGCATCCTCTGTTCGGTGACTTCACAGTTCCAACAATTATAACTGGCCCAGCCCATCGGCGGGGTCAGCGCCAGCTTCTCGCCGACGACGATCTTCAACGGTTTGGTCGTTTTGCCCTTGGCGTTGGTGGCGGTCAGGGTCACTGGATAGTCGCCGGCCTTGCTGATAGAACCGGTGATGACGCCGGTCTTGGCATCGACCTTGAGTCCGTCAGGCAGGCCCTTGGCACCAAAGGTGAGTGGGGCGGTTCCGGTGGCGGGGATTTTGAAGAAGAACGGGTTACCGGGGCGCACGCCAAACACCCTGGCACCGGTGATTTTGGGTTCGGGACCGGGCTTGGGGGTGAGAATCTCAGCCGGCTCGGGGGGGGGGAAGCTGACCAGATCGCCGGTTTTGCCGCCGTCTAGCGCAATCCTAGCATCCGCCCAGTCGCCGTTGCCGCCACCCCCGGGATTGATGGTTTTAACCAGCAAAAGCAGGTGTTTTTTGCCCACTAAGGAGACATCCACGGGTTTGGCGGCGTCCTTAAGTTGCATCTTACCGCTGGACCAAAGGAGGTCATTATCGCCATAGACAAAGAACTCGACCGGGTCAATGAAATCCCCTTGGTCATTCACGCCAACCGATGCCAAAAACTTCTGCACCCCGGGTTTGAGGTCGAGTTCAAAAGCGCTGTAACCCTCACCAAAAAAAGTCGTCTGAAAACCCCGTTCAAAGGTTTTGTCGGCGATGGTCAATGGCTTGTCATTACAGGTCTTGTCTTTGACAGCGGGTTTCCAAGTCCCACAAGACTGCTGCACCTTGGTGAGATCCAAGTCTGAAAGCCAGCAGACGCGCGCCGTTTCCGCAGCCCGCACTGGAGCGGCCATGACCATAGTCAGGGAAACTGTTAGTGATAAGGGTAAGTGTGTCATAAAATGTAAGAGTTCTGGTGGATCAATGCTTCGACCAGATGGACTTGAGTTCGTGCACTTCGAGTTGCTGGAAGGTGACATTGCCGCCGGTTACGGCAACCTCGGCACCCAATGCCGTCGGATTGGGAGTGATCGGCAGCGGCACGTAGGCCAGGCCACCGGCGGTGAACACTTCATAGGTGTTCCGGTCGGTGAAAACCGTTAGGTCGATCTTGCCGTCACGCAGCGGCGCCGCAACGTTGTGGCCACCCACGGCGAGCGTATGCTGCTCCGTGTTGTAAGTGATAGGAATGCCGCGCAAGGTGAATTTCACCTCACCCTTGGCCGGTGGCGTGAAGGTGGCGCGAAGCTCTAACAACTCAGCCGAGGCCTTGGCGAGCGGGTTGGGCGCATCGGGGGCGAGGTCCAGTGCTCCACAATCGATGGATTTGGCGCGCAAGGATTTCAATTCATCGACCGGGGTCCAGGCCAGGCGCGGGCCCTCGGGGGTGGAGCGCAGGGTGAGTTGGTTAGGCAGGCTCATGGCCTGGTTGAAGGGCATGCCGAACGTTGCATGTTGGAGCCAGCCGATTTGGATGGTGCGGCCCTTGGGGTCATGCGAAAATGTCTGTGCCGCGTAGAATCCACCGCCCTGATGGCCTTTCAATTTTGGAGTTTCGGGCGTGAATGTTTTGCCGTCGAAGGTGCCGATCATATAATCACTGCTCGCTGCGGTGAGCACCCATTTCTTGTTGGTGGCGACGCCATCGACCGGGAGTTCGAAGAAATCCGGGCATTCATAAAACCCCTCGATGCGGCTTTGGAAGGTCCAGGTTTTCAGATCCGGCGAGGTATAGAAAGCGACGCACTGTTTGCCGGTGCCTTCGTCATACACGGCCATCACCCACTGCTTGCTCGGTGCGTGCCACAGCAGGCGCGGGTCGCGGCCGCCGTGTTTCACCACCGGGTTGCCTTCGAAATCGGTAAAGGTGCGGCCCTTGTCGTTGGAATAGACGATGCACTCGCCGCGGCCGGTGCTGGTGAAGGCGGCCACTAGCAAATCGTCGGCACCTGTTTTCCAACCGGAGGTGTTCGCCTTGTCCACTATGGCGCTGCCGGAGAATACCGCGTCGCCCGGGGCGTGCGGATAGATGCCGATGGGCAGTTCCTTCCAGTGAACCATGTCGCTGCTCACGGCGTGGCCCCAGTGCATGTTACCCCAACCCCAGCCGTAAGGATTGAGTTGATAGTAAAGATGATACTCGCCCTGGGAGAACACCATGCCGTTGGGATCGTTGTTCCAACCGCGCCGCGAGGAAAAGTGCAACTGGGCACGCAATGGCTCGCTGTACAGGTTGGCCGAGTCCTTGATGGTATCGCTCTGCTCGATCGAATCCAGAAACTTGGAACCCGCTACCATCTTTTCCACCTCGAGCGTGACGGTTTTGCCGTTCCAGTCGCTCACGTCCATGAAGGCCCACCAGTCAGGCGTGTCGTCGGCCAGTCCGATATCATTGCGCACCGCGAGCTTGCCATCAACGAGTGTGGTGACGGGACGGGCGGGCACGCCGTTTTTGATCGGGATGTTGAGGTAGCGCTTCTCGATTTTGAAGTCCCGTTTGGCATTGACGAACAATTGCAGTTGCGGGGATTTGGGGTCGGCCGGGGCAGGCTTGACGTCGGTTAGGACAATCTGGTCCACGTTGATATGCCCCTTGCCTTGATCTCCTGAATTGTCAGTGATTTGGATGATCGCGGACTTGCCGGCGAATTCCTCCACATCCCACGAACCCGGAGCAAGCGTCTCGGTGCCCTCGGGCAAGTCCTTGGATGCACCAGCCACACGGACCACCTTGCCACCGACGAGAAGGTTCAGGCAAACTCGTTCCACGTCCTGGCTTCCTCCTATCAGGAATGTGATGTACTTGCGTTCGATCTTAAACTCCGGCGAGGTGAGCGAACCGGTTCCCCCGTCGCCCAGATAGTATGAGCTGGCGAAGCCCTTGCCCATGAAGCCGGTCACGGGCTTCGTCAGGTCGGAGCGCCATGGGTTGATCAGTCCGCCATGGGCCGGTCCGGCACCGAAGGCGTCGCCGTTAGGTTTCCAGTCGCCGTAGGTGTCACCTTCAAAGTTGGCGATGACGATGGGTTCGGCGGCGTGGGCGGAGAGAGCCACAAAGGCTGATAGGATTGCGGGTATCAGTGGTTTCATAATTTGAGGAGATAACTGATCATCATTCTTGTGATCACTGTCATCATACTAGGTTAATGTAAACGCTAGCGAGGCTGCGCCTCAGACACAAGACGCAAGACTTGAAGACGGCTCGGCTGAACTCGCCAAACGCACAAGAGAAGAAAACTTGACCTAACGACATTAACTTTGGCTTTTTCAAGGACTCTAGGGAGAGGGAATTGTCACCGGCTTGTACCGGACCAACAGGCTGCCGCCTTTCGAGGCAATGCGCAGGTTAGTTCCCTCGGCAAGCTCCTTGCCGGTCCCGTTGAGTTGGGTTTTGCGGCGCAAGTTGTCGATGAATTCGACCGAGTAGGTGGCTTCAGGATTAAGCCCGTGGAGACCGACGATCAACCCCAGCAACTCGCATTCCGAATGGCGGAATGCCAGCACCATTCCCTCATCAAGGTCGGCGCGGTGAAATTGATAGGCCATAAACTGGTCAGGAGCGATCGACACATTCGACAGAGGGTAGAAGTCTCCGTACCAGTACTTCCGGTTCTCAGATGCCTCTGCCACCGACGCTTTTGCCACATCCATCGGAAAACCCGGAGCTAAGTAATCGAACTGCGCGATCAACCCGATGGTCGCGGCGCTGCGGAAGTCATACGTATCCGGCGTCCATGCACAAGCTGTGTGGTAGGGAATATACTGGCTCAGACCGACTGTCTGAAGTTGATTCAACTCAGGATGGCCCGGGGAACAACTTGTATCACTTCTCCAGAGCGGCACGGAGCGCATGCATGTTTCGATGTCGATCCTGCGTCCACCTGATGCGCAGTTGTCTATCATCAAGCCTGGATGTTGCGCCAGAAGACTGTCCCACATCTGGTAATGACCCTCAACATAGCGAATCTCGGTCATTCCCTGCCTATCCGGCGTGTCATTGCCCCTCCAAAAGTCAAGAGGATCCATATTAAAATCATTTCTGTAGATATCGATTCCGTATTCGGTGATTCTCTTTGACAGGAGATCGGTCAAAAACTGCCGGGCTGCCGGGTCATTTAACTTGTAGAGACCGCCGTCTTTGCCCCCGAAGACAAATTCTGGGTGCTCTGCTGCAATTTGCGTCCCGGCACAGACTCGTTCCGGTTCGAACCATAACAGAAACTTCATCTGGTTGCTGTGGCACCAGTCCGAGACGGGCTTCAGCCCATGGGGAAACTCATTCGGCTTGGCATACCAATTGCCGACGCCATTGGGAAAACCTCCTGGAAACCATGCGGCATCTAGCCACATCGTGTCCATTCCGATCTCACAGGCCGCTTTGGACGCAGCAATCTGCCCGGCTTCCGTGGCCCAGTCCGCGCGAGTTTGCGAGTAACGGTCGAAGCACTGCAAGGCGCTGGGCAGCCTCGCCGGCTTGCCATCGTGCTTCGGCACATACTCATAGAGCAGCAATCTGCGCCAGCGGTTGTGGGCGTCCGTACGATCCCCTTTCCAAGGCATGATGACGATACGTGGCGTACGGATTTTTTCACCTGGATGGAGCAACAGATGAGTGAGTTGCATGCCCGCTGCAACCCTCATGGAGCCTGTGGCACTGCGCTCAAAGGCCGCCGCCCATTGCCCGGACCAACCAATTGCGGCAATCATTCCCGAACCGGCGTATTCGAGATTGAAAAACGGGAATGCGCTTGTGTTAGAAGGTCGACCACCGGATGGGGCCATGCGGACGCTCTTGCCGGTCTCGATCACAGTATCTATCGGCTTGAATGACTGATCTCCGCAAGCATCGCCCTGCAGCTGGTGGAGCGTCATCGGCCCCTTGCCATTCGTAGGAGCGACCGTCATGTCGAGAGCCTGAACATTCTCGATGACGGGTGTATCCCGGTCGCCCATATTCTCGAAGAACAACACCCAATCGACTGCGGGATACGACTTGAAGACCTTTACATCAGCGGTGACGGCAAGACCGGTGAGCGGATCGGTCCACTTCACCAGATACTGGACGAAGTCCTGGTGATCGATCTTCTCGACAGTTTGCTTCCAGTTATTCAGGAACCCGGACGATGGTTTGCCATCCATGGTGAATGAGAATGGCAGTGTCTCCGCAAACAGTGACTGATCGCGATTTTCATCAAGCCAGCGCACGCTGCCATCGTCCATGACGAAGCGGGCATCGGCCCAATCCGCCTGGTCGTAGGAGGGACCATCCGGGGTGGTGTCCACTTTCAGAACGATGAGTTTTGCCGCATCAGGAATATTTATAGTAACTGGAAGCGGGGCTTCACCGCCCTTCAATGTCGGCGTATGAAGAACTTCCTTGTTAGCGATTTCGACGATGAATTGGACACTGCCATGAATTCCCTGAGTATCATAATTATTGTCTATACCCGTGCTGGCTTTGAACAGCTTTGCGCCCGCTGGCACGTCAACCGCTATCTCGCTGTTAGCATGGGTGCCGAGACCATGTTCGAAGTGGCTTTTGCCGATGGTTATGGGGGTATCCATGCACGATTGGCCAAAGTGGAGAGAGCTATAATCTTGGCGGCGGACATGAACCCCAATCCCTTGGCTGCTGGCGTCGGCCTCGATGCAGGCAAACGCCGTGCCTGCCCAACGGGTGACTTGCTGGATATCGCGGGAGCTGGCCATCACCGAATCCTTGCTGGCACCGGCAGGGATATCCTCCCCACGGGGGGCCTTGGCCGCACCTTGGGCGTTTGCATGACAGTGCAGGAGGGCCAGCCAAGCGGTCAACAGAAGCCATGAATATTTCCGCATCTGATGCATTGATGTTGAAGGACCCCGGGAAGCTGGCTGGGGCACAATCACTGCGCCCCATAGATTGACTTCATATTCCAGCTCTTAAGTTGCTTGACGGTGACGTCTGCTCCCTTGCTGAACAGACTGATGCCCGTGTTCTCAGGAGCATAGCCACGGCGGGCGCTGAGGGCGGCCTGACGGTCATTGGCGAAGACTTCGACGAGGTTTTTGTCGATAAATATCCGCAGGGAGAGGTCTTCGCCGGGCTTGAGTTCAAAGGGAGCGTCAACGTTGCCGACCAGCAATGTCTTGGTTGCGGGGATATAGGAAATCCGGAGTCCGTTAGCCCCATCCTTGTCACAAAGGACGTCCAGGCCGCACTCTTGTGACGTCGGTGCCTTGATCGTTAATTCCAGTTCCAATGCATTGCCGCTGATTTGGGTGAGCTTGGTCGTGGCATCGCTTTTGACGGCGATGTCTCGTTGCTGTTTTTCGTCGCAGCGGAGTGATTCAAGCTCCTTCAATGGCTTGATCCTGAGCACACCATCTTTGGGTAGGTACAACTCACGCGGCAGCGACTGGACACCCGACGGCTCAATGGGCAGATCAACCAGCCACGCCCACATCACCCGGCGACCGTCCTTGGCAAGCACCGATTCGGGGGCGAAGAAGGATTTGCCATTCCAAGTCATGCGGGCATGAAAATCGGGCGAGAATTTTTCATTTTTCCATTCACCGAGGTAGTAGCGGCAGCCTAAATTATGACTGATGCAGAGCAACATATACTTATCGCCGATCTTGAAGAAATTTGGGCAGGACACATCTTCGCCTTGATGGACGTCAGGCATGTCGTGGTCCAGGAACAAGCCGAGGTAGTCCCAGTTTTTCAAGTCAGTTGATTTGAAGAGAGTGGGCGGTTTGCCACTGCCCGGGTTGCCACCGGAAAGCGCGTAGTAATTGTCACCATCGAGCCACGCATCGGGATCCCAGTTGGCAATTTTCCCGCCATCCTGGCCGGGGTTAATTTTGGGTTCGAGCGGATAGGACTTGCCCCATGTCTCGAGTTTGTCGTCCTGCGCGATGGCAAGTTGATTGCGGCCGGATCCCCAACCATGATAGATGATGGCGGGTTGCCCTTCCTTGGTGAAGAAGCCTGTACCGCTGAACATGCCGTGGCCAATGATTCTCTGGGTGAGCGTGGTCGGCTGCCACTTCCAGTGCACCAAGTCATCGCTGGAAACATGGGCGAAATTGACGCCATCGTGGTTATAGATATAGTGCAGATGATACTTGCCTTTCCAGTAGAAGGCGCAATTCGGGTCGCCCGGGAAGGCCCCGCCGGGACCGGGATGGATCAAGTGATAGGTCAGCCAGTTAGGCGGCGGATTGGCAGGCATGGCTGGGATAGGGGCCGGGCCTGACGGGACGGGAGGCGCACCTGACGCCGCGACATGATTTTCATCGATTTTGCTGGTGGAGGCAATGAGAGTGGCGCCATTGGATCCTAGGACCAATCGGCCGTTTTCGATGCGTGCGCCGCCGAAGAGGTTGTTGACCGGGAAGTGGCCCATCCGATCGGTTTCCTTGCCTTTTTCGAACGTCCACCATGCATACGGTTTGATCGTTGATTCTACTTTAGGTTGGAGCTTTTTGATATCATCTGCATTCAATGCGCTGTCATAGATTCTGGCATCCTCGATCGATCCCTGCAACGTTTGGCCGGTTGCCGCCCCTTGATGCCGCAGGCCGAAGACCGCCAGGGTGTTCTTGGAGCCCAGCAGATCGATGTTATTGGCTTCGTAGGAGGCGTAGGGTTGGCCATTGCGCGAGATGACGATCCGGTTTCCCTGATAGACAGCCGCCACCTTGACGAGTGTCTTCGCATCGGCGTTCTCGGCGGCATTGGCGTCCTGCTTCCCTTGGCTGCGTTTAAAAAAATCACTGCCGGCCATCCATTTGCCAGAGGATTGCTCGCCGAAGACAATTCCATCGAATTGATCCGCGGATTGAACCGTCAGCGCGCTTCCACCTTGTTGGCTGGTATTGGCAAGGCAAACCCACGATACTAGGGTTTTATCGCTGCCCGCCGTGAGTGCGCTGCTAGCCGCAAGCATGACCAGGCCACCTGCCAGCAAGCCATGAATTTTCATCGAGTTAATTGTCTGTTTCATGTCAGTTGTCTCTGTTTTGTTGTCGTTTCCCAGTAAACTTCATTTCATTTCAACGTCATACATCGCATTTTCGAATCATCGCCGAGTGACCATTTGTCGGAATGGGTGCATGGCTTGCAGCTAGGTTGATTGAAATTGTGAAAATTGCAAGAATCCGTGAAGAGGCGACTAGCACGAACCATGGGAACAAGAAAATTGCTTGCCATGCAGTCCGGCACCAGCCTGAGGCATTCCCCCATATAGGGGATGGCAATGCGCGGCCCGGCGTGGTATAAACGGCGGCGTGGCCGGGTTGGCAATGAATTTCCTGTGTATGGTGACGGCGGTTCTAGTGGCCGACGGCGGGCTCGCGGCAGCAGTCGAGACGGCTGCGCTGGCAGAGTTGCGCACGGCGGCCCAGGTTCGAGCGCTGACGAGCGAACAAGCGCAGTTGCGGCCGGCGGTGAGCCTGCGCGGGGTGATCACGTACAGCCGACATGCAACGACGAGCGACTTCACAGTGCAAGACGGCAGTGGCGGAGTTTGGTTGCCAGAGATGGCGCTGCCGGTAGGATTTGCGCCTGGCACCGAGGTGGAGGTCAGGGGGCACGCCGAGCCCGGGGTGTTCGGTCCCATCGTCCGCGCACAGACCGTTCGGGTGGTCGGCACTGGCGTTTTACCTGCGGCACTGGCTGTCAGCTACGAAGAATTGCTGGCGGTGCGGCTCAACAGCCAGCGGGTGAAGCTCACCGGAGTCATTCGCAGTCAACGCGTTGACCCGGAGTCCGGCCTTGCGTGGTTGGCGCTTGAATTGACGAGTGGCGGCGGCCGTGTAACCCTCAACGTGACCCATGAGATCACCGGCCACCCGGAGTTGGTAGGGGCGCGTGTCTGTGTGAGCGGCGTTTGTTTGCACAGCCCCAACCCCCGCGAACAGCAGGTGCTGCTGCCAACCCTCAACGTCCATACACTCGAGGACATTGCCGTCCTGAGCCCAGGCATGCTGCGCCCCTTCGACCTGCCAGTCGTTCCCATGAACCAACTCCTGCGGCCCACCAGCCAAACCGAACCGGACCGCCTCGTTCACCTCCGCGGCATTGTGACACTTCTGCCACCCAAGGGACCTCTGGCGGTGCAGGACGAGACGCGAGGCTTGCGGGTGTGGCTGCGAGAGTCACCCCAACCGCATCTCGGCGAATGGATTGACGTGGTTGGATTTCCCGAGCCGGGTGCCTATTCGCCGGTGCTGCGCGATGCCGAGTGGCAACTTGCCGGGCCAGCCAGCACCGCTGGTTTGAAGATTTCTGATCGGAAACCAGGCGTCGTGCCCAGGAGGGATGCCGGTGCGTCACGGCCGTCCGCCAATGAATCGACAGGCGGGATGCCCGCCGACCCCGATAGGCAACATGCCGGTCCTTCATCAGGCAAACCAACAGGATTAACCGGGCCTGCCGGGCTAGCTGTGCCGCTGGCCATTGATGCTCAAGAAGCCACCGCCCACGAAGGCCGCCTCGTGACGGTGCGCGGCATGCTGAGCAGCGCCGCACGTGGGGAAGATCGCTGGACCCTCACGCTGGAAAGCGGCCCGCTGCGATTTTTGGCAAGGATTCAAGGTACGGGCGAGTTACCGTGGCGTCTGGGCA
The DNA here is from genome assembly GCA_903827375.1 of Akkermansiaceae bacterium. Taxonomy (GTDB): domain Bacteria; phylum Verrucomicrobiota; class Verrucomicrobiia; order Verrucomicrobiales; family Akkermansiaceae; genus Luteolibacter. The sequence continues at coordinate 58,858 of CAIKHZ010000155.1, forward strand.
GTGAACTGGCGATTACGGGCGTCTGCGAAGTGGAAGTGGGAAGCTGGGAGTCCTTCGTCACCCATCAGCGACCGCAAGGGTTCAGCCTGGTCGCCTCGGATTTTTTAGATGTGGCCTTACTCAGCGCCCCACCTTGGTGGTCGCCGATGCGCCAATTCGGTGCCTTGGGTGTCGCGCTGGCGGTCACGCCCGGTGTCCTCTGGGTGCGATCGAGGCGGCGCTTGGGCGAGGAGCGCCGGGCGCGGGAAAAGGCACGGGCGCTATTTGCGGCGGTATTTGGCGAGCGAAACCGCATGGCCGGCGAGATTCATGATACCCTTGCCCAAGGATTTGCCGGCATCAGCGTCCAACTCGAAGCCCTCGGCGAACGACTCGGCCCCCTGCCAGATGCCACCCGCCGCCACCTCGACCTCGCCCGCCAATTGGTGCGCCAAGGCCTCGCTGAGGCCCGCCGCACCGTCTGGGCGCTGCGAGCCCAAGCGCTTGAGGAGGGCAGCCTTGGCGATGCGCTTGCCCAAATCGGCCGCCAGCTCACTGAGGGCAGCCCGACCACCTTCGAGTTGCGCTCCTCGGGCACGCCCCGCCCATTGCCGGCCAAGATCGAGAACGACCTTTTGCGGGTTGGCCAGGAAGCCATGACCAACGCGGTTCGCCATGCGGGTGCCCGCCACATCGCCCTTGCTCTGGACTTTCAAGAAACCGCCGTATGCCTGGCAGTGAGCGACGATGGCCGTGGGCTGAGCGGTGAGTCGGCGAGTCATCCCGACGGTGGCTTTGGTCTGGCGGGGATGCGGGAACGGGCGAGAGCCATAGGCGCGGCACTGTCGTTTCGCAGTGAGCCAGGAACCGGCACGACGATTGAACTCATTGTCCACCATGTCTGAACCCATTCGCATTCTCATCGTGGACGACCATCCAGCGTTCCGCATCGGCTTGGCTGCCATCCTCGGCACCCAAGCCGACCTGCGGGTCGTGGCCGAGGCCAGCGACGTCGCCGAGGCCCTGGAGTTGTGCGAACGCGAGCAACCGGATCTGGTGTTGATGGACCTGCGCCTCCCCGGAGGGGGCGGGGCGCGTGCCACCCTGGCGATTCGAGAGCGCTTTCCCGCGACCCGCGTACTCATCGTGACCACTTATGATGGTGACGAAGATATTTACCGGGCCATGCAGGCGGGGGCCAGAGGCTGCGTCCTCAAGGACCTGACCAGTGCCGAACTCATCGCCGCGGTCCACTGCGTGCATCGCGGCGGCAAAGTGCTGCCGCCCGGAGTGGCCGACCGCCAGCGCGAGCGGCTTCACCGCAAGGATCTCTCCTCCCGCGAACTCCAAGTCCTCCGCCACCTCGTCAATGGCCTCAGCAACAAGGAAATTTCCCGCTCCCTCGCCATCGGCGAAGAAAGCGTCAAAACCCACATCTCAGGCATCTTCCTCAAACTCGCCGTGAACGATCGCACCCAGGCCGCCATCGAGGCCGTGCGCCAGGGCATCGTCCACCTTGACTAATTCACCCCAACAACCCAGAAAATACGCCATGAAACACCCCGCCCCTAGAGTCCTTGAAAAGCTAAAATTGCTGTCCTTAGGTCAAGATTTCTGCTCTTCTGTCTTCCAGTCTTGCGTCTTGAGTCTGAGGCGAAGCCTCACCAGAACCATGCACCTTCGCCGTTGCAGCCTGCTTTTTTCCATCGCCGTGCTGGCAATCGCCGGATGCAAACGCCCAGCCCCGGCACAGGCCGGCGGCAAGCTCTTCGCCGTCTCCTTGCAGACGATGAACAACCCGTTTTTCATCGATCTGAACAAGGGCTTGAAAGCCATCATTGAGGCCAAAGGCGACCGGCTTGTCACGTTAGACGCCCAGTTTAATTCGCTCAAACAAAAGAACGATGTTGCCGACCTGCTCCAACAACAGCCCGCCGCCATTTTCATCAACCCGGTCAACTGGGAAGGCATCAAGGGCACCCTCATCGCCGCCCAACGCGCCAAGGTTCCCGTCATCATCGTCGATGCCCCGGTCAATGACCCCGATCTGGTGCTTTGCCAAGTGGCAAGCGATAACCTCGAGGCCGGACGCCTCGCCTGTGAGGAATTGGCCAGGATCAAACCGGAGGCCAAAGTCGTCATCCTCCATCTAAGCCTCAACAAGGCCTGCATCGACCGCGTGGCAGGTTTCAAAACGGAGATGGCCAAACACCCCGGCATGAAACTGCTCGATACCCAGGAGGGCAAAGGTGCCGCAGAGGCAGCCCGCCCTGTCATGCGGGATTTGTTAGGAAGATTTCCCGAGCTGGATGCGGCCTTCCCCATCAATGACCCGAGTGCGGCGGGTGCCATCTCAGCGATTGAGGCGGCGGGCCGGGCGGGCCAGGTGACGGTGGTGACGGTGGACGGTTCGCGGGAAGGAGCAGCGGCCATTTTATCGGGCAAGCTGCACTCGACTTCAGCGCAATACCCGAACGAGATCGGACGCTTGGCGGCAGAAGCGGCGTATGATCATCTGGCGGCCAAGCCTGTGCCGAAGGACATTGTCGTGCCAGTGAAACTCATCACCAAAGACAACGCAGCGAGCATCCTCGAGCCCAAATGAGTGATACCCGCCAGCCACCCAAAAATCTGCTAGAGCTACGCGGAATTCACAAATGCTTCGGCGGAGTGATCGCCTTGGCCGATGTGAGTTTGGACCTGCGGGCCGGAGAGATTCATGCCTTGTTAGGTGAAAATGGGGCGGGCAAATCCACACTCATCAATATTCTGGGAGGCATCCATCGCCCGGATGCAGGAATCATCCGCATGGCTGGCCGGGACGTGCGCATCGGCAGCGTGGCGGAAGCCGACCAGCTCGGCATCCGGCTGATTCATCAGGAGTTAGCCCTCGCCCCAAACCTATCCATCGCCGAAAATCTCTTTCTCGGCCGTGAACCGACGCGCTTCGGCCTGCTGGACCGGCGCAAGCTTGTGGCCGATGCCCAGCGTCTGCGCGACGAACTGGGCCTGCCCGAACTCGGCGATGTGCAGGCACGGGTGGGCGGACTCAACGTCGCCCGCCGCCAAATCGTGGAAATTGCGCGGGCCTTGGCCCAACAAGTGCGCATCCTCATCCTCGACGAGCCGACGGCATCCCTCAGCGAAGCCGAAAGCGAGGCGCTCTTCGAAAAACTCCGCCAACTCCGCAGCCAAGGCGTCGGCATCATCTATATCTCCCACCGCCTGGAGGAAATCAGCCGCCTCGCCGACCGCATCACCGTGCTCCGCGACGGCCGAAGCATCGGTACCCAAAACGCCGCCGACCTCGATATGCGGCAACTCATCACCTGGATGGTCGGCCGCGAACTCAAGGAGCATTACCCGCGCCCACCCCACCAGCCCGGCGAAGTCGCTCTGAGCGTCCGTGGCTTGCATGCCCCGGGCGTCCATGGCGTGAGTTTCGACCTGCATTGTGGCGAGGTGTTAGGTCTGGCCGGCTTGGTCGGTGCCGGCCGCAGCGAGCTGGCCCGCGTTCTGGCCGGGGTGGTGGCGGCGAAATCTGGAGAGATTGCCGTCGCCGGGCACCCCGTCAAACTCGACTGTCCCGCCGCCGCCCGCGCTGCCGGCATCGCCTTGGTGCCAGAGGACCGCAAACGCGACGGCTTGGTCATGACCCAGACGGTGGGCTTCAATCTGGCCTTGCCTTGGACCCGCCTTTGGGCACCCGGATGGATGCCAGATTTCCCTCGGCGCGACGCCATCGTCGGACGGGCCATGACGGATTTTTCCATCAAAGCGAGCGGACCTGATGTTGCCATCGGGACCCTTTCGGGCGGCAACCAGCAGAAGGTGGTTGTCGGGAAATGGATGGAAAAGCCGCCGCGCATCCTCATTCTGGACGAACCGACCCGTGGTGTGGACGTCGGAGCCCGCGAGGAAATATTCGAACTGATAGGCCGGCTTGTCACCCGCCGCATGGCCGTGTTGCTCATTTCCTCGGACCTGCCGGAAGTCATGAACCTCTCCCACCGCCTCGCACTCTATCGGGATGGACAAATCCTCCGCCTCGGCCAAGCCGACGAGTTCACTCCCGAACAGGTGATGAGCGAACTGACCCGCCAGCCAAAAATTTCCTAACATACATGAAACATCTCCGCAGTCTCCTGCCACTTTTGGTAGCCATCGCCGCTCTGCTCTGCATCTTCACGTGGTGGGTGCCACAAGGCCGGTTTCTAACGCCTGCCAATCTCATGGATCTGGCGCAACAAATATCCGTCAACGCCATCCTCGCCTTTGGTCTCACTCTGGTCATTCTCATCGGTGGCATCGACCTGAGTGTGGGTGCCATGGTGGCGCTGGCCGGGGTCGTCTGCGTTTCGGTACTCAATCTTGCCGGGCCGTTAGGCGGACTGACTGCGGGGCTGGCTGCCGCCTTGTTATTAGGATTGATCAACGGCTGCTGTGCGGCGCGGACGCGGATGCCGCCATTTATCATCACGCTCGCCACCATGTTGATCGCCCGAGGGATGGCGCTCGGTTTCAATGAAAGCCGTCCCTTGCCCATTGCGGAGGACCAGACGTGGCTGCTGGCCCTAGGCAACTCGCGGCTCGGCGGCTGGTTGCCGCTGCCGGTCATCGTGATGCTCTGGGTATTTGCCATCAGCACCGTGCTGCTCCACCGCACCCGCTTCGGCCAACACTTGTATGCCATCGGTGGCAACCGCGAGGCCGCACGCTTCACCGGTATTGCCATTGCACGCCATGAGGTGGCCGTCTATGCAATCTGCGGGCTGTGCGCCGGACTCGCCGGATTGATCCATGCCTCCCAACTCTACTCCGCCGAACCAGCCGCAGGGCAGGGCTTCGAGCTCAACGCCATCGCCGCTGTGGTCGTCGGGGGCACCAGCTTCTCCGGCGGCATCGGTGCCCTACCCGGAACATTGTTAGGTGCAATAATCATCGGCATCCTCGACAAGGGACTCAACCAGGCGGGGGTACATTTTTCGCTGCAATACATCGTCAAGGGCCTCGTCATTCTCGGAGCGGTGTATCTAGACGTGCGGCGGCGCAAGGAATGAGCCTCCCTGAAATATCAATGTTGCCCGTCGAGGATGTGAGCTAGCATCGCTGCCAGATCATTCATTCTGCAGGGTTTCGAGAGATAGTCATCCATGCCGGCGGCCAGGCACCTCTCGCGGTCGCCTGGCATCACGTTGGCCGTGAAGGAGATGATGGCCACACGCTCGGCCGTTCCCGCCTCCAGCTCGCGGATTTTTCGTGTAGTCACCAACCCATCCATCGTTGGCATTGCTAGGTCCATGAGAATGGCTGCAAATTTTCCCGGCACAAATTCCTTGAGTGCGCTGATTCCGTCGGTTGCCACTTGGACGCGATAGCCGAGGTTCTGGAGCATTTTAGCGGCAATTGTCCGGCTGGGTTTGTCGTCATCCACGACGAGCACCAAGGCGGCTGGAGGCGGCGCGTTATTCAATGTATCGTGAACTGGAGTGGCCGGGGACAATGAAGGTGAAACATCCAACGGGAAGTGGAATGTGAACGCGCTGCCTAGCCCGGAAGTGGAGTCGATAGTGATCGATCCGTCCATGGCTTTGGCGATGCGCGCAGAAATGGCGAGTCCCAAGCCGGTGCCACCAAACTGGCGGTTTGTTTGCAATTCGCCCTGCACGAAGGGTTCGAACAATCGGCTGATGACCTCAGGTGAAATCCCGATGCCGGTGTCTTCGCAGCGGAATTCCAGAAACCGCTGTCCACTGCGAATCGTGGTGGCAACGCGCAGGACCACCGAGCCAGCGGCGGTGAATTTGACGGCGTTGCCGAGCAAGTTGATCAGGACCTGACGCATTCGGCGCCCGTCACCAATGATATGTTCCGGGATCCTGTCAGCCACTTCACAACGCAACTCCAGTCCTTTGTCCTCGGCCACTTTGCGAATCGTGTCCATGGACGCCTTGATGAGATCGGCTACCTTCAGCGGCTCGACGTGGATTGCCAAAGCGCCTTTTTCCATGCTGGAAAAATCCAGGACATCATTGACGACAGAGAGGAGGTGTTCGCCGCTTTCATATATCATATTGGCAAAATCCAGTTGTTCCTCGTTGAGTTGGGTGCAGGAGAGCAGTTCGGCGAAGCCCAGCACGCCGTTGAGCGGGGTGCGCAGTTCGTGGCTCATGATGGAAAGAAACTCGGTCTTGGCCCGAGTGGCGGCTTGGGCGGCGTCGAGAGAAGTCCGCAGCTCATCTTCCAAGGATTTGCGCTCGGTGATATCAAAGCAATATCCAATGTAGCCGCAAAACTCACCGGACAAATCATGGAGCGGTATCCCAAAATCACTGATCCAACTGTACGTCCCGTCAGGACGCCGCAACTGGTAATCCATATCAAAGGAGCGTCGCCCGGCAAACGCTTCCAGATAGATTTTCAGACAACGATCGAAATCGTCCGGGTGAACGCCCTCAGCCCATCCGTTGCCAAATTCCTGCTCCATCGTGCGCCCGGTAAACTCCAACCACGTCGCATTGAACCAATGGCATTTCGCATCCACGCCTGCACGCCAAATCAATACCGGCGCGCCATCCAGCATCCGCTTGTGAAATTCCAATGCCGCCGCAAGTTTCGCCTCCGCCAACTTGCGCTCGCTTATCACATCAAAAATCGCCACAAAGAAACCCATTTGAGGGCAGTAAACAGAAACGGAAAACCATTCCCCGAGAGCCTCGACAAACCATTCAAACTTCTCGGGCGGTCCGCCCTGTGCCACCCGGGCGTAGGTATCAAACAATGGCTGATCCGTGTCCCAAAGGCTCGGAATCACCTCAGAAACCCGTCTTCCAACAACCCCCTTCAGCCCAGTCAACCTCTCAAACGCCCCGTTGACTGAAAGGTAAATCCAATCCACCGCACGTCCCCCATCAAAAAGCATCTCGCAATACGCAACCCCCTCGGCCATGTGCTCGAAGAGCTGACGATACATTTCGTCACCCGCAACCATGCGCCGGTTACGATCAAAACCCACGCATTCCCCCTGATCCGGCGGCCGGGTCTCAACTGGTTGGATTTCTTTCATTGCGGGCTGCGAAGTATCACCGACCGAGCCAAACCCAGTGTCCCACTAAAAAAAGAAAAGACAACATGAACCCATTCTGGTGAGCCGGAAGGTGAACCCGTATCCGTGAGGTGTCAATGGCTATTTCACCCACTAATCTGAAGGTCAGTGAGGCACAGGACAGAGCCTTTGGGGGCTCGCGGACCACCGTATTGGGCAGGTATAATTCGCCCAAAACCAGGTCGAGGCCAGCGGCCCTGGCCTGTGGCAGACCATGGGCCGCATGCTCTCCACTTTTTGAAAGAATACCGTCAGGGCTTCCGTAGGACCCCGCCTGATGGATCGCATACCCCATACCTGCCAACCATCCCAGTAAAAATCAACACCATGACCCTATCATACACGAAGTTATTGAGGCCATCATTCCTCGCAGCCGCCGCAGCCGCCTTTTGTTTAGGCATCCTGCAATTGCCCGCGAAAGACTATTTCATCAGCCAGTCCACGGGTGACGACGCCGCCAGCGGCCTGGCCGGGGTGCCGGGCAATGGCACCGGACCATGGAAAACCCTCGCCAAAGCCTCCATCAAATATGCCCCAGGCGACCGCATCCTGCTGCAGTGCGGCGATACGTGGAACGAGGAATTCGCCCCCAAGGGCGAGGGCACACCGCAAAATCCGATTGTCATCAGCTCCTACGGTCAGGGTGCCAAGCCGGTCATCGACCGCCAGGACGACAAGCAGGACCGAGTCGGCATCCGACTGGCTGACCAAGGAGGGATCAAGATGGTCGGGCTTGAGTTCAGCCACTGCATGACGGGCCTCTATGCCGAATATTCAAAGGGTTGCCCGACGAAAAAATTCATCTCGGTTGAAGACTGCTATTTCCACGATTCCATGATGTACCGGCATTACGAGGACTATCCGAAAACCAAGATCGGCCTCGGGATTTGCTTTTTCACCTTTGAACTGGAAAACAAGAAGGTGCTCACCGACATCACGATCAAGAATTGCGTGTTCCGCCGCCTGGCCTCAGGCGTCTGGACTAACAGTCCCGACAACTTCAACAAGAACGCGTCCTTCATCTATCCGTTTGGCAACATGACATTTGACGCTTGCCTGTTTGAGGAAGGCTATCAATGGCAGCAGGGGTTGCGCGGCGTGGAGCGCGGTGCCATGCGCAACTGCGTCACCCACGACGTCGGCCGCGGCTTCAAGTCCTTCAACGGGGTGGCTGGCTCGATGTTCTTCCGCTGCAAGGATTGGATATTCGAAAATAGCGAGTGGGGGTTTGTGGACGTCGGCAACGGCAGTGGCGACGGCGAGGCCTTCGACTTCGAAGGCAATTGCGATAACATGATCATGCGTGACTGCCTGTTCCACGACACCGACGGCCCCGGCTTCCTGCTGTGCTGTTATGCCTCCGATGGCAATCCTAACAAGGCGATCAAGATGGAGAATTGCGTGCTCAACGGCAAGGCCAAGCGGCCGCCGCGCGGAACCGGCAAGGTCGAGATTCTCAACACCACGGATCACACCGAAGCGACCTGGAGCAAGTGCCGGTTCTATCTGTCACTCGGCGAGGGCCTCATGCGCGTGGCCGACCCCGAAAAAGACAAACACTCGAAGTTTGAAGATTGTTTCATCAAGAGCCTCACCAAAGCATGCGCCTCGCCCAACCTCGCCTCCAAGGCAAAAGCAACCGCCTCCTCGGCAGTGGCCGGCAACGAGGCTGCCAAGGGGATAGACGGCAACGATGGCACATCATGGAAGGCCGACGCGCCCAAGGATCAATGGCTGGAGCTGGCGTTTGCCGCTCCGGTGACGATCCATGAATTCAAGCTCAAGGAAGACCCATCATCCTCGATTGTCCGCTACGTCATCGAATACTGGGATGCCAAGGAGAAGAAATGGACGGGCTGCTTCAATGGCCGCGGCATTGGCCAGGAGTTTGTGGCACCGATTGTTAGCCGAACCACCCAGAAAGTCCGCCTGATGGTGCTGCAAACCACCAATGGCAACCCATGCATCACTGAATTCGGAGTTTATAATGACACCCCCGGCGATCCCTTCAACGATCCCACCGGCGCCAAGGCCGTCGGAGTAATCAACAAGTAACTTACCCATACCAGATAGAATCCATTATATGTCAAACAGGAGTTTTCTAACTACATTAAGCCTGGCTGCGGCAGTGGCGGCCATGGGGCTGGCGCCAAGTCTGCAGGCCGCACCGGCGGCACACGTGGCACCGGCTGGCAAGACGCCGGGTATCACCTCGGCCAATGATCCGACGAAGCCTGTGCCGGGCGGGGTGCGGTGGTTTTGGCGGATGCATGGGGATTACCTCAACCAGACCAAGACCAAGAAATTTGATGTGTGTTTTTTGGGGGATTCGATCACTCAGATGTGGCCCGGAGATATGTTTGGCAAATTCTTTGGCAAGTACACCCCGGTGAATTTCGGAATCGGCGGCGACCGCTGCGAGAACGTGCTGTTCCGCCTCAATGACGGCGAGTTGAAGGATGCCACGCCCAAGCTCATCGTGTTGATGATCGGCACGAACAACCAGGGAATGAACACGGCCGAGGAAGTTGCCATCGGCATCTCCACCGTTGTCAAGGCCCTGCGGGTGCAGTGTCCTAAAACCAAGATATTGTTACTTGGGATTTTGCCATCCGCAGGCACCCCCTACGACAAGACCAAGGCGATCAATGCCAGCACAGCCAAGCTTGCTGACCGCAGCATGATTTTCTATCAGGACTTCGGCCCCAAATTGCTAGATAAAGACGGCAAGATATTGCCCGGCATCCTCGCCGATGGCGTGCATCTAACTCGCCAAGGCTACCAAGTCTGGGGCCAAGAAGTGGTCCCGAGCATCGACAAACTGGTGAAATGAGAACACGCGCTGCGCAGTCCGCAGCAGCCACGCTGGCCGCCATGATGCTGGCGGCTTGCGTTGGTGTGGCTGCGGCCGATCAGTTCATTGTCCTCAATACATCGGGGAGAGCGGAATCAGCGGCGTTCTTTGAGGCCGTTCGACGAGAATTCCCGCCATCGAAGCAGGTGCCAACCCGCGTCGGCGTGGCCGGAATTTTTTCCTATCTGCAGGAACCGCCGGCAAAGGTGCAGGCGGCGCTTGCCATCTTTCTGCAACTCTCCGTGCAACATGACCTGCCGGTGGTCGTGCAACTCGATGGCGAACAATGGTGGGATGCCCGCCCGGATTTATGGAATTGGTGGGATCCAAAGCGCCCGGGATTCAATCCTAACAATCGAGCCAACGTCGAATGGAGTGGATGGGGGCCGGAGCATGCACTGCGCATCGCGTGGCGCAACTGGGGCCAGCAGATCCGGGTGCTGCCGCCGCCTAACTTGCTGAGTCCGGCGTATCGGGCCGCCTGCCACAAGGAGATGGCGGCTTTGGTTCCTATCATCCTCAACTGGTGGAAAGCCTTGCCACCGGCCCGCCGTTATCTGTTAGCCGGGATCAAGGTCGGTTGGGAAAGTTCGGTGGGAGTGAACGCATGGTATTATCCTAACGGCAACGCGTTGGCCGAACACCCCGCCGCAGATGATCCTAAAAGCGGATTGAAAAATACCGAGTTGCCGGCCCGCGGAGTGACGGCCATTGGTTATGCGGCGGCGTCGCAGGCAGGCATCAGGACCCGCGGCGAGTTAACCGAAGGGGACCTTGCGGAGATTGCCCGGCGGCATCTGGAAGATTTGTGTGCTGAGGCGGCTCGGCTCGGGGTGCCGCGCGAGCGCCTGTTCACCCATGCGGCGGGCTGGAAGGATGGCGAGATGCTTTACGGCGCAGCGGTCAACCGTTTCAGTTGTCCCGGTTGGAGTTTTTATAGATATGCGAATGATCCGGCCAAGGACGCCGGCGCGCAACAAGCCCTCGCACAAAGCGACGCACCGTGCTGGGCCGCAGTCGAATGGCTCGGCGGCGGCCCCACCGTCGAGTCGTGGCACCAAGCACTGAACCGTACCTTGGCCGATCCACGCTGCCGCTTTCTTACCATTTACAACTGGGAAGGTATTGAGAAAAATGGCCCGGCCCTGCAGGCGATCCGCGAGATTTGCAACCCTCCAAAATAACATCAAAACATCATGAAATCGAATATATGCTTGTTAGGTTTTGTTTTTCTAACTACTCCGACAACAAGCTGTCTGGCGGCCGATTTTACTGGCATTGCTGACTGCCCGGCACCCGCTGGCAAACTGCGCGTAGAAGTCGGCACGGATGCCAGCGGGCATCTCGCCTGGCGCTTGGAAGCCTTGGGCCGGCAAGTCATCGGCGTCTCGCAAGCTGGAGTGCTGGTGGATGGCGCTGACAGCGGGGCAGCCGCGACAGTGGGCAAGCCGGTGTTGCGCGGTTTGGATGAACATTTCGAGTGGCGGGGACCTGACACACAACGTCGCGGACATTGTCAGGTAGCGGAGTTTCCGGTTGTATCTAACGGCCAATCATGGACCTTTGAAGTGCGGGCCTTCGATGACGGCGCTGCCTACCGCTGCCGCATCCCCGGCCAAGGGAAACGCCATATCACCGGTGAAGCCGCAACATTCGTCCTGCCGGCCGGCGCGATTTGTTATGCCAACCCGAACACCGCCGCCTACGAAGGCATTCACCTGCGAGCCGCAGTGGAGAAACTCGAAGCGAAGGATGGTATCGGCATGCCTCTAACCATCGAGCTGCCAGGCGGCGGTTTTGCCGCCATCACCGAGGCCCAATCCATGGGCTGGAGCGGCATGACACTGGAGGCCAGCGGCACCACGACAGTGAATGGATCGTTTCGGGATGATGCCAAGGGCTGGGATATCACTGGCGAAATCACCACCCCGTGGCGCGTGGTCACCGTAGCGGCCGATCTCAACGGGTTGGTGCACGCCCCGCTGGTCGATGCTCTGTGTCCGCCTCCCGATCCGGCACTTTTTCCGAAGGGCCTGCACAGTGAGTGGATCAAGCCCGGGCGCTGCTTGTGGCAATGGTGGGCGTTTGACGACGCAGGGACCCACTGGTCCAAGCAGAAGGAATTTGTGGACAAGGCAGCAGCACTTGCATGCCAATACTATCTGGTGGACGAAGGCTGGGAGCACACACGCCAAGAGTGGTTCAAGCCCGGCGACCCAGCCGGAGCCTGGCCACGCATGAAGGAATTATGCGACTATGGCAGGACCAAGGGCGTGGGCATCTGGGTGTGGCGTGGCTGGACCGTGAACTCCAGAATCCAGTGGCCCGGGCTCGAAACCCATGACAAGCGCGTGGACTTTTTCCGCCGCTGTCATGAGGCCGGTGTCGCCGGGGCCAAGATCGACTTCATGGATAGCGAGAGCCACGAACGACTCGAATTCTATCAGGACTGCCTGAAAGTGGCTGCCGAGTGCCAGATCATGGTCAACTTCCACGGAGCTAACAAACCCGCCGGCGAGGCCCGCACCTGGCCTAACGAAATGACCCGCGAGGGGATTCGCGGGCTGGAATATAACAAGTGGGCGGCCAATCCGCCGGACCACTACGCGACGCTGCCCTTCACCCGCCTGCTCGCCGGGCACGCCGACTTCACCCCCACCACGTTCAATCCAAAGTATCTGAAGGGCTCCACCGTGGCGCAGCAACTCGCCTGTGCAGTGGTGTTGTCCTCACCATTCCTTTGTTGGGCAGACAACCCGGACCTATATCTGGCCAGTCCGGCGGTGGACGCAATCCGCGCCATGCCTGTGCAGTGGGATGAGACGCGTGTTCTAACGCCCAGTGCAATTGGCGGCCTTGCCGCCATCGCCCGCCGCAATGGCAAAGAATGGTGGGTCGGCGTGGTCAATGGAGGTGGTCAGCGCGGCATTGAGTTATCACTGGAATTTCTGGGCACGGGCAATTGGGCGGCTGATCGATACGCGGATGGGGAACAGCCTGCGGAGTTTGCCATCACGCGTGGCGTGGCCATATCCCCGACAGTGCCGCACAAGGTGGCGCTGGCTGCCGGAGGCGGCCTGGTGTTGCACCTGCGCCAGCAGTGAATTGCTAGCGAGGCTGCGCCTCAGACACAAGACACAAGACACAAAAGAACTCGAGACTAACCGGGCCGGAAGTGAGCCCGACTTTCGCTATTAGTTGCTAGAATCGGCTAATTTCGCTTCCCTGAGACGCTGGAACC
>CAIKHZ010000156.1 GCA_903827375.1 Akkermansiaceae bacterium
CCAAGTGGATTGAGTTCCAGAGTGGGTCGAGCCGCAGGGGTTTGACTGCGGGACATTTTGCCTGTTTTTTCTCAGAATCATGCCCAATTATCAGTTCAGTCACCTCGACCAGCTCGAAGCGGAAGCCATTTTCGTCCTTCGGGAGACCGCTGCCCAGTTTGAGAATCCGGCCCTGTTATTTTCAGGAGGCAAGGATTCCATCGTGATGGCTTGGCTGGCCCGCAAGGCATTTTGGCCCGCCCGCATGCCCTTTCCGCTGGTCCATGTTGATACGGGCCACAATTTTCCTGAGACGATGGCGTATCGCGATGAATTTGTGAGTTTGATGGGAGCTCGGCTCATTGTTGGCTCGGTGCAGGAGTCCATTGACAGCGGGCGGGCGGTTGAAGAAAAGGGAGCGGGGGCTTCTCGAAATAAACTCCAAACGGTCACTTTACTAGATACTATCGAGCAATATCAATACGACGCGTGCCTAGGCGGCGGGCGCCGCGACGAGGAAAAGGCGCGAGCCAAGGAACGGTTTTTCTCGCACCGCGATGATTTTGGCCAGTGGGATCCGAAGAACCAGCGCCCGGAGTTATGGAACCTGTTCAACGGCCGCAGAAATCCCGGCGAGCACTTCCGGGTTTTTCCGCTATCCAATTTCACAGAGATGGATGTGTGGATGTACCTGCAACGCGAGAATATCCCTCTCCCGGCCATCTATTTCGCTCACCAGCGCGAGGTGTTCGAGCGCAACGGCATGTGGCTCGCCGTCACTGAATTCCTCAAACCCCAGAGCCACGAATCCTCAAGCACCAAGCTCGTGCGTTTCCGAACCATCGGCGACGCCACCTGCACCGGCGCAGTCGAATCCAACGCCTCCACCCTCGACGAAGTCATCGCCGAAGTGGCCGCCGCGCGCCAAACCGAACGCGGCACCCGCTCCGATGACAAACGCTCCGAAACCGCCATGGAAGACCGGAAAAAGGAGGGCTATTTTTGATGAGGATCGGGGGGGCTCCGGCCCATCAGGCGTGTTGCAATGCTAACTAGGAATTTGGCTATGGATCTTCCATCACCCCTTCAGATCGCGGCTTGGAAAAAAATGTCTCTGGCCGAAAAATATCAACGGCTCGCAGCGACTGTCAGTAAGGCACGGGAACTCAAACGCGTTGGCCTGCGCCTGCGCTTCCCGCAGGACTCGCCCGCCCAGATCGAAACCAAACTAGCCCGCGTCTGGCTTCATGCACGACCCTGACCTCATCGATTTTTTCCGCGAGGGGCTCATCAAAAGCACCTGCGGGATATCGCCGGGGTGATCAATCTAACCCCCTTGGACCTTGCCCTTCTCGCCACCGCCACTCTCCGCCTTGAGCAGGAATGGCAAGCTGCACTCGCTCTTGCTGCCTCTTAATTTTCAATTATCACTTTTCAATTTTCAGCTTTTGCTCCCATGGACTTATTGAGATTCACAACTGCCGGTTCCGTCGATGACGGCAAATCCACCCTTATCGGCCGCCTGCTTTA
>CAIKHZ010000157.1 GCA_903827375.1 Akkermansiaceae bacterium
ACTCGCCGCCGGCCAATACCACACGCTGGCACTGTGCAGCGACGGCAGTTTGTTCGCCTGGGGCTACAACAATCGCGGCCAACTTGGCAATGCCAGCACGCTTTCCAGCATTTCTCCGGTGGCCATCAGCGGATCCGGCGCTCTGGCCAGCAAGACGGTGATCTCGGTCAGCGCCAGCGGCGCACACAGCTTGGCACTGTGCGCCGACGGATCGCTCACCGCTTGGGGTTGGAATAACAATAGCCAATTGGGTCTAACGGGCGTATCCCAAAGCACCGTGCCAGTGGCAGTCGCTCTGGCCGGAGGTGCCAGCCAAATTGCCATAGGAGGCAGCCATAATATTGCGTTGTTAGCGGACGGAACCCTGGCCGCCTGGGGCGACAATGCATACGGCCAGTTAGGCAATAACACGATGACGCCCAGCGCAGTGCCGGTATCGGTGGATACGAGCGGATTGGCCGCCGGCGCGTGCTGGATGGAGGTGGCCAGCGGCTCGGCGGCGATGCACAGCGTCGCGATGGTTGGGCTGCCTGTGGTTGGCCTCGCACCGAATGCCGTGCTCTCCGATGAGGATCTCATCGGTTATGCATTCGGCTTGCATGCCGGTCCCGATGGGGGCGGCGGCCAGTTGCCGCAAGGCCGGATCATTGGCTCCGACTACGTCATTGAGTTTGCCCAACCTGCGGGCGTCACTGGCATCACTTACGGTGCCGAGTGCAGCCCGAGCTTGCTGCCGGGGAGTTGGGTAGATGTGCCGGACCGTGGAATAGGCGGACAACATATCTTCGGTGTGCCGACCGCCGCCAATGGCAAGATGTTCCTGCGGTTGAAGGTGATGGGACTGTCTGAGAAGCCGTAATTCTGCCCGATTGGAATGGTTCCTTGACAAGTGATGGGTGTCCCGCAACCCTGTGTTCGTTGAAACTCAACCGCATGCTGCCGCCTGTCGCCGCGTTGCTAGTCGTGGGAACTTGGCTCGGAGTGCAACGCCGCGCGATTCTCACGGCGCAACAGGATTGTGTGATGCTGCGCAGGCAACTCGCCGCCGCCGTAGCCACTCCCCCACCCACCAAGGCGGCCGCTTCCGATCATAAAGCCAAGGCCGGTATGCCTATCAACTGGCAAACTCTCGCCAAACAACTCGATGAAACGCAGCAGGCTGGTGCCACCGCAGACATGCGGGTGATGCTGCGCTTCCAACAGCGATTGCAAGCCATGACCCGCGAGGAACTCATCGCCGGATTGAATGCCATCCCGGCGCTCGAATTGTCGGCCAATTCCCGCTCGATGCTTGAGCAAACGCTGATTGGGCCACTCATTGAGATAGATCCCGAGTATGTACTAACGCATTTCACGGATTCTCTGCAGGATGAGGCCAGCGGGCTCAAATGGCATCTGCCCAACGCGATGCGGGAATGGGCAAAGCAGGAACCGGCCAAGGCGGGAGCGTGGCTGGATGAACAAATCGCCGCCGGCAAATTTGATAGCAAATCGCTGGATGGCAAAAACCCCTTCCGGGTGCAGTTTGAGGAGGTCATGCTTGGCATCCTGTTTCCCGCCGATCCAGCCACCGCTGGCCTCCGCCTGAGTGCGATGCCGCAAGACCAGCGCGGTGAAGTCATGAAGCGCTTGCTCGGCTCGGTCAAAGAGGAAACCCAGGCAGCCTTTACCCAACTGGTCCGTGACCAAGTGCCCGCCAACGAGCAAACTGATATCTTTGCCCAACAGGTCGCAAATCAGGCAGGCAAATGGCTCGCACAGGGCGGCTATGCTAAAGTCAGTGATTATCTCGATCGGATAGGCGCCACCCCGGCTGAACGCAGCGCTTGCGCCCTGCAAGTCGCCGTGGCTGGTCTCTCGACGAGCACCGCGCCAGTCACCCGAGAGAACATCGATGCCCTGCGTACTTGGATCGATACCCAAGCCCCGGACTCGACTAACCGCTTCACCGGCAACATCCTCGCCACTGCCACCCAGATCATGCCCATGCTTGAGTTTAATGACGCTGCGGCACTGGCACTTCAATACAGTCAGACCAGTGGCTCCGACGATGTGCTAGGGACATTTTTAGAAAGTTGGACGGCCCGCAATCACAAGGATCTGGCTCTGGCTTTTGTTGGAGATATTGTCGATGAGAAACGCCGAGCGGCCATTTTGAAAAGCCTCCAATAAGCCGAACGCCGAGTTATGAAGATCTCCCACGTCGCTGCTGCTCTCATCCTAGCCGTCGGTGCCTGCCTTGGCTGGCATGATAAACAACAACTCGCAGACATTTGCCAGAGTCGCGACCAACTCATCACCGAAGCAGCCCGCCACGGGATGCTCCCGGATCCATCCAATCCGTCTGCGGCCCTCCGCATTATCAAACACGAGCGAGAGGACATGGAGGCCGGGGCGGCACGCCTCGCGGCTGGATTTATCGCCTTCGGAAAGGAACGGGAAGCTTGGGAGAAATCCGGGGGAGGCCAAGCCGATCCGGCCATGCAAAAGCAAATGAGCCTGCGCATGATAGACTTCAGGGAGCGATTGATGGCGATGGATCCCGAACAAATGAAGATTTTGATAGCCGCCGTGCGAGCCAGCCAGGATCTAGCAAAAGAGACCCGCCAGCGCCTCTTGGACGTGTCGTTGCTTGCGTTGGCCAATGACCACCCGCAGGCGGTGCTGGCGCTGGTCACTGGATCTGATTTTGCCAAGGACGACCCCAGCGGCGGCTACGTCGTTTCCTCGTCACTTGCTCGTTGGGCCAAGGACGACCCACAAGCAGCGCTGTCGTGGTTGCGGAAAAACGCGGCCGAGCATCCGGATGTCATCACCGACGACGCCAAGCGCGGCATGCTCTCTGGCACCGCTATTCAAGATCCCGCGCTCGCCTTCAGACTCATCGGTGAGCTCGGCCTCAAAGACACCGACCCAGTTCTTAGCAGCATCGTCGGTGCCGCCCACAGCCCTGAGGAAAAACTCTCCACCCTCGCCGCCTTGCGCCTTCACCTCACCTCCATCGCCAATCAAGCGGACCGCGATGCCGCCACCACCGGCGCTCTTTCGATCATGGCCAACGGCTTCGTCCAAGACGGATTCACCGCCGCCGAACGCTGGCTCGCCGCCGCCCAGCCGACCCCGACCGAACTCGCAGGCGTCGCGGCCGGCTTGAACTTTGACCCTGGAAAAAGCGCCGAAACCGGCCAATGGATCGAGTGGTTTGCCACCGCCCTCCCCCCCGAAAAGTATGCCGACAGAATCCAATACTTCGTTGCCAGTTGGATCTATAACGACTCTCTGGCTGCCGGCCAATGGCTCACCACCACTCCCGATGGCCCCGCCAAACAGATCGCCGTGCGTTCCTACGCCGAAACAATCTCCCGCTTCGAACCCGAAACCGCCGCTCAATGGGCCCTGACGATGCCCCCAGGCAGCGCCCGTGACGCCACCCTCAAAACCATCTATCAGAATTGGCGGAGCCCAAATCCCGAGGCGGCCGCCGCCTTCGCCGCCGAGCAGGGCATCAAGTAGCTTGTTGTCCGACGTCCGGGCTCACGATGCTTGGCGACGATGATTTGTTTGGCTTTTCATGGCGCTTTCGCGGATTGACAGGTGGCCGCAACGCTGCTACCTCTATCCAGTGAACATCATCCGCCTACTGCCGCCAGCCGTAGCGCTGGTCCTCGTTGGGACTTGGCTCGGAATCGTGCACCTAACCATTGCTGCGATAGATGGCCAGAATGCCATGCTTCGCACGCACATCGAGGCAGCCCGGCTCCTCAGCACCAAAGGTGTCGGCAGCCAAACCAAGGCGTTTGACAAATTCAGCAGAGATGGGACTCCGTTAGATTGGCGCAAGTTGGCCGGGGTGGTGGTCCAGATGCAAAAGAGCGGCGGGCTGGGTGATTTGCGCACGATGGTCCACCTGCAACAGCGGCTGCGCTCGATGACTCCGGAGGAATTGGTTTCCGCTTTGGATGAGATCGCCACGCTTGAATTGCCGGCCACCTCACGTGCCGCGCTCGAACCACTGCTCATCGCACCGTTGCTCGAACAGGAGCCCGCACTGGTGCTCAACCGCCTCGCCCCGCGCCTCGGAGACCATGATGAAGCCATCAATCGCCAGCTTGCGATAGCCCTCAAGGCCTGTGCCAAACGCGACGCAGGCCAGGCAACGGAGTGGTTCGACCAGCAAGTGGCCGCCGGCAATTTCGATAGCGCCGCACTCAACGGCAGGAGCCCGACGCGCCTGCAATTTGAAGGTGCCTTGCTAGGAGCCTTAATCACTGCAGAGCCGACCACTGCTGCCGAGCGCTTGGCCGCGCTGCCAGACGACCAGCGGGCTGAAGCCATCGGCAATGCCGCACTGTGCCCGTGCACCAAAGGGGATCTATCGAATTTCGCCAACCTCATTCGCAGCCAGGTATCCGCCCCCGATCAAGCCGCGGCCTTTGCCCGGCAGGCTGGCCAATGGGTGGCGCTGGGCGGTTATGCCAACGCCACGGCATATCTCGATGCGATCAAGTTCACGCCCGACGAGCGGCTTGCCTGCGTCGAACAAGCGGTGGCAACCCAAGTATTTTCCAGCAACACCCGCCTGACGACCGCAGACCTCGAGAACTTGCGCGCTTGGGTTAGTTCGCAGATGCCGCAGGAAACTGCCAGCGTCACCGCCAAAGTCCTGTGCACCGCTGCCATGAACAAACGCAAACTCGATTTTGTCCAAGCCGCCGAGCTGGCCGTTCAATACAGCCGTGCCAGCGGCAACGACGACGTGTTGGTGGACTTTGTGGACAACTGGGCGGCCCGTGCCAACAAGGAGGAAGCCCGCGAGTTGGCCGCCAAGATCAACGATGCCAAGCGTCGCGCCGCAACTCTCAAACGCCTTGAGTAACTGTCTTAAAACATGAAAACTCCCATAGCCGTTACTGTTGCCATCCTCGCCAGCGGAGCGGGCCTCGGCTGGAACGCCCATCATCGGCTTGCAACCCTGCGTCTAACTCATGAGCAATTGCTGGCGACGGCTGCCCAGTTAGGCATCGGCTTCGACCCGGCACACCCGGGTGAACCGCTCAATCTAGCCAAACGTGGGCGACAGAGCCGCGAGTTTGGCGAGCACCTCGCAGCGGCCGAATTCATCGCATTTGCGCAAGACATGGCCGCCTACAAGGAAGCCGGCGGCAACCAGCTTGACGGGCCGATGCAGCAGCGGTTGATAGAATTCATGGACCGCATGATGGCGCTCAATTCCGCGCAGTTCAAAGCGCTCATCGTCGAAGTGTCCGCCAACCCGGATCTGAAGGATGAAATCCGGCAGGACTTGCTCGGATTCTCGATCATGACCCTGGCTAACGAGCAACCGCAGGCTGCGCTGGCGATTTTCACCGAGTCTGCGGGGTTATTCACCGACGCGGGGATTGGTGGGCGGGTGCTGGCGACTGCGCTCGCCTGTTGGGCCAAGGATGACCCGATCGGTGCGCTGGGCTGGGTTCATAAGCAAGGTGGCAAATTCGCCCTGCTTATCGGAGAGAGCACCAAGCTTGGCATGATCTCCAGCGCCGCGCTCCAATACCCCAAGTTCGCCTTCAAACTCATCGCTGAACTCTCCCTCAACGACCCCGAGCATGCCATCCAAAGCGTCGTCGATGCCGCCGATTCCCCCCAACAACGCAGCGCCACACTCGCCGGTCTGCGCAGCTACCTCGCCACCGTCACCGATGACGCCGCCCGCGAACTCGTCGCCAGTCGCGTCCTCCACGGTCTCGCCAGCGGCAGCATGGGCGATGGCTTTGAGGCCGCCAGCCAGTGGCTCAACAGCGTCAGGCTGACACCTGCGGAACTTGTGAATTTCGCCGCCGGCCTGAGTCCCCAGCCGAAGAGCACAGACTCCGGCCGATGGATCGAGTGGCTTGGCACGGCGCTGCCGCCAGACCAAGCCGGGGAGAGAATCCGAATATTTGTTAGCATATGGACTCAAAACGAATGCGAGGCCGCTGGCCTATGGCTGGGCAGCGCGACCGACGGCCCGGCCAAAAACATGGCGATCCGGGCCTACGCTGAGACGGTCGCCAGCTATCAGCCGGAGGTCGCCGCGCAATGGGCCCTGACGCTGCCAGCGGGCGACGAGCGCGACGCCACGCTCAAACAAGTATTGGCTAATTGGCCCAAGACCGACGCCGCTGCGATAGAAGCCGCCGCCGCCTTCGCCAAGGAGAATGGCATTGAGTAGCGAGGCCCTGCCTCAGACGCTGCAAATACCGACGGCCTGCTTGAGGCTGGCGAGCTTGTCCGGGCGCTTTGGAATAAACTCCTGGGCCACAAATCCGCTGTAGCCGGTATCGGCGATGGCACGCATGATGGCCGGATAGTGCAACTCTTGCGTCTCGTCGATCTCGTTGCGGCCGGGAACTCCCCCGGTGTGATAGTGGGCGAACCAGCGGTGGTGCTCGCGAATGGTGCGAATCACATCGCCCTCCATGATTTGCATGTGATAGATATCATAGAGCAAGCCAAAGTGGGCACTGTCCAGCTTGTTGCACAGCGCCACACCCCACGCACTGTGATCGCACATGTAGTCGGCGTGATCCACCTTGCTGTTGAGCAATTCCATCACCAGCTTGAGGCCGAGTTGTTCGGCCAGCGGCAGCAGACGCTTCAGACCGGTGGCACAGTTGTCGAGCCCCTGCTCGTCGCTCATGCCCTCACGGTTGCCGGAAAAACAGATGACGTTTTTGGCACCGACAGCCGCCGCCGCTTTGAGGTGTGGCTCGTAGGCGGCCACCAGTGCATCGTGATGTTCGATGCGGTTGAACGCCTTGACAATGGTGCCCACCTTGACGTCGCTGGCAGTGGTGCCCACCGGGTTGCCAACCATCGCACAGGTGAGCCCATGCCGGTGGAGTGTTGTAAAATCGTTAGGCATGAGCAGGTCGATGGACTTGAGGCCCATGTCTTTGCCTGCGATGCAAAGGTCTTCGAGCGGGATATCCCCATAGCACCACTTGCACGCCGAGTGATGGATCCGGTTGCCCGGCACGGCGACGCTCAGCGCGGCATCGGCGGCACCGAGGCGGCTGGCTAGAGAGGCGGCAAGGGTGCCGATGGCGGCGGATTTTCCAGAGGTCATAAGAAATGAGCGGCGCTGCATGGAGCAGATACGGCGGCAACAGAAGCAATATTTCGCAGTGAGTGCCACCGATTTTTCCGCAACCCGCGGTCTGCGGGACCGCCCTTCTGGTAAGGTTAGGCAAGGGGTTCGGCAGTGGCAGCGGTGGGCAAAGTGAGAGTGACGGCAAATCCTCCGGAGGCGGGTAGGGAGGCGCTGGTAGCGCCGCCGCAGGCCTCGATGGCGCTGCGAACAATGGCTAGGCCGAGGCCGCAGCCACCGGTATCCCGGCTGCGGGAGCGATCGGGCCGATAGAACGGTTCGAACAGGCGCGGGAGTTCTGCGGAGGCCACCCCGGGGCCGTTGTCAAGGATGGTTATATCAACGGCATTGGCGTGGGTGGTGGCAGTGATGCAGACCTGGGCCGTTGGGCCAGCGTGGATTGCGGCATTGCGCAGAACGTTAGCGATGGCTCGGGTGAGAAGGGCTTGATCCGCGGCGACGCGAAGTTGCGGAGGGACGTCGAAGGTGATGTGGAGGGTGGCCGCTTCGCGTGCGGCGACTTCCCGGACGAGAGGATTTAACAAGACGTCGCGCACCTGTGCGGGCCGGTTTTTAGCGCGGGAGAAGGCGAGAATTTCCTCGATGAGGGTGGCCAGCTCAGCAGCTTCCGCGTCGATGGCGGAGAGGCGTGATTGCTCGGAGTCAGGGAGTGTCATTTCGAGGATGCCCAAGCCGGTGCGGAGTCTGGCAAGGGGGGCGCAAAGTTCGTGGGCGGCATCACCGAGAAAGCGTTTTTGCCCCGAAATGAGTAGGTCCAAGCGGGTTGCCATCGCCTGGATGGCGTGGCCAAGGGCGGCGAGTTCGTCATGCCCCCGTGAGGGCAGGACCACCTCGAACTGGCCAGCGCTGATGCCCTCGGTGGCAACTCTCAGGCGATGAAGGTAGCGGGTAATGCCAAGGATGAAAGGCGTCCAAAATGCCAAACTTAAGGCCAGCACGCCCAGGCCACCCCAAAGCCATGGCTTGATGTCAAAAAACATCCCGGATCCATCGAGTTGGGTGGACCGAATGAGCAGCAGGTGGTGGTGAATCGGCTCCCCACGGCGGCCGGGAAAGGCAAGGTGAATGCCCGCCCAATAGCCATCACCGCCCTCACCACGCAGCAGAAACACGGCCTGCGCCGCGGGCGTCCTCTCCTGCAAGTCTTTGGCCACCAGCGCCGTTGGCCGCGGCGCCTCGTCCAACCTCGGCGGCCCGCGCCCCTCCGGCGGTCCGCGCCCCTCCAGCGAGCCCGGGAGACGGCCCAATGGCGGGCCGCGGCGATCTTCCGGGACTGGCTCGGGACCGGGTGGCAAGGAGTGGTTGGCACGGTGGATCACGTTGGCCGGGATTTTCAGGGGAAATTGCTTGGGAAACGCCGGATCGTAGATGGCTGCGGCAACATTTTTGGCGGTTGCCAAGGGTTGCAGCTCTTGATTCCACTCGCCGGGGGATTTGTCGATCATCACCGCCTGGGCGGCATCGCCAAACGCCCGCAAGCGCTCTCCGGCCGCACCGCTGAGTAGCGAATCCAGCCCGAGGCCCAACTGCCAAGCCACGAAGCCAACGAACGCGATGAGTAGCACCAGCAGGTGCAAAAACAGCCAGCCTAACACCTTGATCATCAATGATGCATGCCAACGGGATTTCATGGCTTGTGGGGGGCTGGGTATTCGGGCTCATGCAGCGAGTAGCCGATGCCGCGGATGGTGTGGATAAAACGCGGGCTCTTCGCATCGTCGCCGAGTTTTTTGCGCAGCGAGGAAACATGCACATCGATCGATCGGTCAAACACATCGAAGCGGCGCTCAGACACTTCCTCGATAAGCCGCTCGCGTGTCTTGACTCGCCCCTTGGCCTTGAGCAGGGAGGTGAGGATGGCAAATTCCAAGGTTGTTAGGTCGAGTGGTGTTTCGCCGATACTCGCCGAGTGGGTTTCCTCGCAAACCCGCAGCGGGCCGGCGCTGAGTTCGCGCAGGGGTGGGCTGGTGATGGCCGAGGCTCGCGCACGGCGGGTGACGGCACGCAAACGTGCCAGCAGTTCGCGGGAGGAGAATGTTTTCGGGAGGTAGTCATCAGCGCCGATTTCCAGGCCGACGATGCGGTCGGCCTCATCGCCGAGGGCAGTGAGCATGAGCACTGGCACGTCGGAGGTTTTGCGAAGTTCCCGGAGCACCGCGAAGCCATCCATGCCCGGCATCATCACGTCCAGGATCACCGCTTCGTAGCGCGTGGCCAGGGCTTCCGCCAGCCCGTCGGGGCCGTTGTGCCGCAACTCGACCTCATAGCCCAGCGGGCTGAGATAGTCGCGGATGAGCCCGGCAAGTTTTCGGTCGTCATCGACCACCAGCAGACGGCGATTTCCTTGAAGTTCCATCGGTGCCCAAGCAGTAGCATTCGGCGGCCCTAGCGCCCACTGGTTTTACAAAAACTTAACATTTTTCCATTGCCTTGGGGGTCTTCGAGTGGCAGAGTACCCGTGTTATTCAACCCACATTGCCATGCAAAAGATCCTCATTTTGGTCGTTGCCGCAGCCACCGCCGTCATGGCGGAGCCCCCCGCCTCCCCCCCACAGTCTGCTGCCCAACAAGCGGCGGCCTATTACTCCAAAGGCATTGCAGCAGAGAATTCCGGTGATGTGGCGGCCGCGCGTGCCGCCTACACCAAGGCATTGCAAATCAATCCGGATCTAGCCAATTGCCGCTTCCGCCTCAAGGAACTGGACTTGAATGAGCCCAAAGTGGCAGCTAAAGGCCGTGAGGGAAAATTCGGCAAGGTGATGGTAGTTGCGTTTCATCTGGACGGCGCCACTCTTCAAGAATCGTTGGATGCGCTCAATCAGATCATCGACAAGGAATCCAAAGGCTTGGTGGCAGGTAATTTTGTGGTTCAAGACCCGGAGGGAAAACTCGCTTCAGCCAAGATCACACTCAACTTAAAAAACCTCCCGGCCTCTGCAGTTATGAAGTACCTCATGACCCAAGCCAATGCCAAGGCTCGCTATGACGAACACGCCATCGTCATTGAGCCGAAGTGAGGACCGTGCCGCTCTAACGTGACTGTATCCCGTCTATGATGGTGGAGAGTGCGCCCGCACTCAAGGAGTGGCGGTGCCCCCGTCGCCATTTGCCATGCGCAGAGCAATCCAGCCGTCTTGGCGGCGTTCTCTTGCGCATCTCATGGGCAAGATGTGGCCAGGATGGCCACTCTCCTTGAAGGGAACTCACGTCTTGCGCATCTCAGGGGTGAATGGCCCAAGCGTGGAATCATGGGATCGGTTCGCGGTAATGAAGGCGCGACAACATCAACTCGGCCGCCCGGTTGCGAATTTAGATTTGTTGATTGCCGCAATTGCCGGGCAGTGTGAGCTGATTCTCGCCACTCTCAGCGTCCGCCATTTTGCCGTCATCAATGGCCTGCCCTGTGAGAACGGGAGCCAGTGACGACGGTTTTCCCATAGAGGCTAGGTAGAGACACCGCGACGGTGTTTATTGTGGCAGAGTTGCCCTCTTGGCTCAGGCGAGCTCGCAGGCAAGGCGGATGGCGGCGAGCATAGAGGCCGGATTGGCCCGCTGCTGGCCGGCAATGGCAAAAGCGGTGCCGTGGTCCGGACTGGTTCGTGGCTTGGGCAGGCCGAGAGTGACGTTTACTGCGGTGTCGAAATCGAGCAATTTGAGGGGGATGAGCCCTTGGTCGTGGTACATGGCGATGACCGCGTCGAAGTGGCCGAGGGCGGCGGCGCGGAAAACCGCGTCGGGCACAGCCGGGCCGGAAAAGACGCCGGGCAAGCGGTCATTGAGGTGATCGATGGCGGGGCGGATGATGCGGATTTCCTCATCGCCGAAGGCACCGTCTTCGCCAGCATGGGGGTTAAGGCCGGCCACGGCGATACGCGGGGCAGAGACGCCGCGTTTTGCTAGAAAGGCGGCGGTCAGCAGGCCGATGCGCAGGATGCGTTCTCGGGTCAGCAGACTTGGGACCCTGGCGATGGGTTCGTGGATGGTGGCAAGGCCCACACTGAGGGTGGGCCCGGTGAGCAGCATGCCGTAATTTTCGACGCCCATGGCTGCAGCGAAAAACTCGGTTTGTCCTGGAAACGCAAAGCCGAGGGCTTGCAGGCGCTGCTTGGAAACCGGCCCGGTGACCACCGCGTCTGCCGTGTGGTCAGCGAGACGCTCGGCGGCTTGGTGGAGGGCGTCAAGGGCGGCCTGTGCTGAGCGGGTGTCGGGTTTGCCAGGAGTGCCGGCCCGGCGCTCGCCGAGGATTTCAAACTCAAAGCCAGCGGGCAAGCTGCCGGAAGCCAGTGCTTGGTCGATGATTTCGGGGCCGATTCCTGCGGGATCGCCCAAAGTGATGAGGATGCGCGGCATGGTTGAAGGATGCGGCAGCATGGGTAGCCTGGCAAGAGGGGAAAGGGAAAAATGAGTGAGTGGCAGAGGAGGTGTGTAAAACCAAGGCGAAGTGAGTGAAACAATGCCACAGGTTGAGCCACTTCGGGGCTTGCGGTTCGAGCGGAAGTTTGTAGTTTCCGGCGGCACGGGATTGTCTTGCAACCGGTTGGAACCCCTTGGAGCCGGGTTCAATCTGCGGGCGTCAGAGAAGACCCGGCTCTCCCCCCTAATTTTTGCAATGAAACAAAGAAGCGTACAACGCGGAGTGCAGACACCGAATGATTTGCGCAAGCCGGGGAGCGGGCCCACACTGGGGAAGGTAGCGAAGATGCCGGGTTACGGCAGGCGGGGCACTCGGCGGCGGCGCAATCACGACGATGACTACCTGATGCAGCGGCAGCAGCAGCGAGGCACACGAGTGGCTGTGTGGTTCATTGGAATTGGATTGGTGACAGTGGTGGCGTTGTGCGCTTCCTTCAAGTTTTGGGTTTACCCGCTGTTGCAGGGTGAGAACCGGCCCACGGAGTCGTTGCGGGTAGCGGCTGAAGCCAAAGTAAAGGTTGCGTCCAAGTTCAAGTCGCCGAGCCGGGAGGAGGCGCTGGCCTTGGTGAAGAAGGCCATCGGGCTGCGCAAAGCCGAAGAGGTGGAACAGGTGATTCGGACTGGGTCGGCAAGCGCGCTGGAAGTGGTGGGTTTTCTGGAGGCGATGCAGGCTGAGGATGGTGATATTACAAAATATATATGGATGCGTAGTGTTGATAAGAACGGGCTCTTGCTTGAGGGGGTGCTGGTGAATTTCGGTAAAGCAGACAATGTGAAAAGGCGAATTGCTTTTCTTACCCCGGATGCCAAAGGGGTGTGGAAGTTGGACTTTGAGGCGTTTGCCCGCCGGGTTGAACCCTCATGGAAGGCCCTGCTGGAGGAAGGTGCCGAATCCGGCGTGGTGCGGGTGTATGCGGCCAAGGACACCTATTTCAATGGACCATTCAGGGAAGAGCAGAACTGGGTGGCCTACAAGCTGGTAACACCTGACACAGAAGATGTTTTGGTGGGTTACTGCAAGGCGGGGTCGGCCCAGAACCGGGCGATGGAAATGCTGTGGCAGCACGGCGAGGTTGCCATGGCGCGTGTTACCTTGGAAATCCACCATCCGGAGAAATCCGCAGGGGCGGAGCGAACCCAGTTTGAGATCTCGCGGGTACTGGCAGAGGATTGGGTGCTGGCTGAGAAACCTTTTGAAGAAGGGTTGTAATGCCAAATTTCACAGCGCCACCTGCGGGCTTGTCGGCTCAGGTCACAGGCGCTAAGGTCACCCCATGCTGAAAATTTTCATGCGTTGGCTTGCGGGTGTAGGTGTGTGCTGCTCACTCACCCACTGCGGCTCCTCGTGGCCAGGACCGCCAAATATGGGAGGTCCAACGCCGGAGGCACGGGCCGAAAAAATTGCCACCGAAGGACACGGGGATTTTTTCTATGGCAGGCGTTACTTTGTGGAGAAGACGCGGTTTTGGGGGTACCTCAGAAAGCCTGGGCAGCCATGGAGCTGCGCCAAGCTGGTGATCTTCAAGGAAACCAAAAAAAGCAACCCGGACCGACTGCCGGAGGATGGTCCCGAGGGCCAGCGCTACGCCTTTGATAACAACTACGAGTATCGCATTCACGGCTACTTTACCGGGCGGGAGGATTACGAGCCTAACAGCAATCAATTCCTGCAAGAATTCATGCTTACCGGCTACGAGGTGGTGGACAACCATCCCGGCTGGCTGTTTCAGCCGAGCGACCACTACGACCGGCTGAGCATCACCTTGTATCCGCACTGAGCGAGGTTGGCCAAAATTCCGAGATAGCGGCCGTCAGGGGTGCGGCACGGGGGGGGCCGGGGCAATTTCGTTAAAGGTGACAACTTTGGCAGGGCGCCGGGGATTTTCGCCATCGGCGCGATGGATGAAAATTTGAGCTCGTTCATTGGGGTTGAGCAGAATGGCGCCGGAGTAGAATGGTTGGAATTGGGCGGTTTTGTTTTTGAAGGCGATCTGGATAGGCAGGTCGTTGCCGATCTTCAGGGTTTTGATGAGGGCCTTGCCGGATCCCAGAATCACCCGATCTCCGTCGAAAATCAGCGCGGCTTCGACAGGCAGCAGGTTGACGATGCGCAGCGAGCCCGCCGGGAGGGCAGCCGCAGAGTCAGCGAAAACCAGGTTGCGGGGTGCACTCCAACGGCTGCCTGGGTCGCGCCAGAGGATGGCTAACACGTTGCCGGTTTCCGGCGGATTAAGCGTCAGCCAGGGTTTGACTGATGGGTCGTCCGGGGCGCTGGCTTCGTGGAAAACCACGGGTGCGGTGCCGGCGGGGATTTTGATTGTCTCGGTAGGGCGGCCGAGGTTGAGGCGCAGGAGGATGGCTGCGTCGCCCTTGCCGAAGCGGATTTGCCGGGGCGGGATACTGCCTGGCTCAGGTTCCAGTTCGTAGCGCACTCCGTCTCTGACGTCTTGGCGAAAGGGCGGTGGCTCACCCAATGGCAGCAGCCGCAGCGAGCGCGGCGGGGGAGGAATTTTCGGATCGCCGCCGTTCTGGGCGTGGCCCAGCGCCATCGACAACACCATCAAGAGTGA
>CAIKHZ010000158.1 GCA_903827375.1 Akkermansiaceae bacterium
AGCTGCTGCGGATCGATGAAGCTGTCAGTACCGGCACCATGGGCGAGGCGGAGGCGCAGCGGAGCTTGAACGCGGTGTGCGCATTTGTCAGCTATTTCGGACTTGCTGCTTGGCGGCGGCGGGTCATGCTTGCCTCTGGACGCGGGCTATAGGCTCGAATCGCGTGAACCGCGGCGGCTCTTGGAATAACGACGGCGCGAACTGCCGCTCGGCCAACCGCAACAGGAACACGCCTGACAACCGGAACAACAACATTGGCTTCCGGGTGGCCGCAGCTCCCGCGGGCATGGGATGGATTTCCCGCCCCGCCGGAACCGGCCCGCGCCCGGTCCTGGCACCGCAAGGTGTCAGGCAAACCTGCGACAAGCGCCGCCGGACCTTGGTAGGGCAAACGGGCGGAGTCCCGGCCCGGAGAGTGCCGGCGGCGCGGAGGCACGGGGTGCATTTGCCCTTTTTCGAGCAAACCGGTTGACGGTGGCCGCCACTGAATGGATTTGGCGCGTTGGATTTGCTCTGGTGCTGCCAGTGAATCGGTGCTAGCATCGCGGTGCCGCCCCAACTGCGCCAGTCCTCCGGTCTGGCCATCTATCTCCTCACTCCACGGTCGGCACACAAATTCGTAGCCTCACATGAAAAAATACTTGGTTCGTGCCACAATTGTATTCCTCTCGCTATTTGCATTTGTCTCCGTGGCAAATGTTGCTGCCAAAGGGTCCTCCTCGTCTTCCAGCAGGTCCTCATCACCTTCCTCGCGTCCCTCGTCATCAGGCTTGTACAACAAACCCTCATCCGGGGGATACAGCAAACCTTCGGCTCCTTCCAATCCCGGTACCAGCTCCGGCGGGTATAGCAAACCCGCGGCACCTGCAAATCCCAATACCGGTGCAGCCTCAGGTGGATATAGCAAGCCTCAGACCAGCGGTTCGCCAGCTTCATCCAGCTCACCCACGGCTTATGCCAAAGGAAACCGGTTTGATTCTGATACCACTCAGAAATTAAAATTGGATAAGTCGCAGAAGTCCCTTGCTTCCTACGATGCAGAAAAAAGCAAGTTCAAGACCCCTCCACCGTCTGTCGATTCGAAGACCCTCAAATCCAATCCTGTCGTCAGCAGCAGCCACGTCTATTCGCGGGTTGGATATGATGATGTGATCCGCCGCCGCCAAGTGATCTATGGCTCGTGGAGCCCTCCAATTTATGTCTATAATGCAGCCCCTTATTATGGCTCGTGGAATTCCACATTCCTGTGGTGGGCGCTTTTGAATGACGCAACCTTTTTCCATCACCATAGCAACGACCCTTCGATCACAGCTTGGCACAATGACGCCATGAGACTTTCTCAGGAGAACGGCGACCTCAAAGCCCAAATCGCCACGCTTGACCAAAAAGTCCAGCAAATGGACAAGGGCGGTGTGGCCCGCAATGATAAGTACCTGCCGCCGCAGTTGGCCGGGGACCCGCTCGTCGCACTATCAGCGGATGCCATCGCTCAAATCCCTGTCGAGCAACCCGTCCTCCGCCTCGCAACCGGCGTTCCGGGGGGGCAGTACAATCAAGTCGGGCACATGCTCAAAACCCGCTCTGACAAAGTGAAAATTGAGCTCGTTGCGACATCCGGCGCGGAAGAAAATCTAAAGCTTCTGCGTGAAGGAAAGGTGGATGCTGCCATCGTTCAATCCGATACCGGTTTGATCATGGACAAGAACTCTCCGGCAACAGTTCCAGAGGATGTCACGTTTCACCGCGCCACCCTTTACACCGAGTATCTGATGCTGGTCGTCTCCAAGGATTCATCAGTCAAATCGATCAAGGATTTGGGCCAAAATAACACCATCTATGTCGGCCCAGAGGGCTCCGGGTCATCCCTCACCTGGCTGGGACTCCAAATGCAGGACAAGCAATACAAGAACGTGAAATCAGCCTTTGCAGATTACAAAGTGGCCCTGCAAAAGGTCGCGGGTGACAAGACGAAGGCCATGCTGCTTGCCGCTGGAATGAATACCCCCCTCCTCAAAAATATCTCGAGCAACGACGGTTGCCGCATCGTCCCGGTTGACGACAAGGACTTGTCTGCTTTGCAAGATGCCCAAGGCCATGTCGTTTACGATGCTCTGACGTTGCCGGCAGGCACATATCCCGGGCTGCAAAATAAAGAGGTCAAGACGCTCGGTGTTGATGCCGAGTGGACCATCTCAGACTCATGGATCAAAAAATTTGGTGAGGAAACATTTGACGAACTCAACTACGCAGTGATCGACATCGTCACTGATTTGCATAAGAAATCTGCTTCGCAGGAAGATGCTGAGAGGCAATCCCACAAATCCCATAAGTGGTTGTGGTTTTTTGGGCTGGTGGCCGTTGCCGGCGGATTGTACTGGATGATCTTTAAACTCAACGTAATTGGAACACGCCGATGACTATCTGGGAACTCGTTAAAGCCAAACGCGAAAAAGCGCGCTTGCAGAAATTATCCGCTCTCCAAATGGCAAATCCGCTTGACCGCGCATTGCCCTTTGGTCTGCATATCGACGGCAAGATTGATATCGCAATCCTGCTTCCTGATGCCATTGACCCCTTGTTTTCCCAAGGAGCGCACATCATTGAGGGTTTCAGTGAAGTGGATCTCATGGGTTACACTTGCTTTCGTGTCATGCTCCGCCAGGAACAGGACGAATCCGGCTCATATCTCTGGATTACCCAAAACGACAACGAGATGTTTGTTCGCTGGTTCGTCAATATCGACGAAGTCTTCCCCTCATCCACTGAAGAATGGGACTTCTGGCTCAGTGATGACGATGGATCTATCGGAATACAACAGTTTCAGATGAAGGATGGTGCGCTCTTCGACCGCCTCTGGGGCGCCCGCGAGGAATCTATCGTGGAGCCCGTTTGTTTCGATGAAAGGCTGGTCCTCAATCGATTCGATGACACTGATACCAAGTTTATAGAGCACCGTTCGATGCTCTATGGCAGGGAAGTCGGGGACGACGTCTGTCCTTGCGACGAGTATGTCCTCCTCTCTGCTTGCTCGGAACGCGACGGAAGTTGCGTTTCCATTGACGTCGGCGTGGATCTCGACCTCAGTGCGAACATCAAAGTGATCTATTGAAAATAACAACAAACAACAAAAGAAAGAATACCAGTTATGTTATCATTTCTAGCACGTTTCGGCAGGGCCAAAGTCGGCCAAATCAGCCAAAGTATCACAGAAGCCATCGTTCGTTTCGATCCCGAAACGGCATCTGAAGCCCAGATTGCCGAGTTTGAAGCGCAACTCAACGTGCTTACGACGAAAGTTGCGACCCTTCGCCGTGAATATGACAATGAACAGAAGGAAGCGGATGCCGCTCAGGCAAATTACAACCGCTATATGGCGGCCGCCGAGAAACTGCAAAATCAAATCGCGGATCCGGCGATACCGGGTGAAAAGAAGGCAAGCCTCGAGCCATCGCTCTCGAACCTCCTAACGACCATTGAGGGGCTTGTACCCGAGATGGAGCGCGAGATTCGGGAAGCCAATGAGGCCAAGGGATTTCTTGCGGAATTTGAGCAAGCTGCCATTGAAGCCGCCCAAAAAGTCACCACGGCGCGGGCCAAGCTCACCGAGGCCGCTCACAAAATGGCGAGTGCGAAGCTCCAAAGAGAACGCGCCACCGAGATGGCGGAACATGCAGCGGTGCTTGCCGGTATTCGCAGTGGCAATGATTCCCTTGGCACCGCCCTCTCCGCCATGGAGAAGGTCGCCCAAAAAGATCAGGATGCCACCACCGCAGCAACCCTCAAGGCAAACTTGCTAACCAAACATGTGCCTCAGAGCATCGAGAATGATCAGAATGTTCGCGATGCTTTGGGTGAGGCCAGTACCTCGCCCTCAAGTGTGAGTCTGACGGATCGTCTGGCCGCCCTCAAGGCCCGCAAGGGCTGAGCACGCCTGAGCAGCCCAGGTATGGAGTGCGGTGGCAAGACACCGCTTTGGCCAAATCCCCGCCGCACTGCTACCTCGAAAAGCCGAGTTCCCTCCCCACGATTCCACGCGCTGCTGGCACGGGAGACGTCGGTCTGGAGGACGGCTTGGCGTTTGTTAGGAACACCGCTGCTCTGCCGATGTGCATGAGTTGCCCGTTGTCGAGGCGGCGGGTTCGTTGGCGATTCAGGGTCATCGGCGGCCATAGACACGCCGCTACAATCCTCAGAACTCAGCATTCGACCTCGCTTTCGACAACGGAGCGAGCAAGTCGAATTCCCTAAGTGTCGGCTGTGGGCGGAAGCGCCATGCCTCAAACAAATGTTACCATGCGAGGA
>CAIKHZ010000159.1 GCA_903827375.1 Akkermansiaceae bacterium
GCCTGTTCGACGAGGATTTTGCATTCGGTGAATTGCAGGTCGCGTGTCGTCATCTGGGAAATTGTCACTTTTTGGGGGCGGGTTTGGTCATCGGAATATCCTGGCAGGTGGCGACGCGTGCCCGGTTAGATGCGTCATCGAAGTAGGCATAGATCAGAAAGCGCATCCCTAGGGCGAAGCGCAGGAGGTTTTCGTTGACGGTTCGCCAGGAGTCATCCTGTTGGAATTCGGCAATCAGGGCACCCATGTTGAAGGCGTCGAGGTTTTTCGGGCGGCCGTAGGTGTGAACCTTGCCGGTGAGGAGCGTGACCGGGTTGTCGTCGATGGTGAAACGGACGTTCTGGCTGCAGAAGTTAGCAACCAAGGCACCGCTATCCGGGAAGTTAGCGGAGAAATCCTCGATCACAAATGTCCGCCATGGCAGGGAATCACTCGCGTTTACTGCTGGCGCGAATACCAAGATCGCGGATTTCACGCTGGCCGGAATCGTGGCGAGCGCTGCGGGTTTAAGGTTCGACGCCGTCAAAAAGGTGATGGCATCACCCTTGGCGTGGCAAACGACAGGTGCGGAAAACGTGTTAGGCGGGACGGTGCAGGGGATTTTTGTGCCCTTAGCCGAGAGGTTCAGCAGGGGTGGAGGGGCGGGCGCACCATCGAGGCAGAGGAAGCGGCAACTCACTTTGCGGGCGTCTTGGGAGTTCCCCAAAGCGGGAGACAGCATAATCAGACAAATGCATAACAGGCGCATCGGGGGAGGTGTGGTGAGGGGGTGATGTAGCGAGGTGCTTGATCTGTTGGACGGAAGAGGGGCAGGCTGGCCAGCGACGATCCCATTCGGGACGGAGAATACAAGCGGAATTGTGAATGTGATACCCATTCGCACCGCATGGCACCGGCCATTGTGGCACGGGTTTTCTGCCCGATGCCATTATTTAACTTTTCAAGGGTGTTAGAAAGCGGAGCGGATGCCGAGGTGAAACTGGAGGATGTCATGCTCGCGCCGCGCAGAGGTGCCGAGCACCTCGTTGGTATCCAGCAACCCGCCATTGACGATCCGATAGTATTGCGCCGCAGCGTAGAGCGTGGTGCTGGTATTTTTGGTTGATAGGTATTCCAGCGGCATACTGAGCTTCAGGGCGGCGCTCATGAACCCGATGCCGCCTGCTGCTGGCCGCCCGGCATTGTCTTGATAGAAACCCTCCGGCACCCAGGTAAGGAAGGCCGGCATCTCCAGCCGGAGCGGGCCGAACTGATGCTGTGGGATGATGCCCAAGCGAAATGAATATGTTTTTCCGGCGTTTTCCGGATCAATGACTGCAGTGGTGGAGCCGTGAATCTGCGGCCGGTACTCCACGAAGGGATGCATTGCCGCAGAGCCTAACAACCGAGTGTCATCGTATGTCACTGCAAGAGCGCAATCCCAAGCCGTGGGGTAGGAATGCGTCTGGCTGAGATAGGCGGAACAGAAGGAGGTCAACTGCCAATCGCGCTCAACGATGCATGTGAGACCAGAGAAAATGTCCACCTCGCGCCAGTTGCCGGGGTCCTTGCCGCCAGGGCGTGAATGCCAATTTCCCCAGCCACCTGCGGTGAAAGTGACATTGCCGAGCCAATCGGCTGGATCCGCATGGAGCGGGGTGTAAAACAATAGCAACGGTTGGACGATGACTCCCTGATTTTCCAAGATCAAGCCGTGCGGGGTGACGTCCTGATCGGTGCAGTCGAGATTGAACACCGCGTGCAGAGAACCCGGGCGCGGGTAACCCACCACCGGTGCCCAGTAGGCTTCTTGGGCAAAGGGCACTCCCGGCATGTCTGCCAAATCCCCGGCCCACGTCAGGGCGGGCGCTGCCCATGCGAAAATGATCAACAGGCGCAACACGGGGAAGATAGGCGGTTGGGGTGGGGCAACTGTGGATGCTTCCGGAGATCTAACGACCAGACCGGGCGGACAAGCCATAACCTTCCTGAGCCTGGGGATAATCAGGGTTAATGCCTAATAGAAGTGAAAATCTGGTGTTTGCAGTGGCGGGATCCCCGGCCCGAAAAGCTGACCATGCAGCGCCGCTCAGGGCGTCCGGATCATCCGGGTAATTGACCAGCACGCGGGAAAAATGGACTGCAGCCTTATCATATTCTTTTTGCGCGTAACGGAGGCCGCCGAGCGCCATGAGGGCGCGATAGTTGATAGGATCGACGCGCAGCACGGCATCGGCGGCCAGTGCGGTATTGCGGATGTCGAGCATGGCTTGGGCGGCGTTGAGCGACCCGAGCAGTGCATTGAGCGAGGAGGGTTTCAAATTGGCGGCCTGATGGTAGGCTTGGGCGGCCTCCGCGTACTGGCCAGCCTGGTAGTGCAGCCAAGCGGACCGGAGGGTGGCGATGAACGGGTCGCCGCCGCGTTGCTGATAGGTCTTCATGGAGCTGATGGCGGCGGCATAGTCCTTGTTTTTCTCGGCCTTGGTGGAGGTTTCGAAAATCTTGCCGAGGGCAACCGGATCGGGTGCCGTCGGAGCGGCTGATAGCGGAGCTCCGACGACAAGGGCGACGAGCGGAATGAGAAAAACGGGCAAGCGACGCATGGCAGGAGGGATGGGAGACTAGGGCGGCCGATGAATGTGCCTTCCACTGAAAATTTGTCAAGGTTCTGAAAAATGGGCCAGGGGCATCATGGTTTCTGATAGAGAAACATAATCTTGCCCGCTGAGTAACTGTAAGTGTCATTTAGATATCCGCCATTGGTTCCTCCGAAGACGAGCATTTCTCGGCCGGTCCAGATGGCGGTGTGGCCGCTGCGGTTGGGAGGAGCGCCGGTATTGGAAGTGGCAGCCCAGATGCCGGTGATCGGGGCATAGTGTCCGCCGAGGCCGAGATAAGCGCCGCTGTAGCCGCCCCAGACGATCATTTCGGTGCCGCTCCAAACGGCGCTTTGATAGCTGCGGGCCACGGGAGCACCGACCGTGATGGTGGCGGTCCAAGCGTTGGCTGTGGGGTCAAAGAGGGCCCCGTCAGCGAGGTTGGCGCTGCCGTTGTAACCGCCCCAGACGAGCATTGCCGAACCCGTCCAGAGCGCCGTGTGATCGGAGCGCGTGGCAGGCTCGTTGGTGGTAGGCAGGGTGACCCAGGTGTTGGTGGTTGGAGTGAAGCGGGCTCCATCCCCGAGGTGGGTGGTGGTGCCGTTATAGCCGCCGAAGATGATCATTTCGGTGCCGGTCCAGACGGCGCTGTGGTCGCTGCGGATGCTCGGTGCGTTGGTGGCACTCATTGCCGATGGATTCCAGACGCCGGTTGTGGGGGTGAAACGGCCGCCGTTGTTTAAGTAGGCGCTGCCGTTGTAGCCACCCCAGACGAGCATCTCGGTGCCCGTCCAGACCGCAGTGTGATAGTAGCGGATGCTCGGACTGTTTAACGACGGCAGCGTCGTCCACGAGTTGCTGGACGGATTGTAACGGGCACCATCACCGAGGTAGGCACTGCCGTTATAGCCGCCCCAGATGATCATTTCGGTGCCGGTCCAGACGGCGGTGTGGAGGTAGCGGGCGCTTGGCGAGCCGGTGCTGCTGATCGCGGTCCAGACGTTGGTGGTGGGGTCGAATCGAGCTCCATCGCCGAGGGAGGCGCTGCCGTCGTAGCCGCCCCAGATGATCATCTCGGTGCCGCTCCAGATGGCAGTGTGATTGGCACGGCCACCAAGCGGGCAGGCGGGAGCGGCGGGGCTCCACGAGTTGCTACTGTTGTTAAAACGGGCACCATCGGGGAAATAGCTGGCGCCGTTGCCCCCGCCCCAGACAATCATTTCGCTGCCGCTCCAAACGGCTGTTTGGCCATAGCGGGCAGTTGGGGTGCCTATCGAATTTATTGCGGTGGTGTTCCAGACATTGGTGGCGGGATTGTACCGACCTCCGCTATTGATGGCAGCCGTGCCCCCGTAACCGCCCCAGACGATCATTTCGGTATTGGTCCAGACTGCGGCATGGGAGTCGCGGGCGGCTGGTGCGTTTGCGGTGGAGATCGTTGTCCAGAGGTTGGTTGTGGGGTTGTAACGGGCACCATCGGCCAAATCCGCGCTACCGCTGTAGCCGGCCCAAACGACCATGTAAGTGCCGGACCAAACAGCGGTGTGAAGATATCGAGCGCTTGGGGCTGCGGCGGAGTTGATGGGAACCCATGTATCGCTGGTTGGGTTGTATCGGGCACCATCGGCCAGCCCGGTGCCGCCGCTCATGCCGCCCCAGATGAGCATTTCGCTGTTTGACCAGACTGCTGACTGATAGATGCGGGCGGAAGGGGCGTTGGTGATGCTGAGAGCCGACCATGTATTGGTGGTGGGATTGAAACGGCCACCGGTATTGAGGTAGGTGCCGTTGAATCCACCCCAGACAATCATCCCGGCCCCGTCCCAGATTGCGGTCGCGTTGCTGCGCGCCACAGGAGCATTGGTGGTGGTGATGCTCGTCCAGGTGTCAGTTGTCGGGTTATAGCGGGCGCCGTCGTTGAGATAGGTGCTGCCGTTGTAACCTCCCCAAATGATCATTTCCGTGCCGGTCCAGATGGCAGTGTGATTCGTGCGGCGGGTGGGTGCCCCAGACGCATTGAGAGCGGTCCAAGAATTGGTTGTGGGGTTGTAGTTGGCACCATCGCCGAAATAGCCGTTGCTGGTGTGATAACCACCCCAGACGATCATACCGACAGAGGTCCAGACGGCCGTGTGACCACTTCGGGCTGAGGGCGAGCCATTGCTGCGCAACTGCCAGCCGTCGGCGAGCGAGGTGGTGCCGATCTTGACGAAACCCGCAGCGACTAGCGCCGCACTCTCGGCAGCCGATAGCACCAAGCCACCACTGGCAACTGCGCTTTGGCCGCTTGCACTCAGGTTTGCAGAGGCCGCACCGGACGCTAGTTGGGTGGAACCCACCGCGCCGCTGGCCAGCTGCGAGGCCCCCACCGCGCCACTGGCCAGTTGCGCGGTACCTACCGCGCCGTTGGCGATTTTGGCCGTGGTGATACTGCCGTCGGTGACGTTGCCGGCCATCATGGCATAACCCACGGCGGCGATGCGCTGATCGGGGGTGAGAAGTTGGGAGCCATGGGTGCCATCGTTGAACCACACACGCAGTCTCTCGTCGGTGTTGCCGAACACGCTTGCTGGGATCGCCTGCATGTTGCTCAGCGACGTGTCACCCAGTTTCACCGTATAAAGCCCTTTGGTCACGGGCAGGGTGACTCCTGCGGTGGGTTGACTGCCGCTGGCACTGGTGCCGTCATTGCTCCAGAATGTGGTGGCACCGGTGCTGTTGACCAAGGCGAACCGGAAGGAGCCGCTGCCATCAAAGTTAGTGGTGCCTACGAGAACCCGTCCCTGATAGTTGATGATTTGGGGGACCTGCGCCTGCAGCGCAAGGGATCCCAATAGCGAAAACAGGACTATAAAAAACACGCGGTTCATGAGGGTGGGCTTGGAATTTTAGGTGGATGTGTCATTCCGACGCCGCGATGATATGCCGCTCGCGTCGTGAATCAAACCTGGACAATTTGGCCGGGTCCCCCCCGGATGCGAAGGGAAAAGTTGTAAAGTTTTAGTAAAGGTCTCTAGGTCGAATTGCTGTCCGCTTGCGCTAGGGCCTAGCAGTCAGATTATAGCGGCGTGACGATGACCGCCGATGTTCGTGAGCTGGGAACAAATCCGCCTCAGAAGACTGGACCCTGACCTTGTTCAGGGTTCGTTTGATGAGGCTGGAAGAGCCCGCGGTCTGCCAGATGCTGCAACCACGGCTCGATGGCCAACTCCGGGCAGCAGGCTTGGGCCACAGCCGCCAGATCGGCGTGGCTGCGCGTACCATCCATCGCGGCAAGCACCTCGTAGTGGGCCGGGGGAAACCCCCAAGGCATGTGCCAGACATCAACGAAAGGCAGGCAGCGCCGGGCACAGGTCTGCAACAGGCGATTGATCGAGGGGTGCGACGGCGGTCGTGGATCGTAGCGCAGCGCCTCAATGCGCGGACGGATCAACCCGTGGATGATCCCATCGTACACCAACCGAGCCAGCTCAGCCGGGTCTGCCTCTGGCATGGCAGCAACGATTTCTCGCATCGGCACACAGGACGGCGCCACGGCCGCCAGCGATTGATAGAGCGCTTGCGCCAGCGGGGTGGTGCCGGTGGGTGTGATCTCGCCCGCCCGGACTGCCAGATCGAAGAGCTCGTGGTTTGAAAGGCCGGGCCGTGTGTGGGCGTCATCGCGGCACAGAACGCCGGAGCGGAAGGTTCGGCCGACGGCAAAATCGGCGGCGAGTTGGGCGTGCAGCGGGGCGGCGGCGAGTGAGGCGAGTGCCTCGCGTGAGGCGTCGCTGAGGACCGAGGGGAGGTTTTCGGAAGGATCGCTTTCGCCGATCCAGCGCAGGCCGGCGTGGGCGGCCGCCAGGACAAATTGATCGAATCGCCATGGATCATTGGCCGGAGCGAAGTCATCGAACGGCAGGATATCGGGGCCTTTGGCCAACATGTCATCAATGATCCAGCGGAGATGAGCGCCGTGGGGAGAGGTCTCATCAAGGGTATCACGCAGCAGGTTAAGGGTGGCGATGAGGTCCCCGCCGGTGGCGGTCTGCAGGTCCCGCACCATGGCGATAATGGGTTGGCGGTGGGCCCAGCCGGCGGCAAGGTTGAAGCTGATGGTAGCGACGCCGGCAGGTGCCAGATGGCGGCGGCAGAAATCCAGCAAGGCAAGTTTCACATCATTGGGCACCCACGAGAAAACCCCGTGGGCAATGATGTAATCGAAGGGTTCCTCGCCCGGGTCAAAATAACGCAGATCCACGGCGTGAAACTCCGCGTTGCCTATCCCCGCCTCCACCGCAACTTGCCGAGCTTCGGCGATCGCAGGAATCGCCAAATCAATGCCCACCCACCGGCTTTTTGGCCAGCGCAGGGCCAGTGGCAACAGGTTGTGGCCTGATGCACAGCCAATCTCAAGCACCCGGGCGTGCCGGGGCTCGGCGGTGGTAAGACCGCCGAGACGCGCGGCAACCGCCGTCACTGCGGGGTCGCTGAGCGGATGGCTCATCGCCGGATAGCGACGGGTTTGATAGAGCTGGTCAACGGGGCAATCGGCGGTGGATGGCATGGCGGGGGAAATCAGGGGGTCCTTGCAAAGTCAAAGATGTTGTCACTTTTTAGAAGCATCATTGGGACAGTTTGCGGACATCGATGCGCTCCCAAAACATCCGGTCGCGCCAATCGTCAAACGCCGCGTCAAACGGCACAAGTCGCGAGCGGGTGGCCACTTCAGTGCCAGCCACCAGCACCTCGTTCATGCTTTCGGAGGTTGTGAGACTGCGTACCACGGGAAACGTCTCCCGCAGGATTTGGCGGGTTTGCGACTGCTTCCGTCGGTGACCACTGCCGGTGACCAAATTGAGCGCCAAGAGCCCGCCGGGAGCCACCGCACGGCGGAGATGGCCGAGTAGCGCCGCGTCCCACACTCGCGAGCGGAACACATCGGTCTTGCCTGCCAGATAGATGTCATCGAAAACCACGTCGAAGCGCCGCCGGTTCCTGGCTAGCCATGGATAGGCGTCGGTGGTGATGATTTCGAGGTTGAGGGCACCCAGGTTCATGTGGGCATGGGCGAGGGCGAGGATTTCCGGATCAATGTCGATCGCGGTGATTCGGCACTCCGGCAGCAAATGTCGCAGCACCCGGCAGGCGGTGCCGCCCGCCAGGCCGAGCATCAACAGCGAGCGCGGCGGACCGGCGGCCCGCAGCAGCGAGGCGGCGGCGATGAGGTCCCATGCCAGGCCCGTTAGAAACCGTGAACGATGGTAGGAAGCATGGATCGCCCCCGCCACCCGGAATTCAGTGCTCGTGTCGGATTGCCAAAGCTCTAGGGCTTGGAAGCGAGTTTGGAAGGTTCCCGTGCGGCGCATCGCGGGAAAGGCTGAACCGCCCCGCCCGGTGAGTCAAGCGAGCGCTCGGCACCGGTCAGAACCAGGTTGATGGAGGATTGAGTTCAAAAATGTCCATTGATCTCCGACCAGCTAGGTCCAGTCGCCATACGCGGCTCACAATCCGGATTGATATCGAACAGGCTCTGGAATTTCCCACCCCACCGGCTGCTCAGCGGTGCAAACCTGTGCTTTCCCAGCAGGCGCGGATGGGCTATAAATCATGGCCATGACGCCTCCAGTTCCCCGCCGAGACCACCCGATCCGCTTGATATTGATCGAAGACCACGCCGATTTCCGCGAATCGGTATCGATGGTGCTTGAGGAGCGAGGCGGCTACCACTGCGTTGGCGGGTTTTCTACCATGGAGGATGCGCTGGAGGCCATCCGCGGCGGTCTGGAGGCGGATCTGGTGCTATCGGATCTGGGCTTGCCGGGCATGAGCGGAGTGGCTGGCATCCGCAAAGTGCGTGAACTTTTGCCTAGGGCGCGGGTGCTGGTGCTCACCGCATTCACCGACAAAGCCAAGGTGTTTGCGGCGTTGGAGGCTGGGGCCCATGGGTATCTAGTGAAGGCCGGCAGTGCGTCTCGGCTGATGGAAACTCTTGAAGAAGTGCTTGCCGGCGGGACGCCACTGGATCCGAAGATCGCAGGCATGATCCTGCAGACATTCCGCAAACTCAGCCCGATCCCCGACGCTGAATCACTCTCCGGTCGCGAGTGCGAGGTGCTGCAACTCGCCGCCAAAGGCCTCACCCGCCAGGAAATCGCCGATGCACTGAGCCTTAGCCCGCATTCGGTGACCGAGTACATCCAGCGCAGCTTCGACAAACTCCATGTGCGCAACCTGCCTGCCGCCGTCAGCGAGGCGATCCGCCGCGGCTTGCTGGACCTCTCACGTTGAAACCCTGCCCCAAAAATTCACGGCACCAGCAGCAGATAGATCAGATAGCACAGCAGGGCTCCGCCGAAAGCAACGACCAGACCGGTGGTCCGACGACGCCGGAAAAAGAACAGCAATGCCAACCCGCTGAGCGAAATGCCAGTCATGATCACCGCCGATGCATCGACCAGAAACGACCATGAGCGACCGCTATCGCGCCCCTTGTGGAGGTCGTTGAGCACCGCGACTACACCGAGCCGACTCTCATCCAAATCATAGTCGCCAGTGGCGCGATCCAGAAAGATATCCGCCGCGTAGCCCGGCCCTTTGAACGAGATGGTGCATTGAGAATCGTCGATGATGAAATCACTGAGCGCACCCTTGATGGCATGCTCCCGCCGAAGAAACTCGACAATCTCAAGCTTGGCTACGGCCGTGTCTGGCGGCTTGACCCAGCTGGGTTGGAGGTGCCCCTTGCAGCGACGATCGGTCGAGTGTCCGGCTGTAAACCAATCGGCGTGATTGAGCGTCAACCCGGTCACTCCGAAGAACAACAGGATGGCGAAGCTGATCATCGACAGATAGATATGCATCCCGCGGAACCACGCCACGACGACGCGGCGCCAATAAGCATAAGTATTGGCCTGCGGTGACGGTGACGGTAGCGGTGGCGTTGCCTCAGTGTGCATTGGCTTTGTGGTGGTAATCGAGGGCTGCGGAGGCGATCTCGACGTTGCCCTTCAAATCAATCTTGGCTGCGGTACCGTTGCAATCCAGTTCCTGCCGCATGATTTGATAGGTTCCGTGCTCGCGGGCGGCCTCAAGGCAGATGGTGTATTTGCCGGACTTGACGAGTTTGCCGGAGTTGTCCTTGCCGTCCCACTTGAGAGTGTATTTGCCGGCCGGCCGGGTGGCGCTCGATACCGATGGGGTCAGCTCGGTGGTTTCCGCCAGGATCCTCAGTTGGTCGGAGCGATACCAGCCTTTGAGGTCCTCCAGCCAGCGCCCGCCATTGGACCAAAGTGCCAGAGTGCGCACCGGATATTTCTCCCCATCTTCAATCCAAACCGCCACATAGGGCCGACTCGAGCGGCCCCCAAAGCGGCTCAACTCAAGCTGCACGACCAACTCACACGTTTCGTCCCACAAGGCCGGGGTGGCGGCCGGGGTAGCAGGTGTGCCAGGTGTGGAAGCTGGGGCCGCCGGGGTGGGCGGGGCGGACGGCGGAGTAGCGGTGTCGATCAACCGGGCCTTTTGGGGTGTGACGAGAAGGCCTTGGATGTCGTCGGCAGCAGCCAGCACCGGAGGCACGGTTTCCAGCGAGTGCCAACCCTTGCTGGTGACGTGGCGGCCATCCGCAGTGAGCAACAGGCACTCGGCAGCGGGCAGCGAGGCCACCAAGCGCAGGCTCGCCTCTGGCTGCAGCACACAGCATGCGGTGGCCAGAGCCCCTGCATCGGCGGCATTGGCCGCCACGACTGTGGCACTGAGGACATGCGAAACGGGTTGACCGCTGCGCGGATCA
Source organism: Akkermansiaceae bacterium (assembly GCA_903827375.1). Lineage (GTDB taxonomy): Bacteria > Verrucomicrobiota > Verrucomicrobiia > Verrucomicrobiales > Akkermansiaceae > Luteolibacter. The sequence goes on from CAIKHZ010000159.1 coordinate 10,351, forward strand.
ACAATGTGTGAAAACCAACGACCGGCGATTGTCACGCCGCGGCGGTAGTTGCCGCTGGTGGCCACCGCTTGATTGCGGACCCGAATGCTGGCAAGCGGCGGATCGTTTTCAGCATCGGCCTGCGGATTGGCAATGGCCACCGTTTCGGTGAGATCGCCGCGCAGCACCAGATCCCCCCCAATGTTGACTAACAGGGCATCGACATGGGCTGCTGCCATGGCGGTGTCGCAAGCCCGACTGGCGATATAGCTTTTGGCAAACGAATTGAAAACCAACGGCACGTCACTCAGATGGGTGGCGGTATGTGCGGCAGGGTCCAGCGACCAATGCGGCTGTTTCACGGCGGTGAGCGCAGCGGCGATGGCGGCGGGCTCCGGCATGCGGTCTAGGCGAGCGGCAGCTTGCCACAATTGGCAAATATTTGCGGCGGCGGCATCCAGAGAGCCGTCGCTACGTTCACGCCACTGGTCAAACAGCGCGAGCACCTCGTAAAGTTCCGCTGAAACCGCTACGGGCTGGTGCGACGTGCGCAGCCAGCGGCTCACTTCGCTGGCACTCTCATAGCTGCTAAGAATGTGCGCCAGACGGTCGATTTCACCCAAGGCAGCGGTCTCGGCTTGATCCGCTTGGCCCGGCGATGAGGCGAGCACTTTCAATTCGAGCGAGGTGCCCAAGACGTTCTCGTGTTGAAAAACATGCAAGTGCCCATGGGCGGTGGCCTCAGCGGCGATGGCGGGAAATGCGACGCAACTCAACAAGCCGGCAGCAGCAAAGGACAGGGTCTTCATTGGGAACAAACGGAATCGGCGGAACATCGGGGGAGGGGGAAAAATCGGTGGTTTGATGGCGCAAGTTCGGATCAATCGTCGTCGTCTTCTTCCTTGGCTTTGGTGCTCGGGCGACTTGGCGCAGCGCTTGCCGCAGCTTGGGCAGAGGCAAGTTTGGTGATCTCCTCCTTGTCGAGGAAACCATCCTTGTTCAGGTCGCCTTTTTCAAAAAGCGCCTGCAAACGTTCGGGTAACTCGTCTTTCGCAAGCTTGCCGTCACCATTTTTGTCAAATTGCATCAAGCGAGCCACCATCGCATCCGTGGCGTTGGGCTGGGTGCTGGCCCTACGTTCGGTGCGCGCGACGGGCTGAACCTCATCCAGAGTGATCTTGCCGTCGTGGTTCTTGTCGAGTTTCTTGAGGGATTCGGCAGCATTGGCCATTTCCTTGTCGTCAATCACCCCGTCGCCGTTGGTGTCGAGCGCCTCAAACAACGGATTGCTGCGTTGCCCTGCGCGTTCACGTTCCCCACCGGAGCGGCGGGTTCTGTTAGCTTCCGCTGCGGCGGGGCGTGCTTCCTGAGCCTGGCTGGTGGATATGACAACCAACAGGGGGGCAACTAGCAAAAGTGCGGATTTTGTCTTCATGTGCTATCGGGTTGGGGCGCAAGATACCGAGCGATTGCGCCAAGCCAAGAAATTTATCTGAATTTGTGCGGGTTTCCGGCTTTGGCTCTTGACGCCTCGAGGTCGCAGCACCCACCCTAGAAGCCATGGCTAAGTTAATCATCGTTGCAGGTGTGCCGGGTGCTGGCAAATCCACGGTTCTGGTCGAGGCATGGAAACAAGTCGAACAAGACCTTCACTACTCAATCGTTTCCTTCGGCACCGAGATGCTCAACCTCTGTCTGGAGGCCGGTCTGGTTGCCGACCGCGATGAAATGCGCAACCTCAGTGCCGATGCCCAGGAGGAAATGCAATGGCGTACCACCAAACGCATCGTTGAGCGCCCCGAGAACATCCTGCTAGACACCCACTGCACGATTAAGACAGGCTCCGGGAGTTACTTGCCAGGTTTCACACCCCGCATGTTGGAGCGCATGTCTCCCAAGGCCATCATCTTGGTCGATGCCCATGAAGCCGAGATCCGCGGACGTCGCCGCCTCGACAAGTCGCGTCCGCTGCGCACCATCGAGGGCAACGACGATATCCTCGAGCACAAACTCATCAACCGCGCCTATGCCGCCGCATTTTCCGCCCGTAGCAGTTGCCTGCTGCGCATCATCCAAAACAACACCGGCGAATTCGACCGCGCTGTCGAGGAATTTGTCAGCACCATTCGATTCATCGGCATCGACAAGTGCGCCAAGGCCACCAACACTGTGGCCGGAACGCCTAATGTCTCAGCATAGCCACGTCGCTCCCACGATCGCGGCGCTCCCCGCCAAATGCGCTGCTGACATGTGCGCTGGGGAGCGTCGGCGTCCCGCCGGCAGGTTGCGGCATCCTGCCAAATGCGCTGCTGACGTGCGCTGGGGAGGGCAGGCGTCCCGCCGGCTGGTTGGGGCATCCTGCCGCAATCCAAAGCGCAAGAACCGAGCACTCAGCTCACAAAGCTGTAGTCGTAAGGCTTGCGCATTTCACGCGTGGCAAAACTGTTAGCTTCTGCGGCATTTTCACCGACGAACACTTCCTTTTCCGGATCCCACTGGAGTTTTTTTCCGGTCCGCAAGGAAATCGCTCCGAGGTGGCACACCGAGGCCGATCGATGGCCGATTTCCACTGCACAGATTGGATCCTTGCGGCTGCGAGAACAGTCGAAAAAGTTCCCCATGTGGTCGTTGCTGACATAAAGGCGCTCGGCACCTTCCGGCAACGGCTTGCTGAGCAGTTCCCGATCCGTGGCTTTGATTTGGTCCCGGTTCACCCAAATCCAGCCGTCGCTACCCTCGAAATGAATGCCGTTGCGCTGGCCATCCGCCTTCACGGTGCCGCCAAACGGATCGTCGTCGCGGGTCGAGCGCACGTTGAAAATCACACCGTTCGGATAGGTGAACTTCACCTCGTAATCCGCAATGGTCGTGTAGCCACCAGGAATCGGCACAGTCAGTGCCTTGCTTTCAATCTGGGTCGGAGCTGGCAGTCCCACCGCCCAATACCCAATGTCCATGTGATGAGCCCCCCAGTCGGTCATTGTGCCACCGGAATATTCATACCAATAACGGAACCACACGTGGCAGCGCTCTGGCACATAGTCCACCTTGGGTGCCTGGCCCTGCCAAAAATCCCAGTCGAGTTCAGCTGGCACCGGCTTGCTGGCAAAGGGTCCCTCGCGGCGACCGGCCGGCAGCCACACCGTCACTTCCTTGAGTTTGCCGATGCGGCCGTTGCGAACCAGATCGCAGGCCAAGCGAAAGCGCTCGTTGCTGCGCTGCTGGGTGCCTGTTTGTAACACCACCTTGTTGTCGCGCACCGCCTTGACCACATGCTTGCCTTCGTCAATCGTCAGAGTCAGTGGTTTCTCCGAATAGATGTCCTTCTTGGCGCGTGCCGCAGCAATGTTGACCAAGCTATGCCAATGGTCCGGGGTGCCGTTGACGATACAATGAATGTCGTCGCGCTCTAGCAATTTTCGAAAATCGGAAAATCCCGTCGGCACCTTGCCGTCCTTGGTGAATCGTTTGACGGCACGTTCAACGTGGCTCTTATCGACATCGCAGACGGCCACCACGTCGCCAAAGCGCTGGGCATTGCCTGCATCTCCACTGCCTTGCCCGCCACAGCCAATCAGTGCGATACCAGGCCGGTCATTTGGCGAGAGAACTTTGGTTGGCTCTGCGGCCGCAGCCAATTCTCGTTCAACAAACCACAGGGGCAGACCCGTGGCGGCAGCGGCGGTCGAACAACGGCGCAAAAATAGCCGACGGGATATCTGAATGGATTTGAAAGAATTCATAATGGGCTGATTGCCGGAGAGACGCTTAGCTCTTGGCAAGCCAGCCGACAAGGAATTTTCGTCGGTCGGCGGAAAATTAGGCCACAGACGGCTCCGGCGGTGATGGGGCCGAGTCTATCATGATGGCGCGTGATCTTGGGCGTTGCCCAAGGCTGGCATAGGATGTGCCGTTGGCCCGGAAATCCAAGCCCGGAGAAGTGTGAGCCCTCCGTGCGGCGTCTTACCTGATTTCCAGCATCAGGGCTGTGCAGGGGGCCATGTCTGGCAGTGCTAAACCGTCGCGCTCGAGGTCGGTCGCTGCCACCGTTGCCGTCCAGTCGCTGGCGAGTCGATCCGCAAACGTCCAAGATCCGGCAGTCGCCCGGCCTAAAATTTCCATTGCATCCCTTGGAATGCGGACTCGTGGCTGACTTAGTGTTGCGTGGCCATGGAAATTTGCCACCACCAGAAACACTTGGCGGGATTTCGTGTCGTGGCGCAGAAACGCATAGAACCAATGGCCGGAGACGACTTCCTCATCCAATCGGCCGAAGTTCGGGTTGTCGCGGTTGGCAAAATTGAGGCCGTAAAATCCGCCTGAGACGAACGCAGGTTGTTGGATGACGCCGAGCAGTTTGGCGTACCAAGCGCGCAGTTCCTTTTGTTCCGCGCTGAGGCGGCCGCCGTCGAATTGGCCATGGTTGGTCCATTTGAGCAACTCGGGCAGCGACCCGTAGTCGAAGATACTGGACCGGGCGTTGTCGCCACAAAATCCTTTCACTCCCGCTGCGGTTTCGCCGACTTCCTGGCCCTGATAGATCATAAGTGGCCCGCGTCCCAGGCCGAACAGAACCGAGCACACCGGCTTGCCGACCCGCATCCCCAGCCCGCCCCACACCTGCGGATTGGCCAAGCGAACCTCGTCGTGATTCTCCGCATAGCGCAGCGACTTGTGGAATCGCTCACCACTAAATATCAGGTGGTCAAGGTCGTTGGCCCATTTTCCGGAGTCATAGATTCCCTCTAACACATCATAGGCGGGATCATCATAGACCGCATCAAAGCCGGCCTCCAACAATTCATCCAGCACCTGCCCGTCGGTCAGTTTCGCCGGGTCGTTGTCGTAGGCTTCCCCGCAGAAAAATACTGCGGCTTGGCGGCTCCGAGCCCGCTTGACCAGCCAGCGCCAGAACGGCATCGGCACCAAATGCGCCATATCCACCCGGAAGCCATCAACCCCCATGCCTTGCCAATAAGCGACAATTTCATCCATGGTGCGCCACGTTTTGGGCACTGCAGCGGGCACCGCATCGGGACCCGGCAAGTGCGTTGTATTGCGTCCCGTTGTGAAGTCGTGGCCGTAGTTCAACTTCACTGTTTCGTACCAATCACGGTCCCCTGGAGCCCAGGAAATCACGTTGTTGCCAGTGACCTTGCCATGCTCGGCCTCCGGCACAAAGACACCGCTGCATCCAGGCTTGCCAGCTGTTGGCAACTTGAGTGGCGGGCCGCCTCCAGGATCGTCTGCCCGCAGATAGAAAAAATGATTGTCGCGGGCGAAAAACGCCTGGCGATCATCCTCCACTCCAAACGACAACTCAGGGAAAACGTCAGAGTCATAAGAGCGGGCCACATGATTGGGCACCAGATCGATGAGCACCCGCAGGCCCAGCGAGTGACACCTCCCCAGCAACTCCGAGAATTCCTCCAGGCGCCGCAGCGGGTCTTCTGCATAGTCGGGGCACACGTCAAAATAATCCTTGATGGCGTATGGACTGCCCGCCACTCCTTTGAGGATATCGGCAACATCCGCCGGTCGCTCCGCATAGGCAGTGCCACTCGCCTGTTCCAGCACCCCGGTTAGCCACAGGTGCGTGATGCCCAGCTCACAGATGGCGCTTAGCGCTGCGGCGCTGATGTCGCTGAACTTGCCGCAGCCGTTTTCCTCCAAGCTGCCATTGACGACCCACGCTTCCCGGGTATTGCCGAAGGATCGCGGCATGAGTTGATAGATCAGTGGCCTAGCTCGGCCTGAGCCAGGAATCCACATCATGGCTGAGTTTTCTGAGGGTATGAGCATGATGGGTTCACTCAAATTTCAGTTTCGCCGGGGGTCGGGATCGGACTGGCGTGGGGCGCGTTCCTCGAGAATGACTGCAGCAAAATCGTACAGGGCGAAGAGCATCGTCAGGGAACAGATGCCAGCGCAACCTGCCCACCACAGGAAAAATCGCCAGAGATTGGCCGCCAGCCAGTGATCCAATAGCCACAACCCCGCAGCCATCATCCCCAGCGCCAGCAGCAGCATTTGGCTCATCAGCCGCCGCCGCTCCCTCCGCGTCCACAAGATCTGCCTCGCCAGCCCTTTGCTGACACTCCACAGGTTGGTTGTGCGGTTGCTCATGGCCAATTCTCCAACCATTCACAGCAATTTTCCAGTCCGATTTTCCAGTTCGAAACTCCTTTTCGCCTCAAGTCGGCCGCGTTTTTGCGGGTTTTCTGCTCATCGATATCGAGTTGGCACAGGCCTCAGGGCAGGCCACCGAGCGGCGCGAGAAACTCGACGTACCACGCAAACAACTTCCAGCCGCCAAACATCCACAGTGCCGCCCCCACCGCCAAACTCGGCCCAAATGGCAGCTGTTTGCCAAAGCCGATCCGCCCGACGAGTGCGCCAAGAAGGGCCACCAGACAGCCGCTGAACAACGTGAACAACACCCCGGACCAGCCGAAAAACGCCCCAACCATCCCTAGCAAATATCCGTCGCCAGAGCCCATTGCCTCCCGTGGAATGACCGCACGAGTCCCCGTGCCATCCAACGATTTCATCTCTGCCAACTGTCGGATCGTGCCGTCGGGCAATTGGATTTCCATTTCCCGGATCGTCAGCAAGCCGCCGCCCACCGACTCGCCATCCACCCGGATGTCGGTCGCCTCTACGAGCAAGCGGTCCGACTTGCGATTGAACATATTCCACCAAGCGACCTCTTCGTCGGCGATGACAAACCACATCGGGTCATCATCCGCCTGCGGTTCGCGCAACGACCAAGCCACGGGTTGCGGGAAGCGCAGGTCTTTTTTGCCAAATGCCAGCTTGCCCAATTCCACCACAATGCCCAAACCGAAAAATCCCGTGGCCCATCCGATGCCACCGCGCAGCAGGGCCATTTTCCAAGATGCCCCGCCTCCCGCCAGCACTGGCAACTGTGGCCACAGCGCACACGCCACGAGACCCAAAATTGAGCCCGCAAACGTCAGTTTCACCGGAATGATCATGTGTTCTGCATCGATGAAGGCGATGGCAATCAGCAAAGCTGCCAGCGCCCACAGAAGGACCACCATGCCGACGGCCAGTGGCGCAAAGCACTGCCAAACAGCGGTGAACACCAGCGCGGTAAGCAGTTCCACCGCAAAATAACGAATCGCGATCGGTAGCCCGCATTCTTTGCATTTTCCCCCCAGATAGAGCCAGCTCAGCAACGGCACATTTAACCAAAGTGGAATCGCAGCCTTGCACTGTGGGCAGAACGAGCGCTTCGGGTCATTCACTGAAAGCCCGAGCGGCACGCGATAGATTACCACGTTCAAGAATGAACCGATGCAGGCCCCCAGCGAAAACGCCGGCACCAGCCACAACCAATGATCCAAGGGTGGGTAAATCACGCTGCACCATTCAAGCTGCCCTGCGTCCCATGCCAAGTACAAAATACCCCGCCACGGATGGCCACTGCGTGGAGTGCGGCGGGAAGGGGCGGAGCTGCCACGCCGCTTTGCTCGAGCGGGCGAGTCGCGGCGCACTGAGGTTGTCGGTCATGATTAGCGCAGCATGGCGACGACTTTGTGTGTGGCCTCGGCGAAGCTGTGGACGTCGGCATCGGAGTTATAGAGGGCGAAGGAGGCGCGGGTGGTGCCGGTGATGCCGAAGCGGGCCATGAGCGGCTGGCAGCAGTGGTGGCCAGTGCGCACAGCGATGCCCATTTTATCTAACAATGTGCCAAGATCGTAATGGTGGAGGCCTTCGACGCCGAAGGAGAGGATGCCGGCGCGCTCGGGTGGGCCAAAAAAGATGATGCCGGGGATATCGGCAAGGGAATGGGTGGCGGCCCGGGTCAGGCGGGTTTCGAGTTCGTGGATGGCATCGAGGCCGATGGCATTGACGTAGTCGAGGGCGGCGGCGAGGGCGATGACGCCTTCGATATTGGGGGTGCCAGCTTCAAACTTGAAGGGGAGGTCGTTGTAGGTGGTGTGTGAGAAAGTGACTTCCTTGATCATTTCGCCGCCGCCGCGCCACGGCGGGAGGGAATTGAGGACGGCAGCCCGCCCCCACAACACGCCGATGCCGGTGGGCGCGTACACCTTGTGACCGGAAAAGACCAAGAAATCGGCAGCGAGCGCTTGAACGTCGATGGCCAGATGGGGAGCGGCCTGAGCGGCATCGATGAGGACGAGGGCACCGGCTTGTTTGGCGGCGGCGGTCATGGCGGCGACCGGGTTGATGGTGCCAAAGGCGTTGGAAATCCAAGTGATGGCGAGCACTTTGGTGCGTTCGGAAAGGAGGGCGGCGAAGGCGGCTTGATCGAGGGAGCCGTCCTCGTGACAGGGGATGATTTTGAGGGTGGCACCGCAGCGTTGGCAGAGCATTTGCCATGGCACGATATTCGAGTGGTGTTCGAGGGACGAGATGAGGATTTCGTCTGCGGGTCCGAGAGTGCCGGCGTTGGCGAGAACATTGGCGACAAGGTTGATGCCGTCGGTGGTGCCGGAGGTGAAGATGATTTCCTCATCAGACGCGGCGTTGAGGTGCTTGGCCACCGTCTGGCGGGCCTGCTCAAATGTCTCGGTGGCGGCGCGGGCGAGTGAATGCGTGCCGCGATGAATGTTAGAATTGAGCACTTCGTAATAATAACGGGAGGCATCCATCACCGCACGCGGCTTCTGGGTGGTGGCCGCATTGTCGAGGTACACCAACGGCCTGCCGTTGACTTTTCGGTCGAGAATGGGAAAATCGCTCTTGATGGTTTCGGGGTCGAACATGTGGGAATATGAGTCTTAGTTATGGGTAAAGAGACGGCAAGACGGCAAGAGAAAATCGGCCGTTGTGTCTCCTCGCTTGCGTCTTCAAGTCTCCTTGTGTCTTTTTAGAATCTGGCACCGGATTTGGGGTCGATGGTGATAGGCCAGCCTGAGTAGGGAGTGTTGTTTGGGGCGGGTTTTGCTGGGGACGCCCCATAGGGCCAATTGGCGAGGGTGATGCGGCCTGAGGCGGGATCACAAGTGAGGATGGAGTAGCCGACGGCATGGTTGCGCGGGTTGGTCGGCAGGGGATCTCTCTCGACGGGGTTGGCGACGGCAGCCACGGTGATCTTATTGCCGAAGGCGTCCTTGAAATCGCCGGTTTCGCGCGGGGCTCCGCTGCGTGGGTTGGCTCCTTTGATAGAAGGCATCCAACGGCGTTTCCCCTCGTTGGAGATGGCTGGGGAGGCGCTCCACCATGGGCCATCACGATAGGCGCTGAGCCCGTATTGCCCGCAGCTGCCCAAGTCTTGATCGCCGGTCACGTGCAGGGCACCGGCTTTTTTCATCAGTTCAAGGGCTAGAAGGCGTTTGGTCTGAGGCCAGCCATTGGATGCAAAATCCGGTTTGACGTCATCGTCAGGCGGGTAGTCCGTGGGCTTGAGGACATCCAAGTTTCGAATGACTGCTTCGGATTTGGCGGCGAGGGGGTAGGTTTTGAGGGAAGTGAAGGCGGCTTGGGAAAAGACGAGGCGGACCGGGGTCGTGGGATCGGGTTTTTCGGCCCAGCGTGTGAGGAATGCCTCTTGGCGGATGCCGAGGAGTTGGGCTTTGGGGCGATCTGCGGGTGGTCCGGAAAAATACTCCGGGTTGGTGGGCCAGCCGTTGTCGAATTTTTCATCGGGGAACAAGGCATGCGGAGCGGATTTGAATTGGTGGTCGGCGATGATGGCCATATCGAGTGGGCCATATTGCCATTGGGTGAAGAAGACAGAAATGAGGTTATCGGAGATGGTGGGATCGATGGGTGTTGGGAGGTTGCCGGTTTGGGTGATGTGGACGGTGTTGATGAATTCCGGAGCCATTTTGTAACCGCCGGAGTCTTGGGCGGCGGTGCTGTAGCCTTTGGAAACGTCGGCGAGTTTGCCGCCGCTGCCCCAGAGTTTTTCGTGGAAAACGTCGTGGTCGCCGGGCAGGGTGAGCGATGGGGTGTCGCGGAGGATTTCGCGCCAGGTCCAGCCGTGCATGGCTAATTTTCGCAAATAGCACAGCAGGATGCGCTCGTTTGGGCGTTGATCGACCACGTAGGAGTAGCCGCCGGCGAGTTCGTTGACTTGATCGCCGAGGAAGGCGATGACGTCGGGTTTGTGGGCTGTGACGTTGGCGACGAGTTCGTTGTGGGGGAATCCGCCGGCATTGTTGGATGCGAGGGTGGCAAGGATGACGGGGCGGCCCTTGGGCAATGGGCGGATGCTGCCTTTGAAGGAGGAGTCGTCGAGAGTCACTTCGTAGGTGTGAGGGACGGTGAGATCGAGGCGGCGGAGGGTGAATTTGGCGGTGCGAGTGGTGGGGTCGAGGGATACTGACGAGCTGGGTTTTCCGTCGATAATGAGAGCGGCGTCGTGTTTTTCTGAGCGGGAAAAGGAGGCGGCTTGGACGAGCAGGCGGACGCTGCCGTCGTTGGATGGGGTTTGGGTGACCCACAGGATGGGTCCGAATTGGCGCTCTGGGTGATGGGCCGCTTTTTCGCCGGTGACTAGGAGATGGTCGAAGGCCATGCGGAAATCGCTGCCTCTGTCTTGGGGGATGGCTGGAGCGGTCGGTGGGCGTGGGAGTTTTGCGGTGATGGTTGGGGGCAGTTTGGTGGAAATGGTGAAAGCGACGAGCCCGGTGAGCCAGGAGGCATGGACCTCGGTGGTGACGTTGCTCAGGAGGCGCGAAGAGGGGTCGGTTGCGTTGAGCGAGAGTTTGTAGAGGTCGCCGCCAAGGGGTTCACCGCGCAGTTCGAGGGTGGTCAAGCGCAGGGGCAGGGGAACCTTGGCACCGCTGCCCACCGTGTCGCCAATGAATAGGCAACCATCGCAACGCACTCCGACGCTCAGTCCGCTGCCGAGCAGGGCGGCTTCTCGGAAATCCCCGGAGCCAGCGCTGAGGCCGACCTGAAATCCAGTGAATCCTTGAAGTGGGGTGCTCGTTGAAACTTGGTCGGTGCGGCAACGAATGGTGAACGGGGCACTGGCTTTGGTGAGCTCGGCGGTCAGGAGGACGATGTTTCGATTGCCTCCGCTGAAGGTGTTTTCGATGCGACCGGCCTTGATGGTCCAGTCTTCGGCAGGATTGGCCCATAAGTCGGGGCCAAGCCAAGGCCGGGTAATGGTTTCTTGCCACTGGGGTTCGATGGTGGCTGCGCTGGCAGCATGAGCGGCAAGCACTAGGAGGAAAAAAATCAGCGATTTCATGGGTGCGGCGGAATATGCAGCAGAGGGGAAGTGGCTGCAACGCCAGAATGTTGGCCACAGAAATGAGGAAATTTGCTTCTTGCCTTGCGGAGTGGGGCAAGTGCGGCTTGAATCGCGCCCCACTCGCATGTTTTTGCTCAAAAAGATATTTCAACTCAGGGATCATGTGAGTCCCGATCACGAAAAGCCGTTTCTCGAACACCTGGAGGACCTGCGCTCTGTCATCGTGAAGGTGGTCATCACGTTGATCATCTCCATGCTGGTGTGTTTCAGCTTTCAAGAAAAACTCATGGAGGTGCTGCGCCGCCCTGTGGAACAGGTGTGGATGAGCCACCTATTGGAAAAATTGCCTCAGATCAACAAGGATGGCGTCCGGGCCGTCAATGTGGATACTTGGGAGCGGGCCAAGGCGGTGGAACATGCGGTGTTAGGGCTCGATGCGGCGACGCGCGATGCTTTTTACAAGGCACTGGCAGATGACAACCTGCGTTTTCATGCGCAGTCGATTGAGTTGCTGCGAGCGGCCCTGGCCTTGCCCAAGGACAAGCGGGATGCCTTTGTGGGGGCACTTGTGGGGTCTGAGGATTTGAGAGCGCAGGTGCGGGTTTTGATCAAAACCGCGCCGAGTCCCGAGATTGATAACCGGGGCAACCTGCGCATGATGTCCGCCTTGAAGCCGACCGAGACGTTCATGCTCTCGATGAAGCTGTCATTCTTTGCGGGGATTGTGCTGTCGTTCCCCCTGCTGCTCATGTTTGTGATGCAATTTGTTCTGCCAGGCATGCACACCAACGAAAAACGCGTGTTGTGGCCATCCATGGCCATCGGCTTCGGCTTGTTTTTGGGTGGGGTGCTATTTGCCTATTACGCTGTGTTGCCGCGGGCACTGGGATTCTTTTACGAGTGGAGCGGCAAGCTCGGCGTGTCCAACGATTGGCGCATCGGCGAATACATCACCTTTGCCACTCAGTTTACTCTGCTCTTCGGCTTGGCCTTCGAACTGCCGGTGGTCGTCATGGCCCTCGTCAAACTCGGCTTGCTCACGTATGACACGATGGCCCGCACCCGCTCCTATGCCATCGTCGCCATCTTCGTCGCCGCCGCCATTTTGACTCCCACGCCCGATGCCCTGACCATGACCCTGATGGCAGCCCCAATGGTCATCCTCTACGAAATCTGTATCTGGCTGGCTTGGTTCGATGCACGCAAAGCCCGCAAAGCTGAAGCAGAAGAAGAACGCCTACGCAAGGAACGCGGACCTCTAACCCCAGATCCAGAACCCGAGCCTGAGCCTCAGCCTGAACCACAGCCCGAGACTCACAGCGAGCCAATCGACGACGGTGGCTGGCATCAGGCCTACCCGGACTTGACCCCAACCGTCCTGCCCGAACCCACGGAACCCACGGAACCCACGGAACCCACGGAACCCACGGAACCCACGGAACC
>CAIKHZ010000160.1 GCA_903827375.1 Akkermansiaceae bacterium
CAGGGGCTCACCATCGAAGCCTGGATCTACCCGCGTGCCTACAAAGCCTGGGGCCATGACGTCGGCAGAATCCTTTGGCTGGAACAATCTTGGGACAGCTCGATGGGTATTCTCCAAGACAAATGGCTGACACCGCAGACCCCCATGCTTCGGAGCGGTCAAACCACTATCTTCACTAACAGTCAATGGACATCCGCCGTCAGTCTAAACCAATGGCAAAAAATTACAGTGGCACAGGATACCGTTGGCAATATCAGTCTCAAAATCAATGACATCGAAGTTGCCAGCGCTCTTGTTCCCAATGACTACGGACGTATCAACAATTGGACCTTTAGCATCGGAGATATTGACGCCGACATCGATGAGGTTCGCATCAGCCGGACCGTCAATCCCACTGCGGCCCCGGAAGGATTCATCAATGACGCGGACACCATCGCCCTTTACCACTTCGATGGCGATTTCCAAGACAGTAGCGGCAACGGTCATCACCTGACAGCTAACGGCAATACGAGTCTGTTAGTTGATCCAACATGGATGACGCATCCTTCTGGTGGTTGCGCAGCCTTTGCCGACCTTGGGGACAATCTCAGCGTAACGATTCCCAATTCAGAAGTCTCTCCAGCCACCTGTGATCTGTGTATTGAGGCCCGGATTTTCCCCACCGATTTCCTCGCCTGGGGGCATGACAGCTACGACATCCTACGAATGTATCAATACTGGGACAGTTCGTTAGGATTCATTCAAGACAAATGGCGGTCTCCGGCAACGCCCATCTTACTGGCTGGTAGGTATCCTATCTTCAGTAATACCGAATGGGACACAAGTATCGCACCCGGAATGTGGCACACTCTCAAAATCACCCGCACCAAAGACAATCTCATTTCCTTGGAAGTCGATGGGACGGTGCTCGTCTCCACCACCGCAAGCGTCGAAACCGGCCGCGACGACGATTGGTTCCTGGAACTTGGGAATTTTGCCGGTGCCATCGACGAACTGCGCATCAGCAGGGTCGCACGGTAAACCGCCCGGAGCCCTTGATAAGTTTGTCCATGCCGCTGAGGTCGCTTTGCGTGGCTTCTTGAGGCGATTGGGACGTCACAGGGCTCCGAAGCGGCGGTGGCGGCGCTGATATTCCTCGACGGCTTCAAACAGGTCGCCTTCACGGAAATCCGGCCAATTTTTCTTAACGATGACGATTTCGGCGTAACTGATTTGCCAGAGGAGGAAATTGGAGATGCGCATTTCGCCGGATGTGCGGATGAGTAGGTCTGGATCGGGGATGCCGGTGGTTTGCAAGCGCGAGGAAAACAGCTCCGCATCGATCGCCTCGGGCAACAAGCGGCCGGCTGCAGCGTCGGCGGCCAGCGAGCGGGCGGCGGCCACGATTTCCTCGCGTGCTCCGTACGAAAGGGCCAGCACCATCGTCATGGAACTGTGAGAGGCGGTGCGGGCGATGATCGAATCCAGCAGCGCACGGGTCTTGGCTGGCAACCTGTCAAGTTGCCCAATAGCCAGCAACCGGACGTCTTGCCGGTCCAAATCCTTGGCTTTTTCACGCAAAAAACGCTCGAGTAACGCCATCAAGGCATGCACCTCGGCCGCCGGACGGCTCCAATTTTCCGACGAAAACGCAAAGAGTGTTAGATACCCGACACCCAGTTCCTTGCAAGCCTCCATGATTTCTCGCACCGATTCGGCACCGGCGCGGTGGCCTTCGCGGCGCGGCAGGCCACGTTCCTTGGCCCAGCGCCCGTTGCCATCCATGATGACGGCGATGTGGCGCGGAATGGTTGGAAATTCAGACACGGGGCTTGGTTTTCAGCAGAGGGAGCGGTTGAAAAATTGATGACAGGCACCGGCACGTTAGACGGCGAGTGTTTGGGTGCGATCTGGACCGACGCCGACGAAGGCGATGGGAGCATCGCAGAGTTCGGCGAGACGGGCGAGGTAGGCTTGAGCTTGGGGCGGCAGGTCGGCGAAGCGGGTGCAACCGGTGGTGTCGCAATTCCAGCCTGGCAGAGATTCATAGACCGGCACGGCGCGGTCCCAGGCATCCCGCTCGGCGGGAGGAAGCGAGTGAAGGTGGCCGTCTATGTCGTATGCGGTGCAAATTTGCAACGTCTGGTAGGCATCGAGGCCGTCGAGATTGGTGACGGCAAGGCCGGTGACCCCGTTGACCATGCAGGCGAAGCGCAGCAGCACGGTGTCGAGCCAACCGCAACCGCGAGGGCGGCCTGTGGTGGCACCGAATTCGCGGCCGAGACCGTGAAGGTAGTCAGATAGACCCTCATCGACGGTGGGAAACGGGCCTGACCCGACGCGGGTGGTGTAGGCTTTGCAGACGCCGATGACACGCTGGATGGCCATGGGCGGCAAACCGGAGCCGGTGCAGGCACCGCCGGCGGTAGTGTTAGAGGATGTGACAAACGGATAAGTGCCGAAATCCACATCGAGCAGGGTGCCTTGGGCCCCTTCAAACAGCAATGTTTGCCCGGCTTTCCAAGCGGTGTGGAGCACGGGAATGGTGTTGGTCACGTGAGGCCGGAGGCGCTCGAAGGCGCTCAACACCTCAGCGCACACCGCCTTTGCCTCGTAGGTTGGCAGCTCGTAGCGGACGAGGATTTCGTTAGCCTCCGCGACCCGCTTGGTGATTCGATCGGTGACAAATGCGAGATCGTTAAAGTCGGCGACCCGGAGGCCACAGCGGTTGATTTTATCGGCGTAGGTGGGACCGATACCGCGCTTGGTGGTACCGATTTTGTGCGAGCCCAGCGCGGCTTCTCGGGCGGCGTCGAGTTCCTTGTGGATTGGCAGCACAATATGAGCACGGTCGGAGATGAGCAACTTTTCCGGGGTGATGGCCACCCCCTGTGATTCGACCCTGCGGATCTCCTCAACCAGACCCACTGGGTCGATGACCACCCCGTTGCCAATCACGTTCACTTTGTTGTCCCACAAAATGCCGGAGGGCAGGAGGTGGAGGATGTACTTGGCACCGTTCGTGATGACCGTGTGGCCGGCGTTATTGCCGCCTTGGCTGCGGATGACAAGGTCCGCCGATTCCGTTAGATAATCGACAATTTTGCCTTTACCTTCGTCTCCCCACTGGAGCCCTGCGATGATGGTGTTCATGAAGTGAAATTTTTGTGTCTCATGAGTGCTTAGAGCTTATTGAGACGGATCAGCTCGGCGAATTCTTGGAAAAAGTACGACGCATCATGCGGACCGGGCGCGGCCTCGGGGTGGTACTGGACGCTGAAGACCGGCAGTTCGCGATGGCGCATGCCCTCGACAGTGCCATCGTTAAGATTGACGTGGGTAACTTCGATTTCCGGTGGCAGCGAGTCAGGATCGACGGCAAATCCGTGGTTTTGGGCGGTGATGGCGACTTTGCCACTGCGCAGATCCTTGACCGGTTGGTTGCCGCCGCGGTGGCCGAACTTGAGTTTGAAGGTCGAGCCGCCGAATGCGTGGGCGAGAATCTGATTGCCCAGGCAAATGCCAAAAATCGGAACTTTGCCGAGCAATTGGCGCACTTCGTGATGGATGTAATCGAGCGCCGCAGGATCACCGGGACCGTTGGATAGAAACACCCCGTCAGGATTTTTTGCCAAAATCTCGGCGGCTGTTGCCCGGAAATTGACCACCTCCACCGCAAAACCTGCCTGCCTCAGGCGGCGAAGAATGTTAAACTTCAAGCCAAAATCGTACGCCACGATGCGGTGGCGCAACGGCGGCAACTCACCATAATTGGTGGTTTCCCCGGTGGACGCGTTAGGCAAGCGCCAGCGCCGGCTTTCCTCTTCCCATTGGTATCCCTGCGGCGTGGAAACCTCCTTCACGTAGTCCATCCCCGCCATCGACGGCGACGCTTGTGCGGCAGCAATCGCCGCCTCACGGTCCAACTCCGTGGTCACACAAGCTCGCATCGCTCCCAGTGAGCGCAGGTGCTTGGTCAGCGCCCGGGTGTCAATGCCTTCAATACCCAAAACCTGCTGAGCGGACAGGTAGTCGGCCAGAGATTGGGTGGATCGCCAGTTAGATGGAACTTCGCACAATTCGCCGATGACGAACGCCCGGATGTGCGCTGAGGCGGACTCGGCGTCCTCGGGATTGACGCCGTAGTTGCCAATCTGTGGGTAAGTCATGGCGACGATTTGGCCACGATACGAAGGATCGGTGATGACCTCCTGATATCCGGTCATGGAGGTGTTGAAGCAGATTTCACCGGTGGTGGATCCACTCGCTCCGAAGGCTGTTCCTGTAAAACAACGTCCGTCTTCAAGGGCTAATAGGGCTGGTGTCGGCACGGCGGCGATACGCTAGACATCACCCGCCACCCTGGCAAGCCAATGCTTGCCCTCCCCGCAATTTCCACTGAGAAACGGGTGCCGCCTGATCCCATCGAAATATTAAAC
>CAIKHZ010000161.1 GCA_903827375.1 Akkermansiaceae bacterium
AGCCAATCGATCCGCCAGGTCCCGTGCAACCGTGGATTCTGGCAAGGTTGAGCTGCGCAGCCGTCGCACTGTGCGAGCGAGATCGCGCTGGAATGCCCTATCACGGGCTGTCAAAGGACGGGATAAAAGACCTTCTGGTGAGGGACTGGCATGTGGAGTTCCGGGATCGTTGGAATCTGATGGTGCTGGAGGATCTGGATTCATGGGATTGACGGGGTGCGGGCTTGCGGGGCAGAGGGCATTCGTTCAGGATTTCTGCAACTGGCGGAATTGCGGGTTGCGCTTTAGCCAGGCATTCCATGCGGCGGTGAGACTGGCGCTCTCGCGTTCTCCGGTGAGCACCCGATGCAGGTGTGCGCGGTGAACCCGCAACTCGCGCGCTGCCACCGAAGATCCGGGGAAACGCACATTGCCACGCGAGCTTTGGTAGGGAGTGGTTTTCATGCTTGCGTGTTAGTAGTTTGTTTGCTTGTTTCAGGCGCTGGCCGCTGTAGTTGCGGGCAACAAAAGAAAAATCATACAAAACCAGACCCGCTGCAAGATCAATCTCAAACATTTTCAAACTTTTTACGACGGACCGATATTCTGGCTGCCCGTTTGGGTATGAATTTGTCTGAATTGCCGCAGATTATAGGCATTTCATACGCCATGTTGTTTGGCTACAGAAAGGGAACTAACCGGATCACTCCAAAGGTATGGCTCAAACTTGAGGCTGCCGAATTGGAGGCCGGGATGTGCGAGAAGAAACCCGGAGATGTAGTTAGAAAAGGAGATCTTAAGGAAATTCCTCCGCCTGATGAAAAAAAACTGACTCCCCCCAGATCGTGGGAAGATGAACTAAAGCGCATGGAGTCTAGGATGGATACCCGACTCGACGAGCTGCGCGACCAGCTGCGGGTGATGACCACCGCCATGGCCGCCCTATTGGAGCAATCCGCCGCCAAGGAAGGGGCCGCCGCTGCAAAAAAAGCCGGAGCTAAGATCCCGCGACGCGGCTCGCAACGGGTGGATGCCAATCCGCAGCCATCGCCCTGGATGGCGGAGGTCAATGGCCGCGGGGCGGATCATGATGATTGAGACCTAGTTCCTCCGCGGCAGGCACCGAAGACGTGGGAATCAGTCCAACTTGTAGGTTGGGATGCCGTTGTCCCGTTTTGGCGGCCTTGTGGTAAGATCCGGGCATGGCAGCCCAACTGATGCTTTTTGAGACCGATGCGACGCCCCGAGCCGACGGATGCATCCTGCTGCGGCCACGGCGCTTGGTGGATGGCAAGGAGATCGGAGCGGCGAAGGCGGCGGGGTTGTTGGGATTCAAGGATACAGAGACCATATACGGCTTGATCCAGTGCGGGGAAATTAAGGGTTGGAAACCTGCCAGCGTGCGCGGCAACGGGAAATATCGAATCGACCTAGGGAGCGTATTGGACTATAAGGAGCGGCGGCTGAAGGAACGGTGATTTTTTCACGGTCATCCGGCATGGTGCACCGGCCATGGGTCATAGGAAGAGCAAAAAAGGTGGCGGGAGGCGGCGGGCTGTGACGGGGGGTGTTGGCGGGGTTTTGCCAAGGTGTGGCAAGGTGCGTTCGTCGTTAGGCAAGCCGCCACCCAACCCCACCATGAAAACAACCATCGCATCATTACTGCGCCACGCATTCACCGCCCTCGCCAGCATCGGCGGGTTACTGCTTTCCGCCAATTTAATCAACCCGGGCGACGTCGCCGGAGTGAACGCCGCAGGCGTATCCATTGGCACGGCGCTCGTGGGGATCCTGACGGCGTTGGTCGCCCGGCTGGTCCTCGCATTCACGGGGAAACTTCTCACCGGGGTTGTGCCCGGGGAATCCAGCGGGACGTCCGGGGGGGCGTTGCCTCTGCTGTGTGTGTTGGGCACGCTGGGAGGTATTATGGGATGCCTGCCA
>CAIKHZ010000162.1 GCA_903827375.1 Akkermansiaceae bacterium
CTACCCAAGAACATCCCAGCCGCGGGTCCCGATGTAGTCACGCGGGTGAAGCTTCAAGACCGCCGCAAAACGAGCAAAAAACCCTGATTTTAAAAGGAAAACCGGGATGATTGAGTGTCGGCAAAGTCTGGAAGTTCCGTCAAAAATGGAAAATTCCGGACTCCGGCAAAAACAAGAATCAATTTAGAATAATTCTTGCTATTGGCATTTTTGCGGGTAATTTCCCGCCGCCATGCAAGTAAAACCCACATCCAAGAGCGCCAACCCGGGATCTTCCGAGGATGCGTCCGGGCTGCGCATGACGCGGCAACGGCAGGAGGTTTACCGGGTATTGCTGGCGCAACGGGACCACCCGACGGCCAACGACGTGTTCATGCGGGTGAAGGACGGGTTGCCGCACATTTCTCTGGCGACGGTGTACAACTGTCTGGAGGTGCTCGTCGAACATCGCTTGGTGCGGCAGGTGAATTTCGAGCGCGAACCATCGCGCTATTGCCCCAACCTCGAAGAACACTGCCATTTTCACGACCAACACACCGGCGTCATCCACGATGTGAAATTCAAACCCGGCGTCCGCCTTGGTGACGTGCTCGATCTGCCCAACGGGGCGGTCATCGAGGACGTGGAAATCAATCTTCGCGGCCAATTGAGCTTGGCCTGATCTGTCTTTCCCCCTAAACCGCCCGCCTCCCACTCCCCCCTCCTCCTTTTCCCAACCATCCGCCACCCCACCTCATGAGCCTGCACATCCACGACCTCCGCGCAACCCTCGAAGACGGCACCGAAATCCTCAAGGGCGTGACCCTCGATATCCCCAAAGGCGAAGTCCATGCCATCATGGGCCCTAACGGCTCAGGCAAAAGCACCCTCTCCAAGGTCATCGCCGGCCACGAAGGCTACCTCGTCACCGGAGGTTCGGTCACCCTCGATGGCCAGGACATTTTTTCGATGTCCATCGATGAACGCTCGCGTGCCGGCATTTTTCTCGCCTTCCAATATCCGTCGGAAGTCCCCGGCGTTTCCAACGCCAACTTCATCCGCGCCGCGCTTCAGGCCCGCCTGCCCCAAGGCGAGGAGCTCGACGCCGTGGCCTACTACCACCGCCTCTACGCCAAGATGGATTTGCTGGAGATCGACCGCAAGTTCACAGCCCGTTCGGTCAACGAAGGGTTTTCCGGCGGTGAGAAAAAGCGCAATGAAGTCCTCCAACTCATGATGCTTGAACCGCTCTACGGCATCCTCGATGAAACCGATTCCGGCCTCGATATCGATGCCTTGAAAATCGTCGCCAAGGGCGTCAATGCCATGCGGGCACCGCATCGCGGGTTTCTGCTTATCACTCATTACCAACGGCTGTTGGATTACATCAAACCGGATTACGTCCACGTGATGGCCGAGGGACGGATCGTCCGCTCCGGCGGCCCGGAACTCGCCCACGAATTGGAAAAAGACGGCTACGAATTCCTCAAGGATCTCGCCCCCGCCTGAGCCTCACACCTTTCAGTCTTCAACTTTCAACTTCTCCCATGTCCTATCAGCCCAGTGCCACTCTTGACGCGGAAACCCACGATGCGATCTCAGTTGACCGCAGCAAGGGCGACTTCACCTTTCCCGAGCGCAACAAGCTCGACGCCGGCCGCGGCCTCACCGACAAGACCGTGGATTATATCTGCAATGTGAAGAACGACCCCCCATGGCTGCGCGAGTTCCGCCACAAGGCACTAAAGGTATTCCTCGAAAAACCCATGCCCACCCACTGGGCTAGCAAGGATTTGGAAAATATCAACTTCGACGAGATTCGCTATTATCTATCCGACGGCGAAAAGCCGAAGCGCTCGTGGGACGATGTGCCCGATGATATCAAGCGCACCTTCGACCGCCTCGGCATCCCCCAGCAAGAGCGGGCGTTTCTGGCCGGGGTGGAAGCCCAGTACGATTCGGAAGCGGCCTATTCCAACGTCAAGGATGAGCTGACGAAGCAGGGCGTCATTTTCGTCAACTCCACCGAGGGCCTGCACCAGCACGAGGAGGTGTTTAGGCCGTGGTTCGGCAAGGTGATCCCCACCTCCGACAATAAGTTCTCGGCACTCAATTCAGCAGTTTTTTCCGGCGGCTCGTTCATCTATATTCCCAAGGGCGTCAAACTCAAACAACCGCTGCAGGCATACTTCCGCATCAATTCGGAAAACTTCGGCCAGTTCGAGCGCACCCTCATCATTGCTGACGAAGGGGCCGAATTGATGTACATGGAAGGCTGCACCGCTCCCAAGTTCGAAACCGCCACCCTCCACTCCGCGGTGGTCGAACTCGTCGCCCTCAAAGGCGCAAAAATCCAGTACGTCACCGTCCAAAACTGGTCGTCCAACGTGTTCAACCTGGTAACCAAACGCGGCCTCGCCATGGAAGATGCTGAAGTGCGTTGGATCGATTGCAACATCGGTTCGCGCCTAACCATCAAGTACCCGGGCGTTATCATGAAGGGCCGCCGCGCCCGTGGCGAAGTCATCTCCATCGCCCTCGCCAACACCGGCCAGCACCAGGACACCGGTGCCAAGATGATCCACGCCGCCGACGAAACCACCTCTAACATCGTCTCAAAATCCATTTCGGTGGGCAAGGGACGCGCCACCTACCGCGGCCAGGTTCACATTCCCAAACACCTCAAGGGCTGCAAAAATAACACCGAGTGCGACGCCCTGCTCATCAACACCAACAGCCGCACCGACACCTATCCGGCCATCACCGTCAAGGGCAACCGCCACTCCACCCAGCACGAGGCTTCCGTCTCCCAGGTGTCCGAAGATATGCTCTTCTATCTGATGCAACGCGGCCTTAACCAGGGCCAGGCGATGTCGCTGGCCGTCAACGGCTTCATCAACGACCTGGTGCGCGAATTCCCCATGGAATATTCAGTCGAACTCAAACGCCTCATCGACCTCGAAATGGAAGGCTCGGTGGGCTGATATTGAAACTTCTCATCTCATGAATTCCCCAGTGCCAGCCCCAACCCCTTCCGCCGCCTTGCCCGCCTTACCCGCTTGGTTCACCAGCCGCCAGCAGGCGGCTTGGAGCCGTTACCTAGCGATCCCCACACCCAAGCGCGGCGATGAGATGTGGCGGTTTTCCAACATCAAGCAACTCGATTTCACTGGGTTTTCACGGAGCACGGGCGTCCCGGCTGTGAAAGAAGACGGCGCGACCAGCTTGTCCCCGCATGAGAAGACAGGCATCCTGCCCGTCATCCCTGACAGGCAGGATGCCTGTCTTCCCTTGGATCTGATCGCCCGCTCCAGCGGCCTGGAAGACACGGCTGCCAAGCTCATTTTCATCAATGAAACCCTCGTCCACTCGCAATCCAGCTTGCCCGCCGGGGTGCTGTGCCTGTCATTGGCGGAGGCCTTGGTGAGCCACAGCGCGCTGGTGGAAACGCATTTCATGAAGCAGGAGCCGCGCCTTGGTTCCGCAAAATTTGCCGCGCTGCACGAGGCGTCAGTGGTCAACGGGGTGTTCGTACATGTGCCGGACGATGTCGAAGTTGCCCATCCGATTGAAATCCACCACTGGCTGGCTGGCTCCAACACCCTGATTTTTCCACATACCTTGGTGGTTACGGGCCGCCATGCCAAAGTGCGCGTCGTCGAGATGTTTCGCTCGGCCGATGACCTCCAACCCGGCCTCGCCATCGCTTTCAACGATTTGGCAGCAGGCCCCGGCTCCAAGCTCGATTATGTGGCGATCCAGGCGTTCAACGAGCTCAGCCGGGTCATCCAGATCAACGAGACTGCGGCTGCCCGTGATGCCACCACCACCGGCTTTGTCCTCAATACCGGGGCGGCCTGGGCCCGCAACGAGTCGCTGTCCCGCCTTGAAGGCCCCGGTGCCCGTTCAGACATGCTTTCGGTGTCCATCGCAGCTCACGCCCAGGAATACGACCAGCGCACATTCCAACATCACGTGTCGCCGGGCGCATTTTCCGACTTGCTTTACAAGAATTTGCTTTACGATTTTGCGGGCACGATTTTCTCCGGGCTCATATCAGTGGACGAGGGGGCGCATCACACCGATGCCTATCAGACATGTCGCAATCTGCTGATGAGCGACACCTGCGAGGCCAACTCAATGCCCGGTCTCGAGATCAACGCAGACCAGGTGAAGTGCTCGCACGGCAGCACCTCGTCCCAAATCAGCGAGGAGGAAATCTTCTATCTGCGGGCCCGCGGCATCGACTCCGCCGCCGCCCGCCAACTCATCGCCCGCGGATTTTCCATCGAGGTGCTGGCACGACTTGGAGACGAGCCGCTGGAATCGCTCGTCATCGGCTTCATGGACGAAAAGTTCGCCTCCATCGCCAAAGCCAGCAACTGATGCCAGACTCTGACAACATTGCTGTTGACCTCGCCCTCCGGAGCTGTCATCCACGCGTGGCGTGAAAAAGTATTTCCAATCCGGCATCATCCTTGTTCTCATCCTGTGGCTCTTCGGAGCCATGATCTACCTGCCATCCACCGAAGGGAAACTGCAGGAAGCTGCCAGAGTGAAATTGGCGGCTGCCAAAGGCGGCGTATTCGCCAAGGTCTCGGCCGAGTTCAGTGGCCAGCAGGCAATCCTCACCGGAGCGGTGGCCACTGCTGCGGAAAAAGCCCAGGCACAAGCCCTCATCGAGAACCACCTCCGCCTGCCGGGTTGGTTCACCGGTAACATGAATCCAGTCACCGGGGTGACCAATCACATTGCGGTGGATCCCGAACACGCCCCCTTCCGGCCGCAGCCGTGGCTCATTCTCACACTTTATGGTGGGAACCAGCGCCTCGACGGGGTGCTGCCCTCCGCAGGACAACGCCAAGACCTCCTCAGCACCATCGTCAGCAAGTTGCCCCCACCGGTCACACCGCTCAACGACCAGATTGCGGTTGCGGAAACCGCCCTTGCCGCCACCAACTGGGAAGCCACCCAGGCGGAGGTTCCTGACCTAACGGCTACACCCAACGAAGAACGCGCCATCGCTGTGACCACCTGTGATGGCAAATGGAGCACGCTCCCGGCTACGGCCACCGACGCCGAAATTGCGGCTGCACTCAAGGCCAGCAAGGTGCCAGAGAACGAAATCACCCACGCCTTGGCCAAGCTGCGTTCTTGGAAAAATCTCACGCCCGAGGAAATCAAACAACAAGCTGAGCAAAAGGCCGCCGCCGATGCTGCCGCCAAAGCCAAGACCAAGCCGTCACTCGCGCCTAACAAAAATCTCGGTCCCTTCAAAGGTCCCAACGGTGGTCTGGGCCCTTCCCCAAGATAATCCGTCCCCTCCCCTCATCCGCAGCAACTCCCATCCCACCACCCCATCATGATCGCAGAAATCCTCCCAGGCAACCTCTGGCTTGTCATCAAATTTCTCCCACTCCTTGGCATCACCGCCTTGCTCTTTGGTTTGTTCGGCTGGTGGCTGCGCCGCAAATTCCACGCCCCGATAGTCTCTAGCAGCAAACCGAGCGCCCCCGATGACCTGCCGGCCCGCGATCGCGCCAAAAAACTCGAGCATGCCTTGGCCAAGTCCGAAACGACCCAAAAATCCCTCAAGCACGAACTCGAAACCCTCCAGGCCAAGAGCGTCTCCAAACAAGCCCTCGATAAAGCCACCAAGGATCTCGCCGACGCCCAGCACCGCCTGGAGGCCGACCTCAAACGCATCCAGGCCCTTGAAGCCGAACTCAAAAAGGCCCGCGAAGCCCTCAACACGCTCAACTCCAATACCGCCGAGGCCAATAGAGGCCAGCGCGACCGCACATTCGTCCTCGAAAACGAGCTGTCCAAAACCCGCGAAGCCCTCGCCATCCTCGAGGCCCGCCCCGATAACTCACTCGCCCTCCAATCCGAAGTTGACCGCCTCCGCGAGACCCTCACCAATTCCACCCGCGTCATCGGTGAATTGCGCAAACAGGAATCCACCACCGCCCAAGCCTTGGCCAAAACCCAAGCCCAACTCGAGGCCGCCACCCAGCAAGCCGCCTCCTCAACCGCCGCCGTCAGCCTGCTGCCCGCCATGGAGGCCGCTGAACGCCTCTCGCGCAAACCCGCCAAAGAACCCGTCTCCACCAAGGTCGCCGACGCCAAAGAAGCCGTCGAACGCCTCCAGGCACTCAACGCTCAAAAAGAAGCCGAACGCCTCGCCGCTGAACAAGCCGCCGCTGTCAGAAATTCCCAGGACCGCCTAGCCGCCCAACAAGCCGCCCAACAAGCCGCAGCAGCCGCAGCAGCAGAACAAGCCGCACAAGCCGCCGCCGAACAAGCAGCCGCTGCCGCCGAGCAGGAGCGCCTAGCTGCTGAACAAGCCGCCGAACAAGCAGCCGCTGCCGCCGAGCAGGAGCGCCTAGCTGCTGAACAAGCCGCCGCTGCTGAGCAGGAGCGCCATGCAGCAGAGCAAGCCGCAGCAGAACAAGCCGCAGCAGAACAAGCCGCAGCAGCAGTAGCAGAACAGGAGCGCCTGGCTACTGAGCAAGCTGCCGAACAAGCCGCCGCTGAGGAGGAACGCCTGGCCGCCGAACAAGCCGCTGCCGCCGCCGCCGCCGCTGCCGCTGCCGCAGCCGAGTTGGCTGCCGCTGCCGAAACCGAGGTGCCAGCACCCGTTGCGGCTCAACAAATCGAGTTGGAACTCCCCCCTTCCGAAGCAACTTCTGAAGCAAGCGCGGACCCCATCCTTGCGGTTGGGACGGAGCAGCCTCACGACACGAATTCTCCCGGCTGACCCACAGCGCGCAGCTCTGAACCATCTGATGAGGCGCTGGTGGCTGCGGCTGGTGGCGACATCGATCGGGCTAGGCTTCGTGTGGCTGACAATGGTGTTGGTGTGCCTGTTAGAAACATCGGTTATGTGGACGGGAGCGTCACTTCAAGCCGTAGATGGTGACGCGCTGAAGCATCAGAGGGTGGGGAGAGTCGGCTTGGGTTTCCAACTTGATGAAGCGGGCTGGTTGCCCTGGCGCATCGATGCCAGCTTCGAAATGAGTTAGAGGGACGACCCATGTTGATTCCCAGGTTTTGGCGCGCCAGACTTCCTGCCAGAGTTGGCCGTCCTGAGAGACTGAAAGGATCAAGCCTGTGGTCCGGCGCTCATTGGGGCGGTTGTCGATTTCCACCAAGTTGAGGGTTTTGACCGCCCCGAGGTCGATCTTCGCCCACGGGTTCTTTTCGTCGCCGGTATGAAATGCAAAATCCAGTTTGTCGCCGGTGAAGAGACGCGGGTGATTGGCGGCATTATCCCAGGGCGAGCTGGAACTGATTTCCAACTTGGCAACGTCACTGAGAATGGCCCCGTGCTCGGAAAGATATCCCTTGGGCACCTTAGCCACCCCGATGATGCGGCCGGCTTCGACCGGTTGATCCAAGGTCAGTTCGATCACTGTGACCGGGGTATCACGATCCTTCGCGGCCACTTCGATGGAGAGTTCGTCGGCGCTTTGTTTGAAAGTAGCCTGAGCCCCGGTGAGCGTGCGGGCCGACACAACTTTGTAAGGAAGGGCATCAAATGCGAGTCCCGTCTTGGGCCAGTCATAGATATGCAAAAATAGCTTGTTGCCCTTGTGGCAGGATCCGCCCCAACTCCCGTTACGATAGGGACCGCCGCGAGTGCTGTAGATTCCCTGACCATACTTTTTCAGCCACTCGCCCATGGCTCGTGCGACTTTGGCCTCGCCGTCGGCGAAGGTGCCATCAGGCCGAGGCCCGAAGTTTAGCAACAGGTTGCCACCGCCGGTGGTGCAACTCACCAACATTCGGATGCAATCCTCCGGCCCCCGGAAGCCATCCTCGCCATGATAGGACCAACCTTGGCCGACGTGGATACACGACTCCCAGTCTTTGGCCAGGTCCATCGCGCCGATGCTACCCTCAGGCGTATAGTAGTCGCCCTGGGTCATCTTGGCGATTTCGGGAGTGGCCGGCCCGCGGTCTTCCGGGCTTTTTGGTCCGCAGAATTTTGCGGCCCGGTCATTGACGATGAGTTTGGGATGCAGTTGATACATCATTGAGAAGAGCTCGTCGAACTTCCACTTGCCCCAGTCCTGGCCGCCGACGTGGTCGAACCACATCACGTCCACCTCGCCGTAGTTGGTTAGCAACTCTCTGACCTGCGTTCGGTAAAACTCGTCGTATTTCACATTGTCGCCGACCAGATAATCCGGGTGCCACCAATCGCGAGTCGAGTAATAGAGGCCGAGTTTCATGCCTTGTTTGTGGCAGGCATCAGCGTAGGCTCGCACAATGTCTTTGGCATACGGACTGGCCATGATATCATGGTCAGATACCTTGGAATCGAATTGGGCAAACCCGTCGTGGTGCTTGGCAATGAGCACCATGTACTTCATCCCAGATGCCTTTGCGAAGCGGACCCATTCCTCTGCATTGTATTTGGTTGGATTGAATTGCTTGTAGTAGTTGTCATACACCGGGTCTATGCCGCGAGGGGATTGGATGCCATTGATGTCCCAGGGACGGTTAGCCTGGCGGTCCCAACCAATCTCCTTGGACCCCACAGAGCACGGGCCCCAGTGAATGAACATGCCAAATTTGGCGTCGCGAAACCATTGCATGCGCTCGTCACGCTGGGCGGTGGATTCATGGATTTGTGGAACTTTTGATAGATCGGCCGCTCCTAGAGAGCTGGAGATCAGCAGCAGCGTGAACAAGCTGTGGCGTATGGTTGAATGCATGACGTTAGTATAATTAGATTTGTGGGGGCTAAGGTGCTGTTTGCGGCCGCGGGCTTTGGACACGGGCGTTAGGCGCATAGGAGATACTGTCTTGAGGAGCCACTGTGTAACCCCACTTGTCGAGGTAGTACTGGCGCGGGCGGAAAGTGTCGCCGGCCTGCTTCAGCGCGGTATTCAAGCGTGCATCGAGGATTTGGCGCAACCCGGCACTGTCCGGATCATCCGTTAAGTTATGCAATTGGAGGGGATCGGTTTGGTTGTCAAAGAGCAACCAAGGCCCGGCGAGGTTACGCACATATGTGTGGCGGTTGGTGCGAATGCCCCGATACTCGACCAAATGCGGGATGAACGGGGACACACTCATCATCAAGGCCGCTCGATCCGGGCCGTTGCCGCCGCCCCTAACTACAGCCGAAAGGTCCTCGCCCTCGACGCTGCGGGGAACCGCCACATCCGCGAGCCCGAGTAAGGTCGGCAGAATGTCCGGGGTATTGAGCGGAGTGCTGACGACCCGTGGAGCGGCCTGCGGGTCATGCAGGAGAAACGGGACATTGACGGCCTCGTCATAGGGCCATTGCTTCATCCGCGGCGAGACGTCATGAGCGCCCATCATTTCGCCATGATCGGCGGTAAACACGACCAGCGTGTGTTCGTCCAACCCGGTTTCCTTGAGCGTGGTTAGCAGGTCACCGACGCATTTGTCCAGAGCCGTGCAATGCGCATAGTAACCGACCAATTCCTTGCGCGCCGCCGCGGAGGACGCCGACGGGACGTTGCCGGCGAGTGATAGTTTATCAGGCTGATAGAGTGACTGGTACTCTGGCGGCGCCGTGTCGTGTGGGAAATGCGGTGGGCCGAAGGCCACGACGAGCAGGAATGGTTTGTCGGAAGGGGTGCGGCCGCGCAGGTATTGTTGAGCGTCGGCGGTTTGGGCGAAGGCGTCGTAGCCGGGCCAATATTGTTTTTCGGGTGAGGATCCGGCGTAGTAATGCGAGTGGTTGTAGTTATGATCGCACTCGGCGGCCTTCCAGTAATCGAATCCTTGGCGGCGCTCGGGTGGAATGAAGGAACTGCGGCCGTGGCCGTCGAGGTGCCACTTGCCGATGTAAGCCGTGTCGTAGCCAGCGGCCTTGAAGATCTCGCCCATGCACAGCTCAGCATCCGGCAGATAGAGGTCGTTCAGAAACATCCCCGTCGAGGTCGGATAGCGCCCGGTCAGCAGCGCCGCCCGGAACGGCGTACACACCGGGCACACCGATACCGCATTCGTAAAGCGGGTGCTTTGGGCCGCGAGAGCATCGAGATGCGGCGTCTTGACATTGGGGTCTCCCGCATGGCCAAAGGCCGAGGCGCGCCACTGGTCCGCAAGCACGAATACGACGTTAGGTCTAGCATCAACCAAACCGCCCACGATTGAGCAGGCAAGACCGATAGCGATGGCCAAGGCTATGCGGGGCAATTTCATCCCGCCACTACGGCAGGCAGCGCGCGCATTTTTCAGCGATCCGGCGGGACATTCCGCCCGGCCCTATCCGATGGCTTTGGTGTGGCAGGTTTTCAGGTAAGCGCAGGCTTTTGCGATGGCCGGGGTGAGTTCGTCGGGCTGTGGGCCGCCGTGCATGAACGGACTGAGCAACCCCTGATAGTTGATTTTCGCCAGCGACTTGAGCCACGGGACGAAATCCGACGGGCCGTGACCCGGTAGCTGGTCGAGCCCGTCGGCTTTCTGCCAAGCATAGAAAAACAACAACTGGGATCCGGCCGTGGCGATAACGTCCTCCACCGAGGCGTGGATCGCCTGCAGGTGATAGGGCGCGACGGCCAAACCAATTTGCTGGGGTGCGGGGTTGAGATCCACAAACGCTTTGAACGAGTCGGGGGTGCCGAGCAGGGCGTCGCCGTGGTTCTCAATGGCCAAGCGCACCTTGGCCTTGGCGGCGAGTTCGATTTGGGGTTTTAGTTTTTCGAAAAACGTCTTCATCGCAGCAGTCAGCTCCGTCGGTTTGACGTGAATGTATTGGGACTCGCGAACGACGACGCCACCGCCGCACTTGCCGATGAATTCGGCGTAGGCGGGAAAGCCCACCGTCTCAGCAGGAGTGGAGTAGGTGGTGCAGCTGCCCAAGGCAAGGTGGTGCTTTTCTAGCAACTGCTTGAGTCCATCGGGGCCGAGGCGTGTGGCGGCGTCGGCGAGGTGTTTGCAGCTATCAAATGGGCACCAGATATCAATGGCCTCGAAGCCGAGTTTCGCCGCGCGTTCACAGGCATCTTCGATGGGAAGACCTCCAAACATCACCGAGGAGAATGCCAAACGCATCCGCCAAGTGGCTTCTTGGGCGGCGCGGGCCGGGCCGGACATGCCGGGAATGGCGAGGGCCGCCAGCGGGACGGCAGCGGAGCGGAGGAATTGGCGGCGAGTGATGGTTGGATGCACGGAAGTTATTGGATCGGTTCAAGGGTAGTTGCTAGGCGGCGGTGACGCAGCTCACCAAACGCGCCATTTTTCCCGTGATGGCCTGGACAGCATCTTCGTTGCATCGGCGTCGCCGGTGATTTCCTCTTTTTCAGGATTCCATTCGATCACCCGGCCCGTCCGCGCCGCAATGTCAGTGAGGTGGCAAATGGTATCGCAGCGAATGCCCATTTCAACGGGACAGATGGTTTCCTGGCGGGATTTCACGCAATCGATGAAATTGCGATTGTGTTCGGGTGAGATCATCAACTGTTCGTCGGTGGGCTTGAAATCCAATTTCCAGAGCGCCTGATCGCTGGCACAGAACCCTTCCGCATCGCTGATCCACCCCTCGCTGCCATGGAAGATGATGCCATCGCCATCCTCCCAAGCGCGGGGGAGTGACGAGGCGACATTAGCCTTGGCCGTGCGGCAATCCATGAAGCGCAGTTTCACCCCGTTGGCATAATCACACATCACGTCCCACCGCTCCAAGGTCCGGAAAATCCCCTCTTGAGGAACGCTGCCCGTCCCGGCATAGCGGATCGGACTGGTGTGGTCAGCCTTGTTAGCCCATTGGGCGAGGCCTAGTTCGTGGATGGCGCAACCCGCGAGAAACCCTAACGACGTCTCGGGGCAATGATAGCCGCCCCATTCTGTGGCGCGGTCTGCGGTGTAGGGCACCATCTCGGATGGCCCCATCCAAAGGTCGAAATCCAGGTCCGCCGGCACCGGTATCTCGATGGCCGAGCCGTAGGGCTTGACGTGATAACTGCCCACGTTGAATGACACGTCGCGGCTCCAAAGGTCGATGCGCTCGAGCTTGCCGATGTAGCCGTTTCTAACCAGCTGGACCATCCGCCGGTACCTGCCGTTAGGCCCACCGGACCGGTATTGGGTGCCGAACTGGAAAATCCGTTGCTTATCCTTGATGGTCTGCCGCAACAATTTGGTGAGGCTGAAATCCAGCGCCAGCGGTTTTTGGCAATAGACATCCTTGCCGGCCTTGGCCGCAGCTATGGACATCGGCGTGTGCCAGTGGTCGTGCACCCCGATGATGACCGCATCAACATCCGTCCGCGCCAGAATCTCCCGGAAATCCGCGTGCGCTTTCACCAAATTCTTCTCTCCGTACTTCTCGTTGAGATTCGCAGCAGCCCCCTCGCGCCGACTCTTGTAGGCATCGGCCACCGCGATGATGCGCACATCTTCCATCTTGCTCAAGATCGGGATGTGATAGTTGCTGCCGATGTTGCCGCAACCCATTTGCCCGACATTGACCCGGTTGCTAGGCGCAGCGGCGCCGAACAAGGCACCCGTGTAAATGTTAGGAACGGCGAACACGGTGCTGGCCCCGACGGCGGTTTTGAGAAAATGCCGCCTTGAAATGTTAGAGACTGACTCGCGGGTGTTGGATGGCTGGATCATGGTTTGGCAGGATTCGATTTTACGTCTGATATCTGGATGGTGTTTGTCCATTCCCCGGCAAGTGTTGACAGCCTGGCGGTGTCGGCGGGTCCGGAGATGATGGCGAGGCCGTAGCGCAGCGTCCAGTGCTCGCCGGCCTTGAGTTGCGCCGGTGCGGACTCAAGCCCCAGCGCGGCGGATAGATAACAAAACGGCGTGCCCATCGTGAACCACTTCACGGCGCGTGAATTGGCCGGGTGATCGATCATCAGCACGGTGACGGGGTGGCCGTCGATCTCACAGCGCGCGGCGGCCCAGGCCCCGGGGGTGAGTTTTTCGTCGCCGCGCACCACAGCTTGGCCAACGGTGTTAGAAAAAAGAAACTCAGCCTTGTTAGCCCATGCGGGCAGGAAGCGCATGCCAAGCCCGAAGTAATGACTGCCGAAAAGACGGACCGACGTGCGTCCGGCGGCCGGAGCCAGGACGGATTCCCAGTCGAGCCAGTTCACTGCCTCCGCGCCCTTGCCGGTGGCGCGGACACGCACCCGGCGGGTTTCATCCAACAATTTCGTCCCATCCGTGGCGAGCCAGCGCAGGGTCTGGTTGAAGCCGTCAAATGCCGGAGCGGGCTTCACTTCCACCGACTCTTGGCGACCTGCGTTCTTGATATCCTTTTCCGCCCAAAAATCTGTGTCATCAACGCCGATGGCAAACATCAATCCATGGTGATGGAAATGATCCGGCGGCGAGTCTTCGATCAGTTGAACGGGCTTTTCTCCCGGCGCATAAAGTTGGGAGATATATGGTTTGTTAGGATTGGCATCCTTTTGCCACATCGCGATAATCGGCCCGTTTTCGGCGCGCAGGACAACGGGCGGCGGGGCCTCGGCGGCAACATGCACGACCATCAAGGCAATGGCCAACGGACAGCAGAGCGGAAGTTTCATGGCGGGGGCATGGATCCAATCATCAAAGCAGCGCCTTGAGATGGGCGATGCTGGTGACGGCTTGCGGGACGGTGCCACACTCGACGGATAGCACGATGTCGCGCGGGCATTTCTTGCAAATGGCGATGATGCGCGCCCAATCGATGACGCCTTCGCCGCATGCGCAACCCACCGGGGTGCCAGTGACTTGGCCGCGTTCGGCATCCGACTGGTTGATGGAAATGTCCTTGGCGTGGAGGTGGACGAGGCGTCCGGCGACCCGTTCCAGCCAAACATAGGGGTCATGGCCGCAGAGGTAGCTGTTGCCGGTGTCAAAATTGATGCCGATGGCAGGGGAATCCACCAGGGCGTGGATGCGGTCGAGGCCGTCAGGGTGTTTCGAGTACTGCTGGTGCGGCTCGATGCCTAGCAGAATGCCGCGCGGTTCGGCCATTTTGGCGGCTTCTTTCAGGACATAGCGCATCAGCACGTGGTCCTCGTCGGCGGTCGTCCAGTCGGGCTTCGGGCCTTCGTCGGTATTGACGACCGGGGCACCGCATTCGGCGGCGAAGCGGATCGCTTGTTTGAGATACTCGGTGCTGATTTCCGGCTTGCACAAGGGGGTATGGGCGGAAAATCCGGAGAGTTTCACCCCGGCGGCGGCACAGGCGCGGGAGATCCGCAAGGGGTCGTCGAGCATCGAGACGCTGTGAAAGTAGCCTGCCTCGCTGAGCAATTCGCGGCCCCAGTGCAACATGGGTTCCACATATTCGTAGCCGAGTTCCGCGGCCTTGTTCACGCCCCACTCGAACGACTTGTCTTCATGGCGGACAAACTCGAGATTGATACCGATGCTGATGTTTCCCATAATGATCTCCTCACGGTTGATGGTGATTGACTGATGTCGCGCGGACTATGAACAAGCACCGATGGCTTTGTCTTTCAGCTGCGCTCAGTGGTAAATTTCGAAAAAACTGACCAGAGTCGCAGTCTCAGATTGAGGCCGGGATTTTTCAGGAAACAGGGCTTGTCCGGATGGGGGGACACGGCATACGATCCCTCAGCCTCTTGCAAGCGTGAGCCATCTTCCCCCAGCCAACCACATTCTCGGTATCCTCCCTGCACGCTGGGCATCCACGCGCTTCCCTGGCAAGCCCCTCCATCTCATCGCCGGCAAACCCCTGATCCAACACGTCTGGGACCGCTGCCTGGCATGTTCCAACCTCCATTCCCTGCTGGTTGCCACCGATGACCCCCGCATCCAGGAGGCAGTGCTGGGCTTCGGCGGCCAAGTGGCTATGACATCCGCGGCGCACCCAACGGGCACCGACCGCATTGCCGAGGCTGCTCGGGCGGTGCCGCACGCCACCCACATCATCAATATTCAAGGCGACGAGCCGCTCATCGACCCGGCACTCATCGACGAATTGGCCCTTGCCATGGTGAACAACCCGGCGTTGGACATGGCCACCGCCGCCAACCCGATGGATCCAAGCGATCCGGCGGTGTTAGACCCCAATGTGGTGAAAGTGGTCACGTCGCTGAGTGGCCGGGCGCTGTATTTTTCACGTTCGCCGCTGCCCTACTTCCGCAACCCGGTGGCGGGGCTCACCGTGCTCCGGCACAAGGGGATTTACGCCTACACACGACGGTTTCTGGAGCAATTTGTCAGCTGGCCGCCCTCGCCACTGGAATGTGCCGAATCCCTCGAACAACTCCGCGCCCTCGAAAACGGCGCAACCATCCACGTCATCACCACCACCGATACCTCGCCCGGCGTGGATACCCCGGAACAAGCCCGCACGGTCGAGGCCCTCCTTACTGCCCAGATCCTTCCTAACAACCCAAGTTTCCCACCCTCATGAAATACATCTTCGTCACCGGCGGCGTCGTCTCATCCCTCGGCAAGGGCCTGGCCGCCGCCTCCATCGGCACCTTGCTCGAACACCGCGGCCTCAAAGTGCTGATCCAAAAATTCGACCCCTACCTGAACGTGGATCCGGGCACCATGTCGCCGTTTCAACATGGCGAGGTGTATGTGCTGGACGACGGCGCGGAGACCGACTTGGACCTCGGGCACTATGAGCGATTCACATCCGGCGTGCTCACCCGGATGAACAGCCTGACATCCGGGCAGGTTTTCGATTCGGTCATCAAAAAAGAGCGCCGCGGAGAATACCTTGGCAAAACGGTGCAATTCATTCCGCACGTCACCGATGAGATTAAAATCCGCTTGCACGACGTCACCACTAACAACCCTGATGTCAACGTGCTCATCACCGAGATTGGCGGCACGGTGGGCGATATGGAAGGCTTGCTTTTTATCGAAGCATTGCGCCAATTCACCCTCGAAGTCGGCAAGGAAAACGTCTGCTTCATCCACGTCACCCTGCTGCCCTTCATCAAGGCCGCCGGTGAAGTGAAGACCAAACCCACCCAGCAATCCGTCGCCAAACTCCGCGAACTCGGCATCCAACCCGATATCATCATCTGCCGCACCGAGGCCGATCTCGACGAAGATAATCGGAAGAAAATCGCCATGTTCTGCAACGTGGATAAAAAGAATGTGGTGGCCTTCCGCGACGTCGCCCACACGATCTACGAATGCCCGCTCGACCTTCGCCGCGACAAAATCGACCGCCTGGTAGTGGATAAGATCGGCCTCGGCCACACCCCGCCGCCCGCCCTCGAAGGCTGGGAGCGCTTCGTCCAGCGAGTGATCCATCCCAAACACAAAGTGACCATCGCGGTGGCTGGCAAGTATGGATTGCTAGATGCCTACAAATCCATCTACGAATCACTCATCCACGCCGGCGCCCAGCACAATACCAAGGTGAAAATCCTGCGGGTGGAAGCCGAGGATATTGAAGCGCGCGGAGCCAGGGAAGTGCTCGGCGACGTGGACGGCATTCTCGTGCCGGGCGGTTTCGGCGACCGCGGCATTGAAGGAAAAATTCTAGCAGCCAAGTATGCCCGCGAGGAACAAATCCCGTATTTTGGCATTTGTTTGGGCATGCAAATTGCCAGCATTGAATTTGCTCGTCACGTCTGCAAGTTGAAAGGTGCCAACTCGACCGAGTTTGACAAAGACACGCCGCACCCGATCATCAGCCTGCAAGAAGAGCAGATCGGCGTGGAGGATAAGGGGGCGACCATGCGTCTGGGTTCCTGCGAATCCATCCTGTTGCCCGGCACCAAGGCCGCCGAACTCTATGGCAATGTCGAGCGCATCCACGAGCGCCACCGTCATCGGTACGAGTTTAATCCGGACTATCAAGAGCGCCTGCAAGAGGCGGGCATGGTCATTTCCTCGGTCTCGGCCAAAGAAGGGTTAGTGGAAATCGTCGAATTGCCAAGTCACCCGTTTTTCTTAGGTGCCCAATTTCATCCAGAGTTCCAATCCAAGCCCAACCACCCGCATCCACTGTTTTCCGGCTTCGTGGCAGCCGCCTTGGCCTATTCCCAAAAATAACCCTCAGAACTCAGACAATGGGGTCAGTCCTCGCATGGTAACATTTGTTAGATGCATTACTCATCCGTCCAGAGCTGGCGCTTAGGGATTTCGACTGGCTCGCTCCGTTGTCAAAAGCGAGGTTGTTTACTGGGGTTTGAGGGTCAACAGCCGCGTGCCGCGCGGCGGCTGCGTGCGAATTGAGGCTGTGCGTTTTCGATCATTGTCGTTGACGTCGGGGGGGCGGGTCGCTATCACGACCCCATGTTAAATTTCATTTTGGATCAATTCGGGCTGCTGGTGCTTTTGATTCCTGCGGTGATTCTTGTATATCAATCAGTGGTGGTGGTGGGCGGCAATGAAATCGCCTTGATCGAGCGGCGCTGGTTTGGCCGCAAGATGCCCCAAGGCCGGGTGGTCGCCCTGGGCAACGAAGTGGGCATCCAAGCCCGCACGCTTGGGCCCGGCCTGCATTTTCTCATTCCGTTCATCTACAAGGCCACCAAAAGCCCGTTCACCGAAATTCTGGAGAATGGCATTGGTTTGATCGAATCGGTGGACGGCACATCCATCCCGGCTGGCAATATTTTTGCGGCGGTGGTGGCCGGTCACAATTCGTTCCAAGACGGCGAGGCCTTCATTAAAAATGGTGGTCAGAAGGGCCCGCAGATCGAGGTATTGCCGCCGGGCAAGTACCGGATCAACCCCTATTTGTTCAAGTTGACCAAAGGCAGCGTCACGGAGATCAAGGACTTTGAGATTGGCCTCGTTGACTCGGTGGACGGCAAAGCGATTCCCGAAGGCAAAATTTTTGCCGAAGCGGCGACGGGACATGCATCGTTCCAAAACGGGGAGGCGTTTATCAAGAATGGCGGCCAGAAAGGCCCGCAGATCGAGATTATTCCGCCGGGTAACTACCGCATCAATCCCTACCTGTTCAAGGTCAGGAAAAACTCCGCCACCATGATCAGTGAAGGCGAAATCGGCCTCATCGAATCCTCCGACGGCTCGGCCATCCCTGCCGGTCGCATCTTCGCCAACGTCGTCACAGGCCACAACTCGTTCCAGTCCGGCGAGGATTTCCGCAGGGCAGGCGGCCAAAAAGGCCCTCAAATCGAAATTCTGCCGCCCGGTGTCTATCGCATCAACCCGAACCTCTTCACCGTCACCAAGGCCCAAGCCGTCGTCATCGCCAAGGGCCAGGTCGGCATGGTCACCGCCCAAGACGGAGCCCCCATCCCGATGGGCCGGTTGTTGGCACAAAGCGTGCCGGGCCACTCCAACTTTGAA
The DNA here is from genome assembly GCA_903827375.1 of Akkermansiaceae bacterium. Taxonomy (GTDB): domain Bacteria; phylum Verrucomicrobiota; class Verrucomicrobiia; order Verrucomicrobiales; family Akkermansiaceae; genus Luteolibacter. The sequence goes on from CAIKHZ010000162.1 coordinate 18,229, forward strand.
AACGGTGAGGCGTTCCTCAAAAATGGCGGCCAGAAAGGCCCGCAAATCGATGTTCTGCTGCCCGGCACCTACCGCATCAACCTCAATCTGTTCCAAATCCAGATTGCCCCGGCGGTGGTCATCGAGGCCAACAAAGTCGGCTTGGTGGCCGCCCTCGACGGCATCCCGCTGCCGGACCGCGAATACGTTGCCTGCCCGATCAGTGGCCACAACGACTATCAGGACGGATCCGCCTTCCTCACCAAACAAGGCCAACGTGGTCCGCAGCTCGACGTGCTGAGGCCGGGTACCTACTACATCAATCCCTTCATGTTCAGCGTCGAACTCGACGACGTCGCCGTCATCGAGCGCGGCCAGGTCGGGGTGGTGGTCTCCAACGTGGGTGAGGATCCAACCGATGAGATGAAGAAGCGCCTAGGCTCGACACAAGTGGGAGCGTCGGTCGAGGAAGGCAAGGAGAAATATGTGGTGCCGAAAGGGTTCCGCGGTATTCAAGAGGAGGTCGCCGGCCCAGGTCGCTACTATCTGAACCGCCGCGCCTTCATGGTCTATGTCATCGATACCACGAACATCACGATCGACTGGGACGACCAAAAAGACACCCGCTTCGATCAGCTCAATGTCATCTCAAAAGACGGCTTCCCAATCGAAGTCTCCGTCAAGGTGGTCATCCGCGTCCGCCCCGACCAAGCCCCCTACATGGTCGCTAAAGTCGGCTCCATCGACAACCTCATCCAACATGTCATCCATCCGATGATCGACTCATCGTTCCGCAACCAGGCGTCCACCGCCTCGGCGATGAACTTTCTGCAAAGCCGCTCGGAAGAACAGACCAAGGCGGAATCCCGGGCCCGGGCCGATCTGGAACGATATCACGTCGAATGCGTGTCGGTTCTTATTTGCCAGATCCGCCTGCCTGAAGACCTGATGCAAACGCAGACGAAGCGCATCATCGCCGAACAACAACAGGAAATGTTCAAAATGGAGCAGCGCTCACAAGCGGAGCGCACCGAGATGGAAAAGATGCGTGCCACCGCAGATCAGCAACCGACGCTGGTGGCCTCCGAGATTGCGGTGAAAGTGGCGACCCAGAAGAAGACCGAGATGATCACTCTAGCCGAAGGCAATGCCGAGGCCAAGGCGCTGGAAGGCACCGGCGAGGGCAAGCGCCTCAAAGCCATCGGCGATGGCGAGGCGTCAAAGATTGCGGCCATCGGTGAAGCCACCGCCCAAGCCTATAACAAACAGCAGGCCGCCATCGGCGAGGAAGCCATCAAACAAATCAAGATCGTCGAACTCGTCGCCGCCGCCATCGAAAAAGGCCACATCAAAATCGTCCCGGATGTGCTCGTTGCCGGCAGCGGCAACGCCACCGACGGCCTCATGGCCATGCTCACGAAACTGCTCCCAGGCCTCGACCTGCCAGCCCTGGCCAAGCGAAGCACTCCGCCAACACCCACCCTCATCTCCAAGGACCCAACGGTCTAACACCCGAGATGCAACCCCCTGTTTCATCATGAAAAACGGACCCATCCGCAACCTGTGGCTCGCCGTGGCCCTGCTGGCAAATCTAACACCCCTGCCAGCCTTCGCCGCCGAGGCTCCAAAGATCCCGCCGGTGCAGCCTGCGGCCATCAAAGCCTGGCAGGACAAACGCTTCGGCATGTTCATTCACTGGGGACCGGTGAGTCTTACCGCCCACGAGATCGGCTGGTCGCGAGGTGCCGAGACGCCCATTGAGACCTATGACAACCTCTACAAACAATTCAACCCAGCCCAATTCAATGCCGACGAATGGGTGAAGGTCGCCAAAGATGCCGGCATGAAGTACATCGTTCTAACGACCAAGCATCACGACGGGTTCTGCCTGTGGGACACCAAGCTCACCGACTTCAACATCATGAACAGCCCGTTCAAACGCGACGTCGTCAAGGAACTCTCTGCGGCCTGCAAAAAGGGCGGCATCGCGTTTGGCACCTACTACTCCGTCTGCGACTGGCACCATCCAGACTTTCCGCTCACCAGCCCCGGCGGTGGCGTCAAGCGCGCCAAGAGCGATCTGGATGCCTACAATGCTTATTTGCTAGGCCAAATCCGCGAACTCATCACCAACTATGGTCCGCTCATCACCATTTGGAATGACGTGCCGCAAATGTTCGAGGGCCGCGGTGTGAAAACCATCGCCATGGCGCGCTCACTCCAGCCAGATATCACGATCAACAACCGCAGCGGCGACGGCGGCGATTACGAAACACCCGAACAACAAATCGGCGGCTTCAACATGCAGCGCCCGTGGGAAAGTTGCATGACTCTATCCGCTCACAATGCTTGGGCTTGGGGCGGTGCCAACGACGGCGTCAAACCACTCGCGGATTGTTTGAAAATGCTCGTCAGCGGCGCAGGCGGCGACGGCAATGTCCTGTTGAACGTCGGCCCGCGGCCCGACGGCTTGATCGATCCCGCTCAAAGTGGCCGCCTCAAAGAGATGGGCGATTGGCTGACAAAATATGGTGAAAGCATCTATGCCACCCGCGGCGGCCCCTTCAAACCCGGCAAGTGGGGTGCCAGTACCCGCAAGGACAAGCGCATCTATGTCCACGTCTATCAATTTGATGGCGACGTGCTGGAATTGCCGGCGATTCCCGTGAAAATCACCGCCGCCCGGGTCCTAACCGGCGGCCCGGTGGAATTTGAGCAAAGCGCCACCGGCATCACCCTGCGCGTCCCGGCGGCAAGCCATGCGGCCATCGACACGCTCATCGCGCTGGACATCGACCAGCCCGCGCTGGACATCGCGCCAGTGTCGCTGACTCGCAAGAGTGCCTCACTCACCAACGGTGCCCATGCCACCACATCTAACGTTTTCCAGAACAACCCGGAGTATGCCGCAGACAAGGCGCTAGACGGCGATTTGGAAACCCGTTGGGCAACGGATGCTGACACCCACAAAGCGTGGCTTGAGGTGGATCTGGGCAAGGTCCAAACGTTTTCCAAGGTCGCCATTCACGAGTGGGAAGGTGCCAACAAACGCATCCAGCAATTCGAGGTCCAATGCAAGGACACCGGTGATTGGACCACCCTGTTTGCCGGCACCACCATCGGACCCGATTTCCAGCACTCGTTCCCGGCCGTCAGCGCCCGTCTGCTGCGCCTCAACATTCTCGCTGCCACCGACGGACCCACCATTGACGAATTCGAGATTTTCAAGTGATGCATTGCATAACTGATGTTTTTGTTCGTTCCCTGCGCATCTGGCTGGTCTCACCCTGGCTGGAAATCGTGCTGGCCCTGACCGCCCTGGCCAGCGGCGCGCTTGTGGGAGCCGAGCGGGAGCGGCATGAGAAGCCGGCCGGCTTGCGCACCCTGATCTTGGTTTGCCTTGGCTCGACGGTATTTACGATCACCTCGTTTGTGTTCTCCAGCAGCACCGGGGATTCCGGGCGGGTCGCGGGACAAATCGTTACGGGCATCGGGTTTCTCGGCGCAGGAGCCATTCTGCACTCCCGCAATGGCGTCTCCGGCATGACCACAGCCGCCACCATTTGGATCACTGCTGCCATCGGCATGGTCATCGGCGCCGGCTTCCCGCTGGCTGGCTTGGGCCTCAGCCTGCTGGTGCGCATCGTGCTGGCGGCGGTCCTCAAGTGGGAAGTCCACCACTTGGGTGGCTTTCAAACCGTCGCCATCGAGCTCGAGTTCGATCCAGACCATGGCAAAACCCGCATCAAAATGGAGCGGCTGCGCGAGGAATTCCGAGTCACCAGCCAGGCCTTGACCTACGAAAATCTCCCTGATGGATCGGTGCGCACTCAACTCGACCTGCGCCTGCCTCGCCGCCATCTGCATGAGTTTCTCGACGATCTGGCAAACCTGCCCGGGGTAATCTCTATCCACGAACACGGACAAGTGTCACAATTGCCCTGACCCGCCCACCCGCCTACCCGCCTACCCGCCCATTTGCCCTGACCTGCCCATTTGCCCATTTGCCCTGACCTGCCCACCTGCCCATTTGCCATGACCCGCCCACCCGCCCAAACCAAACCCCTGAGCGGGGTCGAACTCGTTAGGGAAGTGTGTCGGCGCATTCGCTTGGCCCGCAGCCATTGGGATGCCCACCACAACGGCGCCTGTCGTCAGGAACGCGAGCGGGCCCTGGCCCTCTATGCCACCCTGAGTGAGGCCGCCAAAGAGCAAGTGCCCCAAGTGCTGCGGGTATGGTTGCGCTACCGCAGCGAAAAGTACTTCGGGGCCAAGCGGACTCCGCCGGGCAGCCCGCGAAAGTAATATTTGCCAACACGGCGGATTTACCAATTCCCGGCTTGGAAAACGCCACAGGATCCGCTGTGATTCGGGCCATGGCCTACCTTGACGAGAATTTCCTGCTGCATTCAGCCACCGCCAGGCGGTTATTTCACGAGGTGGCCAAGGCACAGCCGATCATGGATTACCACTGCCATTTGTCGCCACGGGATATCGCTGTCAATCAACGCTGGGACAACCTGACGCAAATTTGGCTAGGCGGCGACCACTACAAATGGCGCTTGCTGCGAGCTAACGGGGTGGCTGAGGAATTGATCACTGGAAGTGCCTCACCGCGCGAAAAATTCCAAGCGTGGGCGGCCACCGTGCCATCCACCCTGCGCAATCCCAGCCACCACTGGACCCACCTGGAACTCCAACGCTACTTCGATATCCCCTTGCTGCTATCACCCGAAAGTGCCGACGAAATCTGGGAACGCGCTAACGAAAAACTCGCAGCACCGGAATTCTGCGCCCAACAACTCTTGCAGAAATTCAACGTCAGAATGGTCGGCACCACCGATGACCCCGCCGATCCGCTCGACCCCCACCACGCGATCGCCGCCGCCGGGCTGACCACGCGGGTGCTGCCCACGTTCCGGCCGGACAAGGCTTTGCAGGTGGACCAACCAGAGGCTCTGGCGCTTTGGCTGGACCGGCTTGAGGCGGTAGCGGACCAATCGATCATTCACCTATCAGACTTACTGATGGCATTGCAAAAGCGCCACGATGATTTCGACGCGGCGGGCGGGCGGCTGTCCGATCATGGCCTGGGGCGCTGTCCCGCGTTGGAGTGCTCGAATGCGGAGGCCTCGCTCATTTTCGACAAGGCAAGGTCCGGCATCGCCGCTAGTGCGGAGGAAACTGAGCGGTTCTCGTTCTATCTGATGGTGTTCTTCGGCCAACTCGATGCCGCACGCGGTTGGACCAAGCAACTCCACCTCGGCGCCCTGCGCAACACCCACTCTAGGATGCATGCACAACTCGGCCCGGACAGCGGCTTCGACACCATCGGCGACGAGCGCCAAGGTGCCGCGCTTGCCAGATTCCTCGACGCTCTGGCCATGCGCGACGCCTTGCCCAAGATGATTTTATACAACCTCAATCCGGCGGATAACTATCTGTTCGCCGCTATGACCGGCGCATTCCAAGATGGCAGCATCGCCGGCAAAATCCAGTTCGGTTCCGGATGGTGGTTCCTCGACCAAAAACACGGCATCGAAATGCAACTCGACGCGCTCTCCGCCACCGGCCTGTTGTCCCGCTTCGTCGGCATGCTCACCGACTCGCGCTCGTTCCTGTCATTCCCTCGCCACGAGTACTTCCGGCGGATCCTGTGCAATTTACTTGGCCAAGAGGCCGAGCGCGGCGAGTTGCCGGACGATTTTGCCACCCTCGCCGGACTGGTTCGCGCCGTGTGCTACGAAAATGCCAGTGCTTATTTCCGCCTTGATGGTGACAATATTGTCACAAAGTCCGCACTGCGCCATGCCGTCGGCGAGCGTACCGATGGTGCGGAGGTCGCTGGAGCTTCCGCTTATACACCTTATGGAAAGTGAAATTGTGACGGACATCAATCCGCCGGACGTCAACGAGGTTGCGCTGGTGCCAAAACTTCAATCAAAACGGCCGCGCTCACACGGCAAACGCACGAAGTTATCCTGCCTGACCGTTTTTCTATCAGACATTCATCTGGGCACTGCAGAGAGCAAAGCCGATGAAGTCGTGGAATTCCTCAAACACATTCGCTGTCGCAAATTGGTGCTCAACGGGGACATCATTGACGGCTGGGCGCTGCGGCGGGGGGGGCGCTGGCGTTCCAGTCACAGCCGGGTGATCCGTAAATTGCTCAAAATGACCGAAAATGACGGTGCCGAGTTGATCTATCTGCGGGGCAACCATGATGATATTTTGGAACGCCTGCTGCCGCTGGCCTTCGGACGGCTCCAGTTCCTCAAGGAATACATCCACCTTTCTCCCACTGGCAAACGCTATCTCGTCGTCCATGGCGATGGATTCGATAGCGTCTCCACCAATCACAAATGGATCGCCTCGCTCGGCTCCGTTGGCTATGACTTCCTGCTTCAGGTCAACCGGTATTACAACATCTGGCGGGCCTGGCGCGGCAAGGAGTACTTCTCGATCAGCAAGCTCGTCAAGGCCAAGGTCAAGTCCGCCGTGGCCTTTGTCGATCACTACGAAGAACTGCTCCAGGATCTCGCCCGCCACAAACAATGCCAAGGCATCATCTGTGGCCACATCCACACCCCCGAGGACAAGCAAATAGGCAACATCCACTACCTGAATTCCGGAGATTGGGTGGAAAGCCTAACTGCCATCATCGAGCACCTCGACGGCCGCATGGAATTGGTCAACTATAACGAATTTATCGCCAGATTCCCACCGCAGGATAACAACGGATTGTCCGGTGATCCGAAGTGAGCACCAAGCCATGAAGCCGCCCGATCAATGGATAGCGACGGCGTCCCGCCGGCAGGTTGCGGCATCCTGCCGCAATCCACAGCGCAGCTGCTGTTCTGAGAAAGCCGCTCGCTCCAACAATGCCCGTTCGGCAAGAACAGGCTTTGGCCTTTTCATGCGCCTCCCTGTATGCCTGCTCAGCAGTGCAACTTTTTCCAGTTGCCAAGGGACGGGAAACGGCGAAGGTCAGCTCATACACTCATGATTCACCAAACTGAAGAAATCCAGGCGGGCTTATTCGAGGATTCCGAGCATGACTCCCCATTAGTGACCCGCCGGGGACTGGTCGGGCCCAATCCCAAACCAGTGGACTTCGGACTGACGGCACCGTCCCAAGTGGTGAAAAACTATGTATTGGACACCAATGTATTGCTGCATGATGCGGCGGCGTTGGAGCGTTTCAAGGAGAACCACCTATGCATTCCGGTGGATGTATTAGCGGAGTTGGACAAGTTCAAGTCCGAGCAAAGTGAGCGTGGTGCCAACGCGCGGCGGGTCCACCGGCGGCTCATCGAGATGTTCGCAGGTGCCGCCAAAGTCACTGGCGGCGTGCCTACCGAGGGCGGCGGTACCGTGCGCCTGGTCATTTACGACCCGGCAGCCTGCCCGAAAAATTCCGATGTGCTTAATCGCTTTCACCGGATTTTCCCGGATCGCGAGCGGGTTGATCATCGCATTTTAGCCGCCTGTTTGTTGCTCATGCAGCACAATGCGGCTCCGGTGGTGCTCGTCACCAAGGATCTGAACATGCACCTGAAGGCCCGCGCCGCAGGCATCGAGTGCCAGGACTACCTCAGCGACAAGGTCGATGCCGCAGAGATTGCCAGCTACGACCTGCGCCACGTCGAAGTGGCCGTGGATGAACTCCAGCGCTTCGCAAGCTCCGGCGAATTGCTGCCGGCCGCCCCACTCAACTCGGCCCTCCACACCAACGAATATGTCCTCTTGGGTGCCGGAGAAAAACAGACGATCCCAGCCCGCCTCCGCGCCGACGGTCGCTTCGTGCGATTGAACCTGCCCGAGGCATTGAAGATACCCGATGGCCAATCCCTCAAACCACTCAACCTCGGCCAGCGCTGCCTCATCGATGCGCTGCTCAATCCCGAGATATCACTTGTCACTTGCTACGGCCACGCCGGTACCGGCAAAACCCTGGTCGCCGTCGCCGCAGGCCTTCACGAAATGTTCAAACACCGCTATCACGGCATGACCGTCAGCCGCCCGGTCATCGCCATGGGCGAGCAACTCGGGTTCCTCCCCGGCTCGCTCGAGGAAAAAATGCGGCCGTGGCTCCAACCGATCCATGATGCTCTGGACTTGCTGATGCGACCCGACACGCCGCTGGGACCGCGCCGCAAACAACCCCGCGCCAACCCTTCCTCCACCCCCCTCAAAAAACCCTACGAACTCCTCATGGAACAGGGAATCCTCGAAATCGAAGCCCTCTGCTATATCCGCGGCCGTTCTATACCTAACCGATTTTTCATCCTCGACGAAGCCCAACAACTCACCCCGCTCGAGGCCAAAACCATCGTCACCCGCATGTCCCGCGATTCCAAATTGGTGATGGTCGGCGATCCAGCCCAAATCGATAATCCCTATGTGGATAGCCGCTCTAACGGCCTAGTTTATACCCGCAACCGGCTCAAAGGCCAGCCGTTCACCGCGCACATCGCCCTCAACCGCGGTGAACGCTCAGAACTGGCCGAAGCCGGTGCCCAGTTGATGTGAGGAGCAATGGAACAACCGTCTTGATCCGCGACGTTTGGAGGATGCATCGGCACTTCGAGGACTGACCCCGTGGTGCTTTTGGGGTCGAGCACTGAGTTCTATGCTTAGCATCTGATAGAGCGGGCTCTGGTGCCCGCCGATCTGTTCATTTATCCGTGGCCTGCAAGCGTCCGAAGAGTTTGCCGTTGTTCGACGCGGCGGAGAGTGGAATTTCAACGGTGACATTCTGATAGTTCGAGTTGGGGATCGGCGTGACGGTAAAAACGACACCGTTGATCGGCCCCGTCGGGGTGGAGTCAGGGACGGCTGCGGCGTGCCACGAATCGACCATACCGAGGTCATTGCTATACTGGACGCTCAGCGCCGCCGTGCCGCGAGCGCCCGCCCTCAGGCATTGGAAGCTCATGACAAGCTTACCGCCGGCGTTGGTGGCGAGGGGCAGACGTGAGCGACTGTTGCCCATCGGCGTGCCATTCAAGAGCCAGGCGAGGCCGTTTGCGACGCCGTCGTGGTTAGGATCGTCGGAGAAACCGGTTTGGGGAGCGCCCATGATCCACGACTCGAACGGGCTTCGGACTGTGGGATCACTGATCACCCGGAAACCCACATCGGAATAGGTATTATTGAAACCGTCATCCCATTTTTTGCCGACAACCCTGTCGTCCACGCCATTCAGGTTGCCACCATCACCACTGCCGTTGTCCTGGATCCACTCGGAAACGCAGGGACCGGGCGCATAGTGGATATAGGCCAAAGCCGCGTTCCACTCAGCCTCCGTCGGCAGGAAGAACTTCGATCCCGGCACGCGGTTCCAACTAACGAGCTCGGTGTGGGCTTGGTTGAACGTATAAGCTGCGGGCCAGCCTGAACTGGTGTTCAACCAGTTAATGAAATCCACGAGATCAACTCCATTTATCTGGCAGGCGGTATCGGTCAGTGCCAGGCCGGGATTATTGGGAAAGGCGTACCCCTTGGTCGCCAGATAGAACTTGTTAAACTGGTCGTTGAGGATCTGAGTATCGCCCGCGTTATATACAACCGTGACCGGATTGAACGTCAATGAGAACTGGTTGGCATCCGTGCCGAAGGTCACGATCTCCGGCGGGGGCCAAGCATTCATCGTGATGGCCTTACTGGTGCCCCTCCCCCCTCCACCGGTCGCCGTGATGGTGACGACTTCCACCACGTCGTCCTTCATATTGATCGTGAAAGTGCCGTTTGCAAGCGTCTTGGTGTTGTCGCCGGACGTGCCGTCAGCGTTGCTGTCGAACTGCGCGTGACCGGTGCTGCTTGCCATGGTCACCAATGTTAAATTATCGGCGGTCATCGTGTTGCCGCTGGCGTTCTTGGCTGTCACCGTGATGCTGAACGTCGAACCCGCCAACTGCGGTGAGCTTACCGCAACGTCGAAGTGGTCCAGCGAACCCACCGGAGGAACCGCCCGAATGACCCGAAACCCCGTGTCCGAGAATTTGTTAGTAAAAACGCCATTCCATTTCTTATTGGCAACCCCGTCGTTCACACCATCCATGACGGTGCCAACGCCAGTGCCGGCCTGGATCCACTCGAAGGCGCAAGGACCCGGGGCGTAGTGATTCAAGGTGTAGCCCGCGTTCCATTCAGCCTCCTTCGGTAGGAAAAATCTTGCTCCCGACGCGCGATTCCAGTTGACCAGAGCGGTGTGGCTCGCGTTGAACGTGTAAGCTGGTGGCAAGCCCAAACGGGTGTTCAGCCAGTTGATGAAATCCACCACTTCTATCCCACTGACCTGGCAGACGGTATCAGTCAGTGCCCGGCCGACGTTGATGGCATAGGCGGAACCCGTGGTCGCTTGATAGAACTTGTTGAACTGGTCGTTGAGGACCTCTGTGTCACCCATCTCGTAGGCGGCCGTGCTCGGATTGAACGTCATTGAGAACTGGCTGGTGCCCGTACCAAAGGTCTCGGTAGTCGCTGGCGCACCGCCCGCCAGTCCGAGTGCCAGCAACGCGATCAGCGCGACCGTCGGCCGTGCCCGCTCACCTGCCATCGGATAGGTATGGGTTTGCATTGAGTCTCTGCTCGTGATCTTGTTGCATCTCTCTCATTGTGCTTGGACGCGGACGAAGAGTTTGCCGTTGGCTGGAGCGCTGCTGACATGCACCGTCACCGTCTGGACGTCACCGTTGGTGGTGACGTTCTCCTCGGTGGTTCCCGCGTCCACCACCCAAGCTTGCAGGTTCGTGGAGGTGAGCACCAGATAGGTGAGGCCGGACCCGACACGCCGGGTGTATTGAAACCTCCCCGTGGCCGGAGCGAGCGGCTTGATGACCGGGTTGACCGATGATCCTTTGGTCGGCTTGAGACCGAAGGCGAATTCCTGTTGGTTGGTCATGCCATCATGGTCGGGGTCGTCCCCCGGCTGATCGTTCACGCCGGCGGTGAGACCCTGCGCGGGGTCACTCGCCCAGAGGGCATAAGCCGAAGAAGTGGTGAAACTCAGCGGGGTGGCTGGCCAGATGGTTTGCGTGGCGTTGGTGGCGCGGAAAGTGAAGTAATAGGTCGTGCCGGGTGCCAGATTGGTGAGCGTGCGAGCGAGATTGATGGACGTCACATTGGACCATGAGCCGATGCTTGCCGAGTTGGCCCAGTTGGCGGGGTTCATGCCGCCATTGATGGGACCCCAGAAGGCGACCACGTCATAGTTGCTCGCGTTGCACATCAGCGTGGCGTTGAGCGTCGAGCTGGTGGTAGTCACTGCGGTGGCGGGCCGGTTGGCTAGGCTGCCGGTCGCCGGATACGTCGTGGCCAGCCCGTATTTGGCGGCCAGGTAGCCACCGACCAAAGCTTCATCGCTCGCTGACAGCGCGGTGGAGTACCCGATGATTTCAGCAACGTCGAACATCATCGAGCCGAGGGTCTCGCACTTCCCAATTTGATAGAATGGATACTGTGCCAGATTTGCCGCGCTTGCGCTCGCATCGACGGTGATCTTGAGAAGCATGAAGTCGGTGATGGGCGCGAGATGAAAGCCACTGCCAGCCACACTATTCTTCGCCAACGCTGTGCCGTTCTTGGAAACTGCGTCCGGGAAGTGGTCTTGCCAGAACCCGTCGGTGCCATTCGCCAGATTGGAACTCGAGGACCGCACTGAACCAAAATCATTGGATTTGCGGCCGAGGAACGAACCGTCGCCGCTCCAAGTGGCGCTGGGCGAGCGCACCACGACATACTGCTCTTTGGCAAAGAACTTGCCGGCAACGTCGAACCAAGTGGCGTTGTCCTGGAACCGGACCACTGGTTGCGACATGATTTGATTCGCGACAAAGACCGGTGCACCGCTGGCCAAGGTCGCGTGATGCGCATTGCCGGAGCGGTCATTCCAGATATGTACCACCCCATCTGCATCGCTGGTGACGCCGACGGCCGCATCGAAGTGGCAGGCGAGACCCGTGGTGACGGGAACCGTGTAACTGTCCACGGCGATCACCGCAACGGCCGACGTGATGACCTGACCAGCGCCGGTGGTCGCCTTGGCTGTTAGATGATACTCGCCCGCCGGCACATTCGTCCACACCACCGAATAGGGCGCTGTGGCAATGGACCCGATCAGCGTGCCGCCATTATAGAAGGACACGTTGGTCACCGTGCCGGTCACATCCGCAGCATCGGCCGTCAACGTGAGCGTCGTCGGTTGTCCGGCCCGCAGACCGATGCGTGCGCCGTCCAGCGGTGAAGTCAGGCTCACGCCCGCCTCTGGAAACAACAACTCTTGCGGGATGATCATGGCGGCCTGGCGGGACGGAATATACCAACACAGCCTCACCGTCGCCGGATTGGCAATGTCATTGTCGTAGTACTCCATCTTCAGGTTGTATTTCCGACCCGCCACCAAGGTGATGGGAGCGCTGTCGTTCCAGATGTTGCTGGACTGATTGTTCCAGTCATTGATCACCTGCGTGCCGTTGACCCACAAGCGAACCCCGTCGCTGCTGCGCGTGGAAAACCGGTAGGTCCCGCTCTCCGGTGCCAGCACCTGTCCGGTCCAGCGCACACTGTAGGTGCCCGCGGCCAGCGGACTCGGTGGAACCGTGCCCCAATCAAAGTTCACGGCGGGGTCGCTGCGCGTCGCTTGGAGCGAGGTGAGATCCACGTTGTCGTAATAGTGTCCGGTCAGGCCGCTGCCACCGCTGCCAACCACAATATCCACGGTCGCCGGCGCCGACTGTGTTAGGCTGTCGGTAACCGTGAACGTGAACTGGTCTAAGTCCTGATAGCCCATCGCGGGGGTGTAAGTCAGGTCGGGCGGCGTGCCTGTTAGGGTGCCGTGTGCCGGTTGGGTCACCACCGAGCAGGCCACCGGGTTTGACCGGCAGGAGGAGCCGGTGAGGGTGATGGCCATGGGCGTGTTGCCAGGAGTGACCACGATTTGCGGGTCGGCTATCGGCAACGTAGCGATGAGCGCTGGGCTGCTGGTGGCGGCTTCCAACGCGGCAAGGGTGCTGACTAGCATATTGTAGTTTCCGCCATTCGGCCACCAGGAGAGGTCCGCATACAAATCCGGCAGCGTCCAGCGGGCCGCCTCGCCATAATTCGCCAATCCCTCGAGGGCTGTGCTGCTGATATCACCCGAGTAAGCCACCTTGTCTATGCACACTTGGATCGATTCTTGCATGCGACACTTCAGCAGCGCACTCATGGCGGCCGAAGTCGGGTAGGGGGTGAGCATCCGGTCACACGGTCCCTCGGTTCGCGCATCCTCCAACAGATCCGGTGCCAGTGCCTTAATGTCAGCCAAGGTCAAGCTGTTCTGCACGAAGTCGCTAAGTTGATTGCGCCACATGCCGGCCGGATGTTTGATTCCAGTCCGCACCGCCGGATAGAGCAAAGCCTTATCCGAAGTCAGGGTGTAAGGCACCAAACGACTGAACAGCGTCTCTGCCAGATAGCCGTTGGCGATCTGCAAGGGATCATCCCAATTGAAGCCGACCTCGAAGGGATAGGTGGGTGCCACGTTGGCGACCATCGATCCTAACATATCTGGCAGCGCCGGAGCCACATCCGCAGCGTTGATCTGGCCCAGCGCCTTGGCGGCTTTGGCGCGCACCCAGAGGTCAGTATCATTGAGTCGGCGTGCCAGGGCGGGCACCGCGATGGTGGCGTTCAAGCAACCTAGGGCGGTGCAAGCCGCCTCACGCTGATTGGCACTGGCGGGATTTTCCGCCATGGCGATCAGGGCGTTCAACTCAGCAGGGGTCAGAGTGCGGGTGGCCAATTCAGTGGCGGCATTGAAGCGCACAATCGGATCCCATTCGCCCAAGGCTGCAACCAATTGTGCCTTGGTATAAGTGCCACAGGCCTCGGTGAAGTGCGTAGCCCAGAGCGCATTGCTCAGTGCGCCGCTGCTTAGCGTGTTTGCCGGGTCTGCGTTCTTGCCGGTGATGTAAAGTTTCTTCAAGGGGATGGAGGCGTGCAGGAGATAATAGGCGGTGGGGTTGCCAAAATCATAATAAGTATAGTAATCGTCCCAATAGTCGTAGGCTTGGCCGGGCCCCCATTGCTCGTCACCTTCATACACAAAGGACCCGTCGCAGCGGCGTTTCATGTCGCGGTCCCAGCGCAGGTTCTTTTCATATTCAGTCACCGCCGCCGGACCGCCCACATTGGCGCCCAGCGCCGTCCATAGGTAACTGAACCCCTGCCCGGTGTGTCCGTATTGCTCGCCCGTGTAGCCCGCCACGGACATCCTCGAAAAATACTCCGTCTGCACCGGATGGTTGCCCATGCAAGCGAACATGACCGCCGCCAACCCGTCCCTGCCATTGCTGCAGTGGTCATAGTACGTGCGACTTTGATCCTGAAGTTGGTGTTCGCCGAAATACGGTTGGTGTTCGCCATAGGGAATGGACCCGCGGTTGACATAGTAGCCAAAAAACTTCGCCGCCCGCTCGATGGCTGGATCGATCTCCGGGCTCACCACGCCGGCCTTTTTTCCTAACACAATCGAAAGTTGGGCTGCCAGTCCGGCCTGATTGACCGGGCCATACGAAGGGATCGAGCCATGGGTTCCCGCGGCCACCCAACCGCCGGGCGGCGGCACAGTCGAAAACCCGTGACCCGCCGTGCCGAACATGCTCGAATGTTTGGCCGCGTAGATGACATACTCGCTGAGTCCGTGAAAGACCGCATCGTCGTTGGTCAGCAGGTAATACTCGGCCAGAAAGATACTGTTGTAACAATTCCAAGCCGATATCCCGCTGCGCTCTAGGTCAAGGTCTCGGGGTGCCAGCGAGCGGGCATAAGACCGCAACATGGGCAGGTAGCTGCGATTGCCGGTAGCCAGCAGGGCCAGCGCATTGACGGCGCCCGCCCCGCCAGACCCGCCCCAACCTTTTTGTGCGAGACTCGCTGCGGCCCGATTCATGATCAGCGTGGTCTTGGGACAATTGTAGGGTGCCGTATCGGAGTAGGCACCCATGACGGGCAGGCTGATGGTCACATCCGCGGTGGCCACCCCGGAGCGCCAGCGTTTGAACCTCAGGATGCCATCGGCGGCCTCGGCGGCACCGATCGCCCAGCCCAGGCTTTTGCGGGCATCACCGGTGAATAGCGGCACCGCGCCACTGCCAGCACTCGCGCCCAGAATCACGTCATCGACGGTCAGGATGCCATCGGCCGGGGTGCCGGCGGCCACCGTAGTCACCAAAATCTGATAAGGGGCGAATGCCGTATAGCCATCCTGTGCGGGTGTCTCGGGCCAACCGTTGTCAATCCAGCCGCGCATCCCGGTTGGTCCAAGGTTATAGGTCCAGGTGCGGTCAACCAACAAGCGATTGTTGTCGGCGGTGAGATCAATCTTCTTCGCAGTGACACCTTGGACATTGCCGGGCAAGGCCAGCAGCAGGGTCAGGCAGAGCCCCTTGAACAAAGCACCCAGCGCAAGAGCATCAGATCTCATTGTTCGACCTCGCTTTCGACAACAGAGCGAGCAAGTCGGATTCCCTAACTGTCGGCTGTGGGC